>JAGBXR010000005.1 GCA_017629145.1 Alistipes sp. | reverse complement strand
TACCTCAATTAGCGAGATAAATTTCTTGTTAGAAGTTATCAGATACAACGCTCGGCGAATTTCGAGGCGATGGGCTGTACATGAGGTACTGCTCATTGCTAAGATAATTCGTTAGCGGAGGTAGATGATGACTTATCACAAGAAATAAATTTGTTGTTAGAAGGGTGCCGAGTGCTACACTCGGCAAAAATGGCGACGATGGGTAGTACTTGACGTACGTCCCATTGTCGCCATTTTTTGTTAGGGGCCGCAATCGACCCCTTATCACAAGAAATTACTTTACTTCCTCAAACTCCACATCCTCTGGCTGCGCCTGCTGCTGCTCTGCACCTGGCTGCGACTGCGCACCCTGTGCCTGCTGTGCCTGCTGCTGTGCGTAGATATCCTGTGATGCAGCCTGCCAAGCAGCGTTGAGAGCCTCGATAGATGAGTCGATAGCTGCGAGGTCCTGTGCCTTGTGAGCCTCCTTAAGCTTGCCGAGAGCATCCTCGATAGCTGCCTTCTTGTCTGCTGGAAGCTTATCGCCATACTCCTTGAGCTGCTTCTCTGTAGCGAAGATGTTAGAGTCGGCTGCGTTAACCTTTTCTACGCGCTCCTTCTCTGCCTTATCCTTCTCCTCGTTAGCCTTTGCCTCGTCGCGCATACGCTGAATCTCCTGCTCGGTAAGACCGCTCGAAGCCTCGATACGAATCTTCTGCTCCTTGCCAGTACCCTTATCCTTTGCCGATACGTTGAGGATACCGTTAGCATCGATATCGAATGTTACCTCGATCTGTGGCACGCCACGTGGAGCTGCTGGGATACCATCGAGGTGGAAGCGACCGATAGACTTATTATCGCGAGCCATAGGACGCTCACCCTGGCATACGTTGATCTCTACTGAAGGCTGGTTGTCGGCAGCTGTAGAGAATACCTCGCTCTTGCGTGTAGGGATAGTGGTGTTAGCCTCGATAAGCTTTGTGAAGACACCACCGAGAGTCTCGATACCGAGTGAGAGAGGAGTAACATCCAAGAGGAGGACATCCTTAACCTCACCTGTGAGCACACCACCCTGAATTGCAGCACCTACGGCTACTACCTCATCAGGGTTTACCGAGCGGTTAGGAGTCTTACCGAAGAACTCCTCAACGATCTTCTGGATTGCAGGGATACGTGTAGAACCACCTACGAGGATAACCTCGTCAATCTGGCTTGCCTGAAGACCTGCATCGCGCAATGCTGTGCGGCAAGGCTCGATAGTCTTCTGTACGAGGTGGTCGCAGAGCTGCTCGAACTTTGCACGTGTGAGTGACATCACGAGGTGCTGTGGGATGCCGTTAACAGGCATAATGTATGGGAGGTTGATATCGGTTGTTGTAGCTGATGAGAGCTCAATCTTTGCCTTCTCTGCTGCCTCCTTAAGACGCTGCAAAGCCATAGGGTCGAGACGGAGGTCGATGCCGTGCTCTGCCTTGAATGCCTCTGCCATATAGTCGATAAGTACGTGGTCGAAGTCGTCACCACCGAGGTGAGTATCGCCGTTTGTAGACTTAACCTCGAATACGCCATCACCAAGCTCGAGGATAGAGATATCGAAGGTACCACCACCAAGGTCGTATACCGCGATCTTCATATCGTCCTGCTTCTTATCGAGACCATATGCCAAAGCTGCTGCTGTAGGCTCGTTAATGATACGACGCACCTTGAGACCTGCAATCTCGCCAGCCTCCTTTGTTGCCTGACGCTGTGAGTCAGAGAAGTATGCAGGAACGGTGATAACCGCCTCGGTAACCTCCTGGCCGAGGTAGTCCTCCGCAGTCTTCTTCATCTTCTGAAGTGTGATAGCCGAGATCTCCTGTGGAGTGTACTGACGGCCGTCGATATCTACACGTGGAGTGTTGTTATCGCCCTTGATGATTGAGTATGGAGCACGTGCGATGTCCGATGCTACGTTGTCGTAACGCTCACCCATAAAGCGCTTGATAGAGAATACCGTACGCTTTGGGTTGGTGATAGCCTGACGCTTTGCAGGATCGCCCACCTTACGCTCGCCACCCTCGGTGAATGCTACAACTGAAGGGGTTGTACGGTGACCCTCAGCGTTAGGGATTACTACAGGCTCGTTACCCTCCATTACAGATACACACGAGTTGGTCGTACCCAAGTCAATACCAATAATCTTGCTCATAGTTTTGTTTGTTTTATTTGTTAATATCTCTTAATTCCAAGTACGTGCCACTCCACTCGGAGCAGACATTTTTCTTTAGGCAAATGGTGTACCAAACAAAAATATAACAGAAAAGTGTCACACATTATGGCACTGTGCGACACTCTCTGTCATACATTATGACATTTTGACACCCGAGCGACTACTTTCGTCTGCCACTACGGTATATTTGCAGGCTGTTGACAAGGTTTTGCCATACGATGTATGCCGTAGGTGCTATCGAGGCTATAGGGTCGAGGAAGTTTAGCGAGAGCCACACCGCAAGGATGGTGTTCTTCTGACCCACCGACTGTGTGCCAGCAGCTCTGTCACCTGCCATATCGCCCAGCATACGACCTATGCGGAACTGCGCCAAGCAGAGCAACAGCGCCACCACCGCGAGCTCCACCTCGACGAGCAGCGAAGCATCGGCCTCGAGGATGAATATCGTCGTGCGACCCATAACCAGCACCAGCGATACGAGCCATATCGAGAACGACACACCGCCACGCTGCGCAAACCATTGAGCACCGCGAGGCCACACAAAACGGCAGAGCTGCGCAACGGCAAATGGTGCGATGAGCGTTGGAGCTACACGTCCGATGATACCCATAAACGTGCAGGTGCCGTTGCCAAAGAGGTGCAATAACGGAGGTGCAAGCAGCGCCGTAACGAGATTGCAGACGAGGCTGTAGGTAACCATCGTTGTGACATTTGCACCAAGCATTCCGCCAATAACCACCGCAGCCATAGCGATAGGCGCAAGTACGCATATCATTGCACCCTGTGCCACGACATCGCCAAAGAGCGGCGATACCAGATAGTAGACAAGTATCGAGCCGAGAAACTGCACGCCGAGCATCCACAAATGGATACGCGATAGGCGCATATTGCGAATCTCGACCTTGCAGAAGGTCAGAAAGAGCATCGCTGCGATGAGTATCGGTGTGAGTACACCTCCCGTCACGCTCTCCACCACAGCGAGTGGTCGGCACATAGCGACACCGAGGAGCATTGCCGCAGGCATTGCCGCAGTCTTGATGTTATGACGCGAAAGAGCCATATATTATCTTTTTGTTGTTAGTAGATTCACTATTTGCTGCATAGACTCGTCGCGCTCTCGCTCATCGTTGATGGTCTCGAACGGAAAGCCGAGAATCACTATACCACCCTGCTCGTCATCCGCCTTGGGTATGTATGCCACAGCTGCCGAGGTCGAGCTACCCACGTAGCGAAGTATCGACACCGCATCCTGCGCAGGGAGTACCACCTCGGGCGATTCGACGCAGTATATTTCGGACGATAGCTCCATATTGAACGACAACTTCGCGCGTGAGCCATAGTGCTTCGCTATGCTCTCCACCACACCGCGTCGCGTAGCCATCGAGCCGCCAAACTCGGCGTGAAGCACATCGCGGGCGAATTTGCGCGAGCTATCGTCCGAGAGTGGCGAGTGCCACAAATCGTCGAACATATAGGAGCCCGAGAGGAGCATTGCACCACCCTTGGCACTATACTCCTTAAGCACGCGCTCCAGAGCCTCACCAAAAACCTCATAGCGGTAGCCCATAGCTCCACGACCGATGGCCGTTGTGCGCTGCTTGCCCATAACCACATCGACAATATCGTAGCCCTCGAGCGACACATCGCCACGCTCCACCGCCTTGCGCGATGCCGAGCAGAAGGAGTAACCCGTCTTTATAATCGAGCTTCCGTGCATTGCCGGATAGTCAAACGTATTACCAGCGATAATCTCGCCCTCGTAGTCGCTATACGACTGGCCGAGTGCGTGGCTGTCGTTCTCGGAACGCGATAGACGGCGGTCGAAGTTGGTCTGTTCGCCGATGAATGCTATATCGCGGATATATCCCACACCACTATCGTAGCGGTTGTAGAAGCCTGCTATCGAGTCACCCTGAATACTCAGGGGCGCAGCCACACGGTCGAAGCCATTGACCACCATAACGCGACCACGCTCCGCACTTAAGCGACACGACGAGAGAGTCTCCGACGGAAAACTCTCACCGCCACGATTTACGGCCGTAATGCGGTAGCTGCACAGCACATCCTTCGGCATATCGACCTCGACGCACGTACCATCGACACGCACACCTGTGTCGAATCCTCCGCTACCCTCGCGCTTATATAATATATAGTATTCGGGCGTGGCTGTTGCCTCGAGGCTATCGATGGTTGGCTGCCAACGAAGGCGCACACCTCGCTCGGTAAGCTCCGCGCAGAAGGAGTTGACGGGCAGCGGCTGCACTACATACTCCACACCATACTGACTTGCAATGAAGCGCAACAAGCCCTTATATACCGCACGGCTGACATCGAAGCGGAACGATGGGTCGAGACCGTAGCGCATATCGGCGAAATTCTGATGCGAGAGCAACTCCAGAAGCATCGTCGGACAACCGCCCATACGTGCTTCGTAGTAGCCTCTGTCCCACATACCGCGACGCACCCAGCCAGGCTCGTATAACGAACGTATGTCGTCGACGATTTGTGTCATCACCACATCGGTCAAATCGCGCGAACGCATACGCGATATTTTATCTTCGAAGCGGCCCTTATTCTCCAGCGTGCAGTATATGCCGAGTGTGCCGATAACGTCGTCGTTAAGGCGTACACCAGCATCCGAATGGAAGGCCAACGCCGCATCGAGCGGAATAGAGCGACCATCCTCCCCACCAAGACGCTCCGAGCCACCCATAAGGGCATTTATCCAGTGTGGACGCGACATATAGTCCTCCTTGTAGTCGTCTGTACCCTGCTTCGGAGCATACACCTCCTCGTCGAAACCCGACCACTGCAACCAGTAGCGCGCACCCTCCGTATAGCGCGGATAGCCACTCGTCTGGCCACCACGCTCCACATTGCCCATACCGCCACCAATCTTCACCGCATCGGCAACGACAACGCCATCCTCCGATGAGTAGTTATCGAGCGTCACGAGTTTGTCGTACTCGCCAGCCTCGAAGTAGAACTCGCCAAGTGGCACCCACATCGAGCCACCCATACGCTGGTTGACCCTGCACTCGTGTACACCTCCCGAGGCATAGACGCGGTATCGGGCATCGCGCACCGAGCGACCGAAAGTCTTGTAGCTCACATATACGGTATACTCGCCCGACTCGGCAATCTCGCCACCCCACGACGCCGTAGCCATACCGCGAGGCTCACGCGTTGTAGCGACGTAGCGCACCGTACCATCCTTGAAGGGGTTATGTCCCGAAGGATAGGTATCCAAGAGCTGCGCAAAGCCCTCCTTCTCGCTCTTCCAGCGATAGCCCTTATCGGCAATCTCGCGATAGTAGCCACCGCATAGCGACTCGGCATCGTTATCGGCAATGAGCTCCCCACGCTGCAAGCTACGCTCACGCGGCAGAAGCACCGTTGCGCCAGCATTCTCGAGCATAGGCAGAAGATATGGCAGCACGTAGCTCTGCGTGTATAAATCCTCGACCGTCTCCCACAATCGCGAGCGCTGCCACCTCCACACCTCTCTCTCGGCATCGTAGTAGCGGCCGTGACTCTGCCACAGGGCGATATGTCGGCCTGCAAGGCCCCTGTCGGGCTGCGATACGCGCGTCGTACGACGCACAAGAGCCCTATCGGATGGGTTTGTGAAGCGCGCGCCCTCGACCTTCGAGGCGTAGTATTGCGGTACGAGATTGTCGATTAGTCGACCATCGGCATATATGCGTATTGTATGTCGGCGGTAGCTCTCGGGCAGAGCCATACGCACCGAGTCGTAGAAACGCTTGACGCTCTCCTCGCGGAATGGGTAGTAGGCAAGCTCCTTCGTGGCACGCACCTCGATAGTTCGGCCACTGCGCACCCTGATAGAATTCAGCGACACAAAGCCACCTGCCACCTCGGCCAAAGTCATACGTCGTAACACCGCCGCAACCGAATCACGCGCAGATACTGGAATCTGCGGTGCAGCCATAGCCAACGGCCCGATGACGAGGAGCATAATGGCGAGCGTAAATCTCTTTATATTAGATATAATGGTTCGTTTCATATCTCGAAATTGAAGTCCCAAAGGTACTAACTTTTTGTTTTTCGTCAAAAAATGTGTACCTTTGTTTTCAAATAATTTGAAACCCGAATCAATATGAAACGACTTTTAATGCTTTCTGCACTGCTTGCGACACTCTTCACTGCCTCGGCACAGGAGTTCGAGACTATCTTCGACGACACCACGCTGCGCATCGACTACACCTTCTCGGGAAATGCCGACCAGCAGTACGTATCGCTCAACGCCCTCTCCAAGACCGAGGGGTGGTGGGGACGACGTATCAACCTCACAACCAACCCATTGGAGGGCAATGGCGACCTTACGCTCTACGACAAGGAGAGTGGCGCTGAGCTCTACACCACATCCTTCTCATCGCTCTTCCAGGAGTGGATTACAACCCCTGAGGCTACAACCATCACACGCAGCTTCGAGTTCACCATCCTCGCACCTATGCCCCTTAAGAGCGTCGATGCCGAGATTGTTTTGCGCAACAATCGTGGCGAGGCTACAGCCATTATGCGCCACACCATCGACCCCAAGGATAGACTCATCCACGACTACTCGAAGGCCGAGCCACTGAAGTACGAATATCTGCACCGCGGCGGCAGCTCGAAGGAGTGCATCGACGTGGTGGTACTTGCCGAGGGTTACACCCCCGAGCAGATGGATATCTTCAGCGAGGATGCACGCATCACAGCCGAGGAGATTCTTAGCTACGAGCCATTCAACACCCACCGCGACAAGTTCAACTTTATCGCTGTATACTCGCCCTCGAAGGATAGTGGCGTGAGCGTACCACAGAATGGTCAGTGGTGCGACACCGCTGTAGGCTCTAACTTCCTCACGTTCTATATGGACCGCTACCTCACCTCGTCGAACGTATACAAGATGTACGACTTGGTGCGCAACATCCCTTGTGAGCACCTTGTGATATTGGCCAATACCGACACCTATGGCGGTGGCGGTATCTACAACTCATACACGCTCACTACGGCTCACCACACTGCCTTCCGCCCCGTTGTGGTACACGAGTTCGGACACTCGTTTGCAGGTCTTGGCGACGAGTATTTCTACGAGAATAGCGACAACAACGACGAGATGCACTCGTTGGCTCACGAGCCTTGGGAGCAGAACATCACCACGCTTGTCGACTTCGAGTCGAAGTGGGCCGATATGGTTGCCGAGGGTGTAGAGATTCCTACAGCCGTAACTCCCGAGCGCACAGCCAACTATACGGTTGGTGTATACGAGGGTGGCGGCTACCGCACCAAGGGTGTCTATCGCCCTGCGGATGTGTGCCGTATGCGCAACAACACCGCCGAGAAGTTCTGCCCCGTATGCCAGCGCTGCATCGAGCGCGTGATACTCCATCAGGCGCAGTAATTTATAGGTGACGAGTTATTAAGGGTAGTAAAGTGTTAGAGACTAATCCTCTAAAAGAGACACTTTACTACCCTTTCTGCTTATTCTATCCCAACCCCTGGGCCACCCACTCGGGGATGTAGGAGGGGGCGTTGGCTGTGGGTTTGTCATTGTCAGTCTGTCATTTTCCTAGTGTTTTTGACTGACTGACATTAACAATTAATAGATATATACCATTGTAATACACTATCAGTATCTCTCCAACAGATATCTATATACGCTCATTGATATATCTATGTTTGTCAGTCAGTCATTTTCCCAGGTTTTTTGACAGACTGACATTGACAATTATCAGATATAACCTATTGCACGAAACCACACACCTCCCAATATACAAAATTAAATACTTTTATGGAATTATACAACGATAAATGTGAAACTTTGCAGATTTTTGAATAAAAACTTGGAGTTTTAGAAAATATTGCATACATTTGTTAGTCGGTGGAGGGTATAACTACTACATCGTAAATGTGTAAAACCTAAAAACTAACAAAATAAACCTTTGTGAAACTATGACAAAGATTCTT
The DNA here is from genome assembly GCA_017629145.1 of Alistipes sp. Classification (GTDB taxonomy): domain Bacteria; phylum Bacteroidota; class Bacteroidia; order Bacteroidales; family Rikenellaceae; genus Alistipes. The sequence continues at coordinate 515 of JAGBXR010000005.1, read as the reverse complement.
AAAATTCGTGATTTGACGTTGCGCGATGGTCAGCAGTCATCATTCGCAACTCGTATGACTCAGCAGCAGGTAGACCGCTGTCTTCCTTACTACAAGGATGCTGGTTTCTATGCTATGGAGGTTTGGGGCGGTGCTGTGCCCGACTCTGTAATGCGCTACCTCAACGAGAATCCCTGGACACGTCTCGAGACTATCAAGCGCGCAGTAGGAGATGTATCGAAGCTCACGGCTCTCTCGCGTGGTCGTAACCTCTTTGGCTACGCACCATACACCGACGAGATTATCGACGGCTTCTCGCGCAACGCTATCGAGAGCGGCTTGGGCATTATGCGTATCTTCGACGCTTTGAACGATGTAGACAACGTAAAGTCTACAATCAATTATATCAAGCAGTATGGCGGTATCGCTGACTGCGCTGTATGTTACACCGTAGATCCAAAGTAAAACGACGGCGAGGAGCACGAGAAGGTATTTACAGATGAGTACTTCCTCGACAAGGCACGCCAGATGGCCGC
>JAGBXR010000035.1 GCA_017629145.1 Alistipes sp. | reverse complement strand
GCTTGGCTTCCAAATGCTCACATACGTTAAGTATGCTCCGCTTTGTTAGCCTACGACCCACTGACATATCTGCAACCCTTCTGACAAGAAATTGTTGGGAGTGATAAGGGCGCATCTATCTCATTGGGCTTGGCTTCCAAATGCTCACATACGTTAAGTATGCTCCGCTTTGTTAGCCTACGACCCACTGACATATCTGCAACCCTTCTGACAAGAAATTGTTGGGAGTGATAAGGGCGCATCTATGCCATTGGGCTTGAGACGGTGAAGGTGCGTTAACGATAATTTAGTGAACATAGGGAGTTTAGAGAATTTAGGGTGTTTAATGATTCTGAAGCACAAAGGTTTTGACGCTGAACACTAAACTCTCTAAATTCCCTAAATTCTCTATCTTCTATGACTATTTTAACTTGCTGATAAAAAACTAACCTAATAACCTATGAGAAAGTTTATATTACTCTTTGCTTTGACTCTGAGCCTTACGACATTATCGGCGCAGGGTTATCAGCCCTCGGAGGAGGTGCGTCGCTCACAGAAGGAGTTTGCCGAGGATCGCTTCGGAATCTTCATTCACTGGGGTCTCTACAGTATGTTTGCACAGGGCGAGTGGTACTTGCAGAATGCTGGTCTCAACCGCGATGAGTATGCCAAGGCGGCAGATGCATTCTACCCTCACCGCTTCAATGCTCGCGAGTGGGTCTCGGCAGTTAAGGCTGCTGGCGCGAAGTATATATGCTTCACCACGCGTCATCACGATAGCTTCTCGATGTGGGATACCGACTGCTCGGAGTACAACATCGTGGATGCAACGCCATACGGTCGCGATGTGTTGAAGGAGTTGGCTAAGGAGTGTCGCAAGCAGGGTATAGCCTTGCACCTCTACTACTCGCACGCCGACTGGTCACGCGATGAGTATCCACGAGGCCGTACTGCCAAGGGTGTTACGGGTCGCGACTCAACACTCATCAACTGGCCTGTGTACTACGACTTTATGAATCGTCAGATTACCGAGCTTCTGACAGACTACGGCCCAATTCGCGCTATATGGTTCGATGGCTGGTGGGATCACGACGAGGATGCTACGCCTTTCGACTGGCAACTCGACGAGCAGTATGCCTTGGTGCACCGCTTGCAGCCAAGTTGCTTGGTAGCAAACAACCACCATCAGGTGCCTTTCGAGGGTGAGGATATTCAGATTTTCGAGCGCGACCTCCCAGGTGAGAATACTCACGGATTGTCGGGTCAGGCTATCAGCCGTCTTCCGTTGGAGACCTGTCAGACAATGAATGGTATGTGGGGATACAAAGTTGTGGATCAGAATTATAAGAGTGTCGAAACACTAATCCGTTACTTGGTGAGTGCTGCGGGTAAGGGTGCAAACCTCCTCCTTAATGTCGGCCCTCAGCCAAATGGTGAGCTTCCAGCGGCTGCCATCGAGCGTATGAAGGCTATGGGCGAGTGGCTTGCAAAGAATGGCGAGACGGTATATGGCACCGAGGCTGGCGATATTGCCGAGCAGGAGTGGGGTGTAACAACACGCAAAGGCGATCGTCTCTTTGTTCACATCTTCGAGAGCGAGGCCGATAGCATTCTGCTCAACCTCGAGTGCGAGGTGCTCTCTGCGAAGCTCTATGGTAGCGATGAGCAGGTAGCTTTCGAGCGTACGAACGATGGTGTTGTGCTCAAAACTGGTAGCGTTTCGGGTTCGATTGACCACATTATCGAGGTCGTTACGAAGTAAAAAGATTAAAATATTGAAATTAAATCGCAGTTCACGGTTGTGGATTGCGATTTTTTTGCTATCTTTGCACGATTAACGCGCGAATGTTATTGGCGTGTTAAGGCATTGGCAAAACAAACAAAACAACAATAACAAAACTTTTAAACAATGCAGAGTAAAGGTATTATTAAGTGGCTGGCTGTCCTCCTCGGACTTGCTAGCATCTTCCAGCTCTCGTTCACATTTGTTACTCGTAACATTGAGGCGGAGGCTGAGAAGCAGGCAAACCCCCAGGCTTATCTCGATCAGCAGTGGGACAAGAAGGTTTATCTCGGTTACACATATGCCGAGTGTAAGGATCGTGAGCTCAACTTGGGTCTTGACCTCAAGGGTGGTATGAACGTTATGTTGGAGGTTAAGGCAGAGGATGTTATCCGCACCAACGCTCTTAACAGCCGCGATGTAGTTCGTGACGCAGCTCTTGTTTCACGTATCGACGACGCTTTGGAGGCTGCTGCTGTAGCAGAGTCATCTGACGCAGTTGTTGAGGCTTATGTAAAGGCTCTTTCAGCCGAGGATCTCTTGGCAGTATACAAGAGCGATGATGCAGCACGTGTTGCAACTGACCTCAAGGAGCACGTTAAGGGTTCGGTAGCTGGTACACTCAACGTACTCACTACTCGTATCGATATGCTTGGCGTTGTTCAGCCAAACATCCAGCCTATCGAGGGTTCAAACCGTATTATGGTTGAGCTTCCAGGTGTTAAGGAGCCAGAGCGCGTAAGCAAGTTGTTGGCTTCTACAGCTAACCTCGAGTTCTGGGAGGTATGCGAGGCTTCTGACGTTAACGCTATCCAGACTCTCCTCTTCACCGAGGCTGATGCTATCGTTCGCGAGCATCTCTTGGCAAAGGGCGTAGCAGAGGATAAGGTATCTATGGCTCCTATGAGCGAGTTGCTCAAGGGCTCATACGAGGTAGCTATGCAGAATGGTCAGATTTCCTCTTACCCCGTATCTACACCTATTGTGGCTGCTGCTGAGAAGGCAGATATGGCACTTATCGACGAGTATCTCTCAATCGATGCTATTAAGTCACTCATCCCTAACGACGTAAAGCTCGCTTGGTCTAACAAGAGCTCTTTGGATAGCTCAAAGGGTACATTCCTTCTCTATGCACTTAAGGGTAAGGATGGTATCCAGATTCCAGTATTGGATGGTACAGGTATCACTAACGCTCGTGCACAGGGTGGTCAGTATGGTGGTTTCGAGGTGTCTATGACAATGGACTCAGAGACAGCAATGTCTTGGAGCCAGATTACCGAGAAGAACATCGGCCGTCAGATTGCTATCGTTTTGGATAATGTTGTCTACTCAGCACCTAACGTAAACGACCGTATCGATGGTGGTCAGTCTTCAATCTCTGGTAACTTCTCACCACAGGAGGCCGAGGACTTGGCAAGTGTGCTTAACTCTGGTAAGTCTCCAGCTCCTGCAACTATCATCTACTCAGAGGTTGTAGGTCCATCACTCGGTGCTAAGTCTATCCAGGCTGGTTTGCTCTCATTCGTTTTGGCATTCTGCTTGGTACTTATCTATATGGCGTTGTTCTACAAGACCGCAGGTTTGTTCTCTGATATCGCTCTTATTTGCAATGTTTTGTTACTTATGGGTGTATTGGTATCGTTCAACGCAGTTCTCACACTCCCAGGTATCGCCGGTATCGTACTTACTATGGGTATGGCTGTGGATGCTAACGTCATCATCTTCGAGCGTGTTAAGGAGGAGCTTCGTGCAGGTAAGGGTCTTAGCCTTGCTATCAAGGATGGTTTTGCTAACGCTTATTCAGCGATTATCGACGGTAACCTCACTACAATCATCACTGGTATCGTTCTCTTCTTCTTCGGTACAGGTCCAGTTAAGGGCTTCGCTACTACGTTGGTTGTTGGTATCATCACATCGTTGTTCTGCTCAATCTTCATCACACGTTTGTTGCTCGTTTCACGTGCAGAGCGTCGTGGTACTGTAGCATTCTCAACAAAGTTTACAGAGAACTTCTTGCAGAATGTGAAGTTTAGCTTCGTCTCTAAGCGTAAGGTATCTTACATCGTATCGGGTGCGTTGCTCGTAGCTTCAGTTATCTCGCTCTTTACACTTGGTCTTAACCAGGGTGTTGAGTTCACAGGTGGTCGCTCATACGTTGTTAAGTTCAACGAGACAGTAGATATCGAGGCTGTTCGTGACAACTTGGAGGCTCAGTTCTCTGCAGTTGCTGATGCAGCTAACTCTTCTATCGAGGTTAAGCAGTTTGGTGATGACAACCAGGTACGTATCGTCACTCAGTACCAGCCAGAGGGCTTGGACGGTGAGGAGGCAAACGATGTTGTTGACCACCTCTTGTTTGACGCTCTTGGTAGCTTCTTCACAATCGATGGCTTTGGCTTTAATGAGTTCCGTACAGCAGGTGACGGTGTTGCACAGTGGGGTATCGTATCTTCAGAGCAGGTTAACGAGTCTATCTCTTCTGAGATGACCGTAAACTCAATCATCGCAGTGCTTATCGCGTTGGTAGCTATTGGTATCTACATTGCAATCCGCTTCCGTCGTTGGCAGTGGGCATTGGGTGCTACAGCAGCTTTGGCACACAACGCATTGCTCGTTATCGGTATCTTCTCTATGTTGTATGCTATTATGCCTTTCAACTTGGAGGTTAACCAGGCGTTTATCGCAGCTATCTTGACTATCATCGGTTACTCTATCAACGATACAGTGGTTATCTTCGACCGTATCCGTGAGTACATTGGTCTCTATCCAAAGCGTGATATCAAGACTAACATCGACAACGCTATCTGCGCTACATTGTCGCGTACAATCAATACATCGGGTACAACCCTTGTAACACTCCTCGCAATCTTCATCTTCGGTGGTGAGACTATTCGTGGTTTCGTCTTCGCGTTGATTCTTGGTGTTATCATCGGTACATACTCGTCAGTATTTATCGCTACTCCTATCGCTTACGACCTCCAGCGTAAGAAGGCTATCAAGCCATTCGCAGCTGAGGAGCAGAAGGCTGAGTAGTTTATACGAGTCAATTCATAAAAATAGGTCGCAATCTTTGCAGGTTGCGGCTTATTTTTTTATCTTTGTCATAATTTAATGACGAATATTATGGAACGTATAAAGATTTTTTTGAAGTGGTTGCGTAGCTGCATCACTCCAGGTTATATTGCAATGCTTGTCGCAGCCTTTATCTTGTGGTATATGACAAAGCTTGGTGAGACCTACACTACCGACCACGACATAGAGGTTGTAGTGGATGGTCAGGAGTTAGATGTGCACTGCACGATTCGTGGTAAGGGTACTAATCTCATTGGTTATACGTTTGCATCTAAGAGCAATAGTTTTGATGTTCCCGCTGCGGAGTTGTCGTTTGATGGTGCTATTACGGATAACGATGGTCGAAACTATCGTCAAATCTCCTCATCCTCTATGCAGCGCGCATTGGCTGCGCGTATGCCCGATATCGAGGTTGTTGCTGTGGGTGTAGTGCCACCGCTGGAGATTACTGAGCAGTAGCGGAGCACAGCTATAGGCTCTGTCGCGCGCGCGTACACGTACGTATAATAACTATATAGTACCACGTTATGTATAAGGTCGGAATTACAGGAGGTATAGGCTCGGGCAAGAGCACGGTATGCGATATGCTTGCCGAGCGTGGCGTTGCCGTATATATCGCCGATAGCGAGGCTAAACGCTTGATGAGTAGTGATGAGACTCTGCGTCGAGATATTGTGGGACTCTTTGGTGAGGAGGCATACCTCGATGGTACGCTAAATAGGGAGTTCTTGGCTTCGCGTGTCTTTTGCGATAGGGAGGCTTTGCAGCGCCTTAATGGTGTTGTCCATCCGGCTGTAATGCGCGATTTCGCTGCGTGGGCCGAGTGCCAGGAGGGCGACTATGTGGTACTCGAGTCGGCAATACTCTTCGAGGCTGGCCTTGACGATAGGGTCGATACTACGGTTGCAGTGATGGCTCCCGTTGAGTTGCGCTTGGAGCGCGCTATGCGTCGTGATGGTGCTATTAGAGAGAAAATAGAGGAGCGTATGCGCCACCAGCTCACGGATGATGAGCGTTGTGAGCGTGCGAAATATGCCATTGTAAACATATCGCTTGACGACCTCGAGGAGGATGTCGAGCAGCTACACCGCCGTCTATGTTATGATGCAAAGCGAGCATAACGCGGAGCTTCACCCTGTGGAGGTGATGGCTATCGTGAATATCACTCCCGACTCGTTCTTCTCGTCGAGTCGCAATACCGCATATAGGGATGTCGTAGCGCGTGTAGAGCAAGCTGTTCGCGAGGGTGCCGATATTCTCGACCTCGGAGGCTACTCTTCGCGCCCTGGTGCCGATGATATAGATGTCGAGGAGGAGTGGCGCAGGGTGCAGATGGGACTCGATGCTGTGCGTAGCGTAGGTGGCGATGTGAGGGTGTCGATAGATACGTTCCGTTCCGAGATTGTGCGCCGTGCATACGAGCACTATGGCCGATTTACGGTTAACGATATCTCGGCTGGCGAGCAGGATGAGCATATGGTGGCTACGGTTGCACGCCTGGGACTGGAGTATGTCGCTATGCATATGCGTGGTCGCTCGGATACGATGCAGAGCCTTACGCAGTACGATAATGGTGTTGTCGCGGATGTGGAGCAATATCTGCGTCGACGTGCCGATGAGCTTATTGCAGAAGGTATCGAACGAGACAGGATAATACTCGACCCGGGATATGGCTTCGCGAAAAGTGTGGAGCAGAACTGGCAGTTGCTCGATGTTGTCGAGCCGCTCTGCAAGGATTATAAGGTGCTGGTTGGTGTGTCGCGTAAATCGATGATATATAAGCCTTTGGGCTTGAGTCCAGAGGAGGTGCTCCCTGGTTCGTTAGCGTTGGCCTGGGAGGCGATGCGTCGTGGTGCTTGCGTGCTACGTGTACACGATGTGGCTGCTACGCGACAGGTGGCCGATATGTATAACTACTATAAAACGTTGATGCGATGATAGAGGTTGAAGGTGTAGTAAAGCGCTTCGGCGATTTGGAGGTGCTGCACGGTGTTACGTTGCGCGTCGAGCGTGGCGAGATAGTCTCGTTGGTGGGCGCAAGTGGTGCTGGTAAGAGCACACTGCTGCAAATCATCGGCACGCTTATGCAGCCCGATGAGGGTCGTGTGGCTATCGATGGTCTCTCGCCTCGGGGCCTTGCCGACAGCGAGCTTGCTGCCTTCCGTAATCGACGTATAGGCTTTGTCTTTCAGTTTCACCACCTCCTTGAGGAGTTCTCTGCCGAGGAGAATGTTATGCTACCAATGCTCATCGCAGGTGTCGATACGCGTGAGGCGAAGCGCCGTGCTGGTGAGTTATTGGCGTTGGTTGCTATGTCGCACCGTAGCGAACACCGTCCTTCGGCACTATCGGGTGGCGAGCAGCAGCGTGTAGCCATAGCGCGTGCTTTGGCCAATAATCCTGCTGTGGTGCTTGCCGACGAGCCTACGGGCAATCTCGATACGGCAACACGTGATGAGATACAGCGTCTCTTCTTCGAGCTCCGCGATAAGACGGGGCAGACATTCCTCATTGTCACACACGACGAGAAACTCGCATCGATGTCCGACAGAAAAATAGAACTCAAAGATGGAAACATTCTACGCTGATTGCTCGCACGATGAGATGTTCGAGCTACTGGAGCGTCTCCACGACAGATACAACAATCCCGACTTCATCGAGGCAGACCCTATCAGTGTGCCTCATAGCTTCTCGGCGACCCTCGACAGGGAGATTGCTGGCTTTATGGCAGCCACTATCGCGTGGGGCAACCGCCGAGCTATCGTGCAGAGTTCGCACCGTATGATGCGATATATGGACTTTGCGCCAGCCGACTTCGTGCTCAACGCTTCGTCTGCCGACCTTGAGCACCTGCGCAGCTTCGTGCATCGCACGTTCAACGGTGGTGACTTCCGCGACTTTGTCCTCGCCTTGAGGGGTATCATCACGCAGTGGGGTAGCATAGGCAACTACTTCGAGGAGCACTACCTCGCGTCTAAAGATATGCGTCAGGTATTCTCCGATTTCCGTCGCGACTTCTTCGCTGCGGACCACGAGGCGCGATGCGAGAAACACCTCTCCTCTATCGACAAGGGCGCAGCTTGCAAGAGGCTGTGTATGTATCTGCGATGGTTTGTACGCAAGGATGATAGGGGTGTAGACTTCGGTCTATGGGAGCGTATTCCAATGTCGGCACTATATCTGCCGCTCGATATCCATACTGGACGTATAGGTCGTGAATTGGGCCTCTTGAGCCGTAAGCAGAGCGACTGGAAGGCTGTCGAGGAGATTACCTCGGCACTGCGCAGCTTCTCGGCCGATGACCCTACGCGATACGACTACTCGTTGTTCGGTCTCGGCATCTCGGGTGACGATATTTAGAAGTAATTAGTGTGGTAATATGTTTAAGTTCAAGGAGTTCGAGCTTCACGATGAGCTGTGTGCTATGAAGATAGGTACGGATGGCGTACTTCTCGGTGCGTGGGCCGATATAGATGGGGCGACATCGATTCTTGACATCGGTACAGGCTCGGGACTTATTGCACTTATGGCAGCACAACGCAATCCGAGAGCGCATATTACGGCCCTTGATATCGACTCGGGAGCTGTTGCCCAGGCGCGTAGCAATGCCGACCTCTCGCCGTGGGCCGAGCGTATTACTACGCTTCAGGCAGATGTCACGCAGTGGTCCTCGGAGCAACATTTCGAACATATAGTATCCAATCCGCCATACTTCTGCGAGGCGCTACAATCGCCCGATGAGCAGCGCCGTGTGGCGCGCCATACCATAACGCTCGATTTCGAGGCACTGGTAGCCACGGCTTGCCGTCTGCTTGCTGATGGCGGTCGCTTGAGTGTTATCCTTCCAACGGATGGTGCTGCAACCTTCCGACGTGTGGCCTTCGAACGCTTATGGCTTGTACGTCAGTGCGATGTGGCTACGAAGGAGGGCGATGAGCCTCGCCGCACACTTATGGAGTTCCGCCTATGTGTCACTCCGCAGATGCCTCGTTGCGATGGGCTATCCATACAGCTGCGCGATGGTAGCTACTCGGAGGAGTATCGAGCGCTGACCTCGCCATTCTACCTCAACTTCTGATTCGTGCATAATATTTTGATAGCTAAAGAATATTTGTTACATTTGCGTCATTAGAACATAAATTAGAAAAGTATGAAACGATTTTTTACCCTTGCAATAGCGGCTTTTATGACCCTCACGGCAGTCGATGCCCAGGCACAGCATATTCAGAAACAGCGCGTTGGTAGCTACTACGATGGCGATAATATCGTCTTTGCCGAGGCTCGTACAACACTCGCGGTAGATGTCACCGTCGAGCACGAAGTCTTCGTAGTAGGCCCTTATGCGCGCTATGCACAGCGTCTTTTAGGCACACGTGCATCACTCGTTGGCCGCGATGAGTACTATATCGTATCGTCGGAGGTTATGCTCACTGATAGCGACCATCATTACGAGTCGCGTACTATGGTAAGCGCACAGAATGAGGCAGTTGTGGAGTTTGATTATCCGCTTATCGATAAACTTTCGTCGGTAGATGTCGAGCTTGAGGCTGCTGCCGAGGCTGCGGCAAAGCAGATCTATGCACTGCGTCGTGCGCGCCTCGACCTCATCACTGGTGAGCTTGGCGATGGTAGCTTCGGTGCTGGTGTGACCAGTGCCCTCGAGGAGATTGAGCGTCTTGAGCGCGAGTATCTCGATCTCTTCTACGGCAAGCGCTCTGTGATAACATCGAGCCACCGCTATATCGTGCCTATCGAGGAGGATAAGAGCACCTACCTCATCGCACGTTTCAACCGCGAGGAGGGTCTCGTTGCTGAGGATGACCTCTCGGGCGATATCATCCTTGTGACTATCCGCCCTTCGCAGATGAACTACCCTGCAGGCGACCCCAAGGGTAAGATTGCATACCGCTATGCCAACAACGCAAACGTGATGCTCAGCCTCGGTGGTAACCCACTTACCGAGCGCGTATTGCCAATATATGAGTGGGGCTGCACGGTGCTTTTCCCAAGTCCAGTAAAGTAATAATCGCGGAGTATGGACCACACTACAAGAATGATTGAGCTGCTTGGCCGCATACGCAAGCAGATGAACGGTGCTGTTGCCGAGAGTATGGGCACGCACAACGAGAAGTATGGCCTTAACTATGGCGTGAGCATAGCTACCATCCGCGAGATCGTAGCCTCGGAGCCTCGCGACTATGAGTTTGCTAAATATCTCTATCGTCAGCAAGTCAGAGAGTTACGTCTTGCGGCGTGCCATATTGCCGACCCAAAGGCTGTTACCATCGACGAGTTTCCGTTTTGGTCGCGTGGCATAGCCAATACCGAGCTTGCCGAGGAGCTTGCCTTCGCACTCCTATCTAAAATATACGACATCAACTCGCTTATGGGCATATGGTCTACCGAGAGCAATGAGCTTGTGGCCTACGCAGCACTTATGGCTGCAGCGCGCAACGAGCGCACTACGATGGAGGTCGCCTTCATCGCAGTGGAGAAGGCTCTGCGTGCCAACCCTGGCTCTATGCGCATAGCTAATGGTGTCATCGCGTTGTTATGCTACGTAGCTGGTCGCGACAAGTCGGTGAGCGTCGGAATACCTGTGCTTATGGAGCGTGTTGCCGACTCGCCAATCAAGGATTATATACAAGAGGAACTATCCTGGCGCGTCGATTTCTTGTGATAAGGGGTCATCTGCGGTCTCTCAATCATTGCCCCGAATGGGACGTACATTCAAGTACTACCCATCCGGGGCAATTTCTTTATCGAGGCCACATCTGACCCCTTCTGACAAGAAATTGGGAATTTTTCGAGATAAGCAGTCATCTGCGACCTCTCAATCATTGGCTCGAATGGAATGTACGTCAAGTACTATCCATCCGAGCCAATTTCTTTATCGAGGTCACAGCTAACTACTTCTATCGAAAAATTGTGGTGTGCAGCCCAGAAGGGTGTTGTCTGCGGCCTCTCAATCATTGGCTCAAATGGGACGTACAAATAAGTATGTCCCATCCGCCATTTCTCGTTTCAGAGCCAAGTCTGCCACATCCCAACAAGATATCCTGTGGTGCTAATTGTCGGTGGCGTTCTCGAGTCAGAACCACAGATTAATAGTTTTGTGCATTGTTGCTTTGTGGAAATATATGGGGCTTTTCACAATGTAGCAATTACAACCCTCTCTCATCCCTATGTGTAGGTTGCCTCTGCACACCGCTATAGTCAACGATCTAAAACTTTTTTAAGTGTTGACGCTAATTGTCAAAAAATGGTGGTTACTTTGCACCAGAAACAAGAGGTAAAACCTAAAACTAACGCAACTATGGGAGTGAACTATTCAATCGACTGCCGCCACTGCGGTGAGCATACCGACTATTACGTAGCTACTAATATCTACAGACGTCCAACGAGTGCAGAACTTAACCGCAACATCGACACCGAGTGTGCCATACGTTGCCCCAAGTGTCGCTCGAGGCTCAATGCCAGCTACGAGGAGTTTCGCCATCAGGTGAAAATCGAGTTTTGGGACTAAAAAAAATAACCAGGGAACTATGATATTCGAAAAAAAATAATTAACTTTGAAAACTCATTGTGCGCCATCCAGAGCGATGTGTGGCGATGGGTGATAGTAAAAAACGAGATTAATAAAATAGCAATATGACAAAGATTCAGATAGGCGACTTGGTACCAGCGTTTAAGTCGCAGACACAGAGTGGCGAGGAGTTCTCGCTCGATAACCTCAAGGGCTCACCTACAGTGCTCTATTTCTACCCGAAGGATAACACCTCGGGATGCACACTCGAGGCCAAGAGCCTTCGTGATGGCAAGGAGGAGCTCAAGAGCCGAGGCTATAAGATTGTGGGTGTGAGCCCCGATAGCGTGAAGTCGCACACGTCGTTCTGTGCGAAGCACGAACTCAACTTTACGCTTCTTGCCGACACCGACCACTCGCTCTCGGAGGCGATGGGCGTATGGCAGCTCAAGAAGATGTGTGGCAGAGAGTATATGGGAATAGTTCGCACAACATTCCTCCTCGACGCGGAGGCTCGCGTAACGCACATCATCGCAAAGGTCGATACGAAGGATTCGTTCGGCCAGATTATCAAGTTGTTGGATAAATAAAAAAACGTAAATATATGGCAGAGAAAGTTCAGGTAAATGCCGACAAGCTCAAGGTGCTCTCGGCAGTGATGGATAAGATTGAGAAGGATTTCGGCAAGGGCTCGATTATGCGTATGTCGAGCGAGTCGGTAACGGATGTTCCGGTTATTCCTTCAGGCTCAATCACGCTCGACGTGGCATTGGGCGTGGGTGGTTACCCCAAGGGTCGTGTTATCGAGATCTTTGGCCCTGAGTCATCAGGTAAGACAACATTGGCGATACACGCTATCGCCGAGGCGCAGAAGGCTGGCGGTATCGCAGCATTCATCGATGCGGAGCACGCCTTCGACAGCTACTATGCCAAGAAGCTGGGCGTAGATGTGGACAACCTCCTCGTCTCGCAGCCCGACAATGGCGAGCAGGCGTTGGAGATTGCCGACTCGTTGATTCGCTCGAGCGCTATCGACATCATCGTTATCGACTCTGTTGCGGCACTTACGCCAAAGGCCGAGATCGAGGGCGAGATGGGCGACTCGAAGATGGGTCTTCAGGCACGACTTATGTCGCAGGCACTGCGTAAGCTCACAGCCTCAATCTCGAAGACCAAGACCGTATGTATCTTCATCAACCAGCTCCGCGACAAGATCGGCGTGGTTTACGGTAACCCCGAGACTACTACGGGCGGTAACGCCTTGAAGTTCTACGCAAGCGTGCGTATCGACATCCGCCGCACGTCGGTAATCAAGGATGGCGACGAGCAGCTCGGTACACGTACCAAGGTTAAGGTCGTGAAGAACAAGGTGGCACCTCCATTCAAGAAGGCCGAGTTCGACATTATGTTCGGCGAGGGTATCTCGAAGTTGGGCGAGATTATCGATCTCGGTGTAGACTATGAGATTATCAAGAAGGCTGGTTCGTGGTTCTCGTATGGCGACAAGAAGATTGGTCAGGGCCGCGATGCTGTGAAGGAGGCGTTGCGCAACGACCCAGCGCTTATGGAGGAGATTGAGCTCCGCGTGCGCGAGGCTATGTCGGAGCAGCGCGAGCAGTAGTCCTCGAGCCGTTCGAGGCGAGGAACGGTATTTGTGCAGAGAGTAAATGTATCCGTGAACACGGCTGCCGATGGGGTAGTCGTGTTTCGGAGTATACATATACATAAATAGAAGTTATGGAGTATTCACCGCAGGATGAGCTTCTTATTGAAGCAAAGTGGCAAGAGCTACAAGAGGTGTGCCGCAAGGCCAATACGTGTCGCAGAGAGGATGATTGGGAGCTTATAAAGCGAGCCTTTTTCCTCGCTAAAGAGGCGCATAAGGGTGTGCGTCGCCGCTCGGGCGAACCCTACATAATTCATCCGCTGGAAGTGGCCATAATCGTTGTCAGAGAGATTGGCCTCGGTAAGAAGTCGGTGGTTTCAGCACTGCTCCACGACGTGGTCGAAGATACGGAGTATACGGTAGATGACATCGCGCGTATGTTCACGCCGAAGATTGCCTCGATGGTAGATGGCCTCACGAAGATGGCAGGTGTCTTCAACACCGATACCTCGGAGCAGGCAGAGTACTTCCGCAAGGTGTTGCTTACTCTCTCGGACGATGTGCGTGTCATAATCATCAAGATTGCCGACCGACTGCACAATATGCGTACGCTCGGCGCAATGCCCCATAACAAGCAGATAAAGATTACGAGCGAGACTATCTATCTCTTCGTGCCACTGGCCTATAGACTTGGCCTCCACGCCATAAAGAGCGAACTGGAGGATTTGTGTATGAAGTATCGCTTCCCAGAGGAGTACGAGGAGATAAAGCGCAAGATAGATACTACCGAGCCCGAGCGTCAGCAATATATCGATAAGTTTACGGCGCCCATAATCGAGGTTCTCGACTGTAATGGCATCCAGTATGAGATGTCGGCACGTGTCAAGAGCATATACTCGATCTGGAACAAGATGCGCCGCAAGGATATACCCTTCGAGGAGGTATACGACCTCTTCGCCATACGTATTGTCTTCAAGGCTCTGCCCTTCCCCTCGGAGAAGACGCAGTGCTGGCAGATATACTCCAACATCACAGATATCTATACCCCAAAGCCCGATCGTCTGCGCGACTGGATAAGCATTCCGAAGAGCAACGGCTACGAGGCTCTGCACTCTACGGTTATGGGTCCAGATGGCATATGGGTTGAGGTGCAGGTGCGTACGGAGCGTATGGATGATATTGCAGAGCGAGGTTTCGCAGCACACTGGAAGTATAAGCACGCCTCAATCTCGCAGGAGGAGGATGGCCTGGATAAGTGGCTCAAGAAGGTGCGCGATGCACTCAGCAGCCCTACGGAGAGCGCCCTTGAGTTTTTGGACAACTTCAAGCTGTCGTTGTACAAGACAGATATCGTTGTCTTCACCCCTAAAGGCGAGCCTCACAACTTGCCCTACGGAGCCTCGGTGCTCGACTTTGCCTACGAGATTCACACCAAGATAGGCAACCGTGCAATAGGTGCAAAGATCAACCATAAGATAGCATCTGTGGGTACGAAACTCAATAGTGGCGACCAGGTAGAGGTTATCACTGCCGAGAGTGCGCATCCTAAGGCGGAGTGGCTCGAGATGGTCTCTACGAGCAAGGCGCGACAGGCTATTCAAAGCTTTCTGAAGCGCGAAAACCAGAACAATATAGAGAGTGGTATGGAGCTTCTCCAAAGCCGTCTTGCGGAGTATAACGTGACGCTCAGCGGTAGGGTATTGCGAAAGCTGATGCCGGCCTACGAGTGCCGAAATAAGGATGAGCTATACTCGAAGATTGGCGCTGGAATCATCTCGCTCGACAACCTCGACAAACTGCTCAAGGAGAATTCTTCGCGCAAGATCTTGAAGTTCTGGAAGCTCTTCATTCCTGGAAGTAGTAATGCCCCAAAGGATGACGATCAGGATATAGATCTCGATGACGAGGCTGCATCGTTGGGCGATACGGCGGTCGAGGACTTGCAGTCTGGCAACGAGCCAGAGTTTGTTATGGCCGAGTGCTGCGAGCCTATTCCTGGCGACAAGGTTGTCGGTTATCGCGACCCACAGAGTGGACGTATCATTGTCCATAAGTCGACGTGCGACGAGCTCATTCGTCTCGCTTCGCAGTTTGGTGATAACATCGTTAAGGAGGAGATAAAGTGGTCGCAGCAGCGAGCCCTCTCATACCTCGCAACTGTGGAGATACGAGGTATCGACCGCTCGGGAATAGTGCTCGATTTGACGAAGATGATTACACTCGACTTCAGCATAAATATGCGTGCTATTTCGGTGCAGAGCCACGATGGAATCTTCGAGGGAACCATCAGTCTCTACGTTCAGGATATAGAGAGTCTGAATACGCTCCTCGACAACATCCGTCGCATCAAGGGTATGGAGAGTGTCAAGCGACTTCTCAACACGTAAAGCTCTGCGAGGTCTGTTTGCAGACTCTCTCACTCGATTTTTGTGTGATGCGATTACAGCAACAACAACCCATAACGTAGCTTTGTATATTAAACACAGCCCCGAATAGGGTATTGGAGAAAAAGACAACTATTAATCTAAAATAGATATCGTATTATGGCATCAATTTTTTCACGAATTATAGCAGGTGAGATTCCCTGTTATAAGGTTGCAGAGAACGACAAGTTCTTCGCATTTCTCGACATCGCTCCTTTGGCAAAGGGTCACACATTGGTTGTTCCCAAGCGTGAGGTTGACTATTTCTACGACCTCAATGACGACGAACTCGCCGAGATGATTGTATTCGCAAAGCAGATTGCGAAGAAAATCAAGGCAACTACAGAGTGTGTAAAGGTAGCAACCGTTGTTTTGGGCCTTGAAGTAGCCCACGCACACATCCATTTGATCCCAATGAACACCGAAAAAGATGTGGATTTTGGCCGTGAGAAGCTTAAACTTACTCCAGAAGAGTTTGTTGAAATTGCTAATTCGTTGCAATAAATCGACTACTGTTAATAACTTATAACTAATTGATAATATGTGCGATAGGGTGTTAACAAGCCCCTGTCGCACATTTCTATTTAACATAATCTATCTGCTCTCTGTTAATTCTTCCATTCTCCTATGTTGAGCAGATTTTTTCGCAATATTTTCATTAAATTCTGGTCTTGTGTATTACATGTGTAAATGACATAATGTGCCAATACATTTGTAAACTTTACAAAAGTAATACAAAAACAGATGTTAACAATTGTGAATTATTACAATTGTCATTTGTGCTGTTACTTCCGCTCAAACCCTGTTTAGGCACTATTTCAGTAGAGTAAAACACTTGAACTATAATTTTTAACGCGCTTATATATCAGTGAATTATGTATTATATCTCAATTATAATTCACGTTATATAGTCGTATATTGTCTATTTAATCGATTTTTCCTCTACGTGATAGTAAATATGCGTAAATAGCGTATATATCAGTAAATTGGCGAGTGGTATGTGAAGTTAAATGTATAATAAGTTATTTTGTAAATTTTACCATAATCGTTAAATTACAAATGTAATAGTTATTAACACTTTTCAACGTGTTACTTTTGTCACAAAAATTTTGTTTACAATGATAAAATGTGTATATTTGTAAAAAATATAGATTATGAAGGAAAAACTCAATATTTTGCTCCGCGAGAAGGGTCACACAGCGACCTCGCTTGCCCGATTGCTCGAAATACAGCCATCGGCCATTTCTCACATTCTCTCTGGTCGCAACAAGCCGAGCTTCGATTTAGTGGTAAAAATATTGCGTCTCTTCCCCGATATCAATCCTGACTGGTTGCTGCTAGATGGATCTACTATCTTCCGTTCTACCCCATCTTCTGACTCCTCTATGTCATCGGTGACCCCTGCTACCTTCTCTTCTTCAACAGAGCTACGTTTCGACGAGGAGTTAAATACTGAATCTACGGCGAGGGAAAATAGTGAGAAAAATGCGCATTCTTCCATTTTTCAAAATTTTGTAAGAGGCGGAAAACGCATCGAACGAGTAATCATTCTCTACTCCGATCGTTCGTTTGAGAGTTACTCCGAACTTTAGGGTTTTTCTATAGACAAAACATAAAGCCTGGTGCAATCATCGAGTTGTACCAGGCTTATCTTTTCTTTGCTTATTGTGGGCTATGCTTCTGTATTACGCTGATGCTATAACCTTCAGGCGCGAGCCTTACTTATATATTAAGAGAAGTGTTGAAAATTGTGGATGTATAAATATGATATAAAAACGCATAAACACTGCATATTATTCTGCGAAAGATTTTGCCTCTTCTGCGACAAAATAAGGGGCATCCATCGCTCGAATGCCCCTCCTTATATCATTATGTTGACTCTATTTCTTGCCCTTGTCGAGTTGCTTCTGTAGCTCGTACATTCTGTCGCGATGCTTCGCTGCAGCCATAAAGTCGAGCGCCTTTGCAGCCTTCTCCATCTCCTCTTTTGCCTCGGCTATAAGTTCGGTAAGTGGTCGCTCTGCGGTGTATGTCGACATAGCCTCTGCTGCCATTGGTGTGGCGTAGTGCTCCTCGTGTATCGGACGTGCTGTGAGGTCTACGGTTGTCTCCTTCTTGCTGCCGAGTAGCTCGCGCTGTCCGCTGCCGCTCTTGCGTGCCATAGCTGGCAGATACTCGTTCTCGAAGTTGTACTCTATCTGTTTCCAGCGTCTTCTGTTACTCTCGTTTATCGACTGGATTAGCGAGCGGTTTACGCTGTTGGCATAAAGTATCACCTGTCCGTTGGTGTGTCGTGCTGCACGTCCAGCAATCTGTGTTATCGAACGCTCGTTGCGCAGGAATCCCTCCTTGTCGGCATCCAATATTATCACAAGGCTAACCTCGGGAAGGTCGATACCCTCACGCAGCAGGTTTACGCCAACAATGACATCGATGATATCCTCTCGCAGGTCCTCGAGAATACGTATTCTGTCGATTGTGTCGATATCCGAGTGGATGTATCGATTGCTTATGCCCAGACGGTCCAAATAGCGCGATACCTCCTCTGCCATACGTTTTGTGATGGTCGTGATGATAACCTTCTCGCCACGTCGTATGGTTGCATTTACAGACTCTACAAGGTCGTCAATCTGGTGTTCGTTGTCGCGAATGTCGAGCGCAGGGTCTACGATATGCGTCGGACGTATAAACTGTTCGGCGATGATACCCTCGCACTTGTTCAGCTCATAGTCCGCTGGCGTTGCGCTGATATAGACTCTCTCGTTCGTAATCATCTCGAACTCGCCCAACGTCAGTGGTCGGTTATCCTTTGCTGCTGGCAGGCGGAAACCATACTCAACGAGGGCCTCCTTGCGTGCTCTGTCGCCACCAAACATACCGCGTATCTGTGGCACGGTTACGTGGCTCTCATCGATTACAGTTATAGCATCCTTCGGGAAGAAGTCTATGAGGCAGAAGGGACGTGTGCCTGGTGCGCGACCATCCAGATATCGCGAGTAGTTCTCGATGCCCGAGCAATAGCCCAGCTCCTTGATCATCTCAAGGTCGTACTCCACGCGCTGCTTGATGCGTTGTGCCTCTACCGTTCTGTCGAGATTATCGAAGTAGCTTATCTGCTTCTCCATATCGATGTGGATCTCGGTTACAGCCTGCTTGATGCGATCCTGCGATGTTACAAATAGATTAGTGGGATATATCGTCACACAGTCGAGTTCTCCCAGTTTCTGACCTGTTGTTGGGTCTATGCTATATATAGCCTCTACCTCCTTGTCGAAGAACTCAATGCGGAAGCAGTGGTTGCCATACTCGCCAAATGCGGCCATAATGTCTATCGTCTCGCCCATTACGCGGAACGTGGCAGGATGCATCTCCAGCTCGGTGCGTGTGTAGAATGCATCTACCAGACGGCGCAGGAACAGCTGTCGTTCGTATCTGTCTCCTCGGCTGATGGTAAATGCCATCTTATGGAACGATTCGGGATTACCGCAGCCGTATATACACGACACGCTCGATACGACAATTACGTCGCGTCGGCCCGATAGGAGCGTTGTGACGGTCTTAAGACGCATCTTCTCTATCTCCTCGTTTATCGACAGATCCTTCTCGATATATGTATCTGTTGATGCTATATATGCCTCGGGCTGGTAGTAGTCGTAATACGATACGAAGTACTCTACGGCATTCTCTGGGAAGAAGTTCTTGAACTCGCCATATAGCTGTGCTGCGAGTGTCTTGTTATGGCTGATGATGAGTGTCGGGCGGTTTATCTGCGCGATTACGTTGGCTATGGTAAATGTCTTACCCGAGCCCGTAACACCGAGAAGGGTATGGTCTTGCTTGCTCTCGTCGCGTAATCCTTCGACAAGCTGTGCAATAGCCTCGGGCTGGTCTCCCTGGGGCTCGTATGTAGCCATTAATTTGAACTCCATTCTACAAAGGTATGTATAATTTTTCGTTTATCGTAGTGTCGCAACTCTTTTTTGAGAATGTTTACTATTTTTTATTGCATACATCCCGCAAGTTTCATACACTTGTACGTTACATCGTCAAGGAGCTTTCTCCTTGCGATACGTTCGTTGCCTATACCGAACGAGCAATGCGTAACAATCCAACGTCAACACTATATAAAACAGCCTGCTATGAGCTTGTTCCAAGTTGTCGGTGGAGTATGTATAATTCCCGAGGACGCAGTCGCAATAGCATCACCTAATTGTTGAGTGCTAAATCGGGGTACGCAATTTGACACACGTATGTCAAAGTTGTGATTGGGCGAAAGATTTCGGAGTGTTTGTTGTGCGTGATGCCAGATTTTTTATAACTTTGTATTCCACAAATAGTTTTTCACACTTAACAGCCTAAAATTATGGAGCAACCAAAAATCGAACGTGTCCTGCGTCTGATGAAGATGATGACTGGAAACACCAACTATACGGTGGATGAGATGGCCGAGCGTCTCGGTATTTCGTATCGCTCTGTATATCGCTATATCGATACCTTCAAGGATGCTGGCTTTGTTGTGCAGCGTAAGGATGGTGGTATCTACAAATTGGGTAAGGATAGTCGCTATTTCAAAGAGATATCGCAGCTTATACACTTTACCGACGAGGAGGCCTATATTGTGAATCAGCTCATCGAGGGTCTGGACAACACCAATATGCTCAAGCAGAATCTGCGCAAGAAGCTCACAGCGGTATACAACTGCACCTCGCTTGCCGAGTCTGTTGTCGAGGGCAAGAATGCTGTAAACGTCAATCGTATCATCGAGGCTATAGACAACCGCCATCAGGTTATACTGAAGAACTATGCCTCGTCTCACACCGGAGTCATTCGTGACCGCCTTGTCGAGCCGTTTGGCTTTACCACCAACTATGTGCAGATATGGTGCTACGAGCCCGAGTCGGGACTCAACAAACTCTTCAACACGTCGCGTGTCTGTGGTGTTGAGGTGCTGGACAGCGAGTGGCAGTACGCCGATAGCCATCACGAGGGCTATATTGATATTTTCCGCATTACGGGCTTCGAACAGAAGAGGGTGCAGCTCGAATTGGGTGTTATGTCGCACAACCTCCTTATCGAGGAGTATCCGCTCTCTACGCGCGATATAAAACCTATCGACGATCGCCGCTGGCTGCTTGATACGATGGTCTGCAACTATGTCGGCATAGGTCGTTTCGTAATGGGCCTTTTGGGCGATATCCGCATACTAACCCCCGAGTTCAAGAGCTACATCTGCGAGGTCGTAAACAACGTGCAAAACAATCTGTAAGACTAAAATCAGCGCTTTTTCATAGTGTTGACAGTAATTGACAAAACCGTCCCGTACCTTTGTCCCAGCAACATAAAAGATCGTTGCTGGGATTTTTGTTTGATTTTTTAGCAATAAAGTGTGCGTTGACAGAAATTGACAATAGCCCCCCGTACCTTTGCACTATAAATTAAAAACAACAATACTATGGGACACAACACTATTGACAAGCACTTGGGCAATTTCAACATTGCAGGTTTTACATTCTGGGACGGCTGTGAGGCATTTGGTGACCTTAAGGTCGGTACACCTTTGCATCTTGTACGCGAGGAGGACAACAAGTTTGATCCTTATGCGGTGGCTATCTATTATGAGAACACCAAGCTCGGCTTTATCCCTCGTGGCGAGAATCAGTTGGTAGCGCAGTTTATGGATCTCGGCTACAACCAGATATTCGATATGCGCGTACAGCGTATCTGTCCAGATGCGCTTCCAGAGAAGCAGGTATGGGTAATACTTCGACTTAAGGAGGCAGAGAAGGTGTTTAATAAATAAATAAATATAGGTGGTATGCTTAGTCTGTTATTCTTTTTCGCATTCCTAACGGAGGTGTTGGGCGAGAGACATTATTAATCGTAGGAGTATTATAAAGAAGATCTTTAAAATAGCTGTTTGCAAATGAATTTTGATATCACACTATCTATCAACAAGAGGGAGGAGGCGCAGCACAACACCTTCATTCTTAAGTGGAACCCTGCGTCGTCATCCTACACTATGGCTTGCCTCGATAGCGATATGGTGGAGTGGGCCGAGGGTAACTGGTATCCTGATTTCGACTGGAGCGTCTTCGAGTGGGAGAAGGCTCGTTGTGGCGACCGCTTCTTTATGGTGCGTGTAGGCGAGGGCAACACAGGAGTGTTTGCGGCCGGTCGCTTTACCTCCGAACCATACAAGGCCGACGATTGGTCGGGTAAGGGCCGCGATGTATACTATATGGAGATGAAGTTCGAAGCGGTGTTCCACCCCGAGCGTGCCGATATCATATCTACCGAGGAGTTGGAGCGCGAGATGCCGCACTTCGACTGGCATAAGGGCCACTCGGGCGAGATGCTCACTCGCGAAGATGCTGTGCGACTGGAGCTTATGTGGCGCGACTATGTGGGTCGTCACAAGTCGCTATATCTGCCACGTGCGGTGAAGAACGAGGAGTACGACCTGCGTTCCGATATCGACAAGGCTATAGAGTTTGCCTCAAAGGCTCACGCTGCCGACTACGATCTCGACGGCAATCCCACAATCCTGCACCCATTGGCCGTAGGTATGATGGGCAAGAACGATACCGAGCGTATCGTGGGCTTCCTGCACGATGTTGTCGAGGATACGCGCTATGACTTTGTGGATATCATCCAGGAGGGATTCTCCGAGGAGGTTGTTGCCGCCTTGCGTCTGTTGACCCACGACAAGGAGACACCCTATATGGAGTACATCGAGCGTATCTGCAAGTCGGGCAATGCGACAGCTGTAAATGTCAAGATTAACGACCTGCGACACAATCTCGCGCGTGGCAAGGAGGGCGGCCATACGCGTTGTGTGGTGAAGCATACCGAGGCGTTGGCCTTTATCGAGGCCTGCGTGGCTGCGGGTGCTAATAGTTAGCCTATGTCTGGTTATCGTCGTTTTCGGGCGTTTCTGCGACAAGAGGGGTGTGAGGCAGCCTTCGACAGAGCCTTCTACTCCTTCAATGGCTTTACGCATTTGGATGAGTCGCTGTGGGAGGTTGGCGATGAGGAGTTTGTCGTGGCCCACGCCTTCGATTGGCGAGAGACGGCCGAGGGGCGAGAGTTCTGGCTTGAGATCGACAGACGATGGTCTCGTCTGCTCGGTAGTGGATATATATTGTAGAATCAGGGAGCTATGCTGCGTTGTGCAGTCGTAGCTCCCTGATTTCTATCTATTGCACTCCTCGTCGTAGAGCTTGTCGTATAGCTCGCGTAGTCGTGCGGTGTTGTCTATCAGCTGGCGTAGCTCCTCGAGACGCTGGGCGTTTGCTGACTCGGGAATCCATAGTTTGAGGTAGCCGCCGTAGTAGTACTTCTCGTGTAGATGCTCCAGCATACGCTCGTATCCAGCCTCGCGGTCGAGTTCGACGTGGTGCGATAGGGTGTATTGTATTGTGCGTCGAAGAATCGTTGTGCTATCTATCACTCTGTCTGCTTCGGCCACAATGCGCCCATATATCGAGCGTGGTTCGGTCTCGGATGATGCGCGATGATCCTCGGCCGCTTGTGCCATAATCTCTATCTGCTCCTCGCTGAACCAACGGCGCAACTGTGCATCTTCGCGTATAATGCGTCCCGATGCTGTGTGGTGCAGTTTGCGACCCTCGACAAGTCCTGTATCGTGATATGCTGCAATTGCGTATACCATATCCTCATTGACGTCGTAGTGTCGCATTATAGCTGCGCTCTGCTCGATGACGGTCGTCACGTGGTCGCGTCGATGTGCTGCGTCGAAACTGTCGTATCGCGGAATAATCTCGCTCTCGATATATTGCTTTAACTCGCTGTTTATCATCTCTTTTGCTCGATTGTTAGCCTACGACAACCTCCACCAGATCCTCTCTGCGCAGATATTTAGCTGCGAGGTCGCGTACCTGCTCGGCAGTGATTGCGATGATCTGCTCCACGCTATGTTCCGTTGCGCTGTTGTTCATACCGCACATTATATTCTCGATAGTCACATCGGCAATACCAAATGGACCATCCAATATGCGCAGGATCTCGCCAATCATCACATTCTTGACCATCTGGAGCTCATCTTCGGGTATCAGTTCGTTGCGAAGTCGCTCAATTTCGTAGTATATCTCGGTCAGCACCTCTTCGCGTACCTCTCGTGCCACCTGTGTAGCAATGGCGAGATATCCCTCCTTGTCGAAGTTTACCATTGCTGCCATCACGCCATACGTATAGCCGTGCTCCTCGCGCAGATTCTGCATAAGTCGCGAGCCGAAGTATCCGCCCAGCACCGCTGCAACCACCTGCATACCTACAAAGTCGGGATGGTTGCGAGGGAAGAGCAGGCGGCCTACGCGTACCGAACTTTGTAGTGCGGTGTCTATATCGCGGCGCATCTGATGAGTAGTGGTTGTTTGCGGAAGTGTTATGTCGACGCTCTTGCCCTCGGGCAGCGCCTCAGCCATTGCTCTGATGTGGCCCATAACCTCGTCATCGAGCTGACCGCTGCACACTACAAAGCAGTTTGTTGCGGTGTATAGCTTGTGGTATACATCTATCAAATCCTCGCGTGTTAGCTCATCGTAGCACGCCTCGGGCGATGATATGCCGTAGGGGTGCTCGGCGCCGAAGAGTGCCGAGGCGAAGAGCTCGCGCGACTGTACATCTACCTTCTTGCGTTCGATGGCAAGATTCTGTTTGCGCTTCGAGCAGTATACGCCGAATTCGTGCTCGGGGAATGCAGGGTTGAGGATTATCTCACGTGCCACCTCGAGCGTCGGCATAAAGAACTTGCGCAACGAGCAGAACGATATGTAGACGTAGTCGCGGTCGATGTTCACGTCGAAATACGAGCCGTAGAAGTCGAGTTGCTCGGCAATTTGCTGTGCTGTAAGACGATTGCTGCCCTCGCCAAGCATATTGGCTGCTGCCGATGCTGCAAAGGGCTTATGCTGTACGGATGTGCCAGCACGGAATACGAAGCTGAAGCGCACAACCTCGAAGTCGGGTGTTGGCAACGTGTATATCTGTACGCCATTGCTTGCTGCAATGGGGTGTGCCTTGGGCATATCGACACTCGATGGAATAACTATTTCGGGCTGCTGTCTCATTTCTTGGCGCGGTAGATTAGTGTTGATGAATTCTGCTCACGGAATATGCGGCGCGCAAAGTCGTGCACCTCATCGCTGCTTAACGAGCGGTATATCTCTGCTTCGCGGTTGATAAGTGTGATGTCGCCCGTCATTGCGTAGAATCCGAGGTTCATCGCCTTGTTCATAATGTTTATCTCGCCCATAAGCATATTTGCCTCGAACTTATTCTTGACCTTTTCGAGCTCGTAGTCCGAAATATCGCCAGTCATTAGGTCGCGTAGCTCCTTCCATAGTGCTTCTTCGGCCTCCTGCTCGCCAGTCTCGGGCATAAGACGACCCTTTACGATGAAGAGTCCCGAGTCGATACTTCCTGTGATGTAGGCATTTACGCTCGAGAATAGTCCTTGTTGCTTAATCAGATGGTTTACCATACGCGACGACTCGCCACCCGATAGCAGGTCGGATGCAAGGTCGCCGAGGAAGAAGTCGCGCGACATACGCTCTCCCATATGAAATGCTATGGTTATGTCGGTAGCTGGCACCTCGCGCTCTACGACCAGACGTCGTGCCTCGGTCTGCGTTGGCTCCTGCTCAATTGGTGCAATCTCGACTCCCGAATCCTCTATATCGCCGAAATACTCCTCTGCAAGGCGTATCATCTCCTCCTCGGGCATATCTGCCGAAATGGATAGTATGGCGCGTGATGGGCGGTAGTGTAGGTCGTAGAATGCACGTACATCCTCGAGTGTTGCACGTTCGATATGCTCTGGCGAGATGCCAATCGTTGCCCAACGGTAGGGATGACGCTTATATGCTAGGTCGCGCAGCAGGAGTTGCTCGTCGCCATATGGCTGGTTGAGGTATCGCTGCTTGAACTCTTCGATAACTACCTGCTTCTCGGTGCGACACGCATCCTCACTGATGTTGAGGTTGCGCATACGGTCGCTCTCGAGCCATAGTGCTGTGGAGAGGTTCTCCTTCGGGAGAGTGATGTAGAAGTCGGTGTAGTCGTTGTTTGTGAAGGCGTTGTTCTCGCCGCAGGCCATCTGCACAGGCACATCGAAGTATGGTACCTGGTGTGTGCCTCGGAACATCAGATGCTCGAATAGATGTGCAAATCCAGTCTTATCCTCCGCCTCGTTGCGTGCTCCTACACAGTAGAGAATGTTCACAGCGGCGAGCTTCGATGCAGAGTCTCTGTTGACCAGAACTCTCAATCCATTGGCAAGACGCTTTTGTTGGTACTTTATCATAAAATATATTGTTCTTCTTCGGTATCTATTTCATAACCTATGCAAAGATAATATTTTATACGTAAAATTCGCGCTTTCATAAAAAGTTTGTTACCTTTGCATTAATATATTTTATACATATACGAAGAGATAATCAAATAACACATACATATGAAACGTCTATTTCTGCTTTTGACTCTTATCGTTGCATTTTCCATATCGTGCGAAAAGAGTGAGGTTAATGACCCGAGTAATCCTATCTCTCCTCAATCTTCTAATATTGCGACATTTGAGGAGCAACTTGATGCTATTAAGGCATCGTTGCCTTCATTGCAATTGACGCTTACCAAGTTAAATGATTTTGTAGGCTCTATTGGGGCTGATTCATCATCTGCCGTTACACGTGGCGATAGTGACAAGATAACAGGCGTTAAGGCCTATATTCAAGCTCTCGAGGAGCGAATCGAGGCTCTCGAGGAGTATGTTGCCAATGGTGATGCTGCTCAACGTGACTGGCTTGAGGCTACATACGCAACACTCGATATGTATGAGGATACAATCAATACTCTTGCATCATTGCAGGTTGAGGTCGAAGCGCTGAAAGGTGAGATCGCAGCATCCGAGGAGAAGATGCGCGAGCAAATTGCATCCAGCATCGAGAAGAGTGTTGATTCGATGAAATCGTGGGTCAATGAGTTGCTTACGGGCTATTATGATATTGCAGAGATCGATGCTATGTTTGCTCTTATAGAGTCGACATTGACTGCTGCAGATGATGATATTCGCAATGAGATTACAGCTCTTCGTGAGGCCTTGAGTGACGAGTTAGCAGAGATGGAAGAGGCCTATAACGATGCTATTAAGAGTGCTATCGAGGAGAATAACGGAGTATTAAACGAGAAACTTGCAAGTGAGATAAAGAAGGTTAATGACCGCATAGACGAGGAGATAGCAACTCTTAATCAGCGTTTGGACGATATCGAGGAGCGCCTCACAAAGCTGGAGGGCTCGGTTAGCGACCTGCTAAAGCGCATACAGTCTATTGCCTATGTTCCCATCAACGAGGATGGCAAGGCTCGTGTTACCTTCCCTAATGACGATACATCGGGTGCAACATTGCAACTCGATTTTATGATATCACCCAAGGATGCTGCGGTGGATCTCGCTAAGGTTTACCAGGAGGCTGTTAGTATTCAGGTGCTTTATACCGGCTCACCTCTTATGGTCGCTATGCCTATTATATCGTGTGAGGCTGTAGCTACACAGGGTTTGTTCTCGGTGATATGTGCTTGCGATGATATTAGTATGGAGTTCTACAATGGTGATGTCACTGCCCGTGCTATTATGTATATCTCGGATGGAAATAACGACCTTACATCGGAGTATATAACCATCGTCCCCAACCGCACACAGATTCAAAACAACCAAATATGGTATAACGTAAGCAATAGACTACCTGTTGAGATAAATCAGGGTAGTGGCCCACGTATTGTATCTAACGAATATGATTCGGTGGCAGGACACTACGTTGTAACTTTCGAGTCAGATATCTACGCTATCCTCGCATCCTATTTCGGTGGTTGTAGCGAACTTACAAGTGTAGTGCTACCTAATTGCGTAATGACTATTGAGGCAGAGGCTTTTGCTAATTGTTATAGTCTTACATCTATTACGCTATCTAACTCACTCTCTTATATCGACTCGCGTGCCTTTGCCTATACTAGTCTAAATTCATTGACTCTCCCATCTTCGCTCTCGGGTGTTGCCCCAGATGCCTTCTTGAACTCTAATATCTCTCGTCTTGAGGGTGATTGTGTCGCTGATGATAGCATAAGTTTGATATTCGACAATACTCTTGTTGCTATTGCCCCAGCTGGATTTGATAGTGAGTATGTTGTTCCTGCTATAGCCACTGCTATTGGCGACGCTGTATTTAATGAGTGCTACAACCTTTCACATATCGATATTCACGATAAGGTTACATCTATTGGCAACGAGGCATTTAGCAATTGTACAAGCCTTAGCAATATCACCATCCCTGATGGCGTTGAGAGTCTTGGTGACGAGGCGTTTAGCGGTTGTAGTAATCTCTCAACTATTACTATTGGTGCAGGCGTTACCTCTATTGTCGATGGTCTATTTAGCAATCTCGGCAAACTAACCGACATTACAATAGGTAGTGGCGTAACAACCATAGGCTCTCGTGCATT
>JAGBXR010000034.1 GCA_017629145.1 Alistipes sp. | reverse complement strand
CGACAATGGGACGTACGTCAAGTACTACCCATCGTCGCCATTTTTGCCGAGTGTAGCACTCGGCGCCCTTCTGACAAGAAATTAGGGGTGTGCAGGTGGGTAAGTGGTGAATTAGGGAAAATAGGGAGATTAAGGAATTTAATGAGTTTAAGGAAATTAATAAATATAGGGGTGTTAAGGAGTCTGAGTGCGTTCCAAAGGCGCGCAAGCCCTCCTTAAATTCTCTAATTTCCCTAAATTCCTTATGCCCCATCTAATGGCGCGCAAGCCCTCCTTAAATTCCCTAAATTCCCTAATCTCCCTTAGCCCCCATCCGCAGGCGCGCAAGCCCTCCCGAACTCCTGTAGCCTCCTGCCTGCGAGCCATAAACAAAAAATGCCGCATCGCTGCGGCATTGTCTCTATTCACTCTTCGCTTGTTTATTCTCCTTATCCTCGGGTTTTGCCCAGAGGTAGATCTTCGATTCCTCACCATCGCGCAAGCGACGGATATTCTTGCGGTGGGTGATGATGAGCATTATCGCTACAAACCACGAGAAGATGATAAACGGAATGCTTACCAACGCCTCGGCTGGGTTGTAGGTCATAGTCGAGAATATCATCACGAAGATAGGATAGCAGCAGCCCGCAACAATCGAGGCCAGCGACACGTAGTTCCAGATGGCGAAGACCATAGACCATACGCCAAAGCATAGCAAGACGATAGGAGGGAAGATACCTGTACCTGCGCCGAGAAGCGTAGCTACACCCTTGCCACCCTTGAAGCCAGCGAAGATAGGGAAGATGTGGCCCAACACTACGGCAAAGGTTGCGATGATACGCAGGTTGATGAGCCAACCATCGCTAACCGAGTCGTCGTAGCGCATAAGTGAGGTGAGCATAACCGCGCCAAAACCCTTGAAATAGTCGATGATGAATACTGGTATGGCAGCGCGTTTGCCCAGCACGCGGAGCATATTTGTGGTGCCGGCATTCTTGCTGCCGTGCTCGCGAATATCTATGCCATAATATTTCTTTCCGATAAGTACAGCACTTGGAATTGATCCAAGCAGGTAGGCGATAATTATAAGCGTTATCGCACAATAGTATGTAAGTACGCCCCAATTCTCCATATAAGTAGGTTAATTTTGTGTTATTCAGTGTGTTATGTTGATTCTTCGTTCTATGCGATAACACAAAGGTACAAAAAAAAGCGAAATCCCCAAATTTTAATTCGCCTCGCTATTGTGCTATTGGTCGAATATTGTGAAAAAAAAATGGATGGGTAGTTGCACTTTCTCAAAAAATATCTAACTTTGATATGTTGAAATGGAATAAAAAGACAATTTTGCATATTTATGAAACTACAACTGAACTTCGCTAACGCAGCTCTGTCGGCTAAAAAGTCTTTGTCGGACGTGAGCTGGTGGTCTTCAATGGGACAGATCGTATTTGGATGTCTCTTGGTAGCCATTGCATTCGTGGTATTTATCAACCCGTACGACCTTGTGCCTGGTGGTATCTATGGTTTGGCGTTGGTGCTCCACAACCTCTTCCCATCGATTCAGGTCGGTACATTCGGCTATATGTTCGATGTGCCATTGATTCTTACCGCTCTGCTTATCTTTGGTGGTACGTTTGGCGGTCGTACAATCTTTGCATCGTTCGTGACGCCTGGTCTTATGAATCTGCTCGACTACCTTGTATATCCAAGCAAGGAGGCTATCGAGGCTCTCGACCCAGCGTTGCTTATGGGTGGTGTTGTCGATTTGTCTAACCATCTTATGCTTGCTGCTATCGTTGGTGGTTGCTTCAGTGGTGTAGGTGTGGGTATGGTTATCCGCAACAACGCTGCAACGGGTGGTACAGATATCACAGGTATGCTTCTCCACCGTTTTGCGAAGATGAAGTTTGCTAACGGCGTATTGCTCTCGGATGCAATCATCGTGTTGTGCGGTTTGTTGGTTATCGGCTTCGGTTTGGGTCTTCCCGAGGGTAAGGAGGCTCAGGGTCTTATGCTCTCGCTCTACTCGGGTGTATGTATCTTCGTGAATGCGAAGGTGTTGGGCTATACCATCGACGGTGCATCGCGCGACAAACTTCTCTACATCATTTGCGAGGAGCACTCGGAGCAGATGCGCGACTATATCCTCAAGGATCTCGACCGTGGTGGTACCTACCTTAAGGCAAAGGGTATGTATACTGGCAACGAGAAGGAGATGATTTTCCTCGTTGTTAGCCGCAAGGAGGTGCGCAACGTACAGCACAAGATCAAGGAGTTTGACCCACGTGCTTTCGTGGTTGTCACCGATGCATACGACACCTTCGGTTTGGGCTTCAAGCCATTCCCACAGGATGATGGTATGCCTACAGAGTAGTGCCTATTGTATATATAAGTATAGCTATACTAATGAATACAAGAATTGATGTTAACAGCTTGCGACCGCTCACTGGTAGTGGTCGCAAACTATATATCGAGACCTATGGTTGCCAGATGAATGTTGGCGATTCGGAGATTGTGGTCTCTATTATGCAGCAGGAGGGTTTCCGCTATACCGAGAGTCTTGAGGAGGCCGATGTTGTGCTTATCAACACCTGCTCTATCCGCGATAATGCCGAGCAGCGTATCTGGGGTCGTTTGAGCGAGATGCGCCGTATGCGCAAGCTCAAGCCATCGCTCATCATCGGTATCATCGGCTGTATGGCCGAGCGATTGAAGGAGGAGCTCACGAAGGGTGGCACGGGTGTAGATATCGTTGCTGGTCCTGACTCATACCGCGACCTCCCACGCCTTGTGCGCGAGGTGGATAATGGTGCTACGGGCGTGAACGTAGAGCTCTCGAAGGAGGAGACCTATGCAGAGATTGCCCCCGTGCGTCTTGATCGTAATGGCGTGAGTGCCTTTATTGCGATTATGCGTGGTTGCAACAACTACTGCTCATACTGTGTTGTTCCCTATACACGAGGCATAGAGCGTAGTCGTGATGCTGCGACTATTGTTGCTGAGGCGCGCACCCTCTTTGAGAATGGCTATCGCGAGGTTACGCTTCTTGGACAGAATGTGAACTCCTACCGCACGGGCGAAGTGGACTTCCCAGAGTTGTTGAGACTCGTTGCCGAGATTTCACCACTCTTGCGTGTTCGTTTTGCTACGTCGCACCCTAAGGATATTAGCGATAAGCTCCTTGAGACTATGGCGTCGATGCCCAATATCTGTCGCGCAATACACCTCCCTGCGCAGTCGGGAAGCACGGCTATGCTGGAGCGTATGAATCGTAAGTATACGCGCGAGTGGTATCTGGAGCGTGTAGCAGCCATTCGCCGCTATATGCCCGATTGTGCCATCACAACCGACCTTATCGCTGGCTTTGCTCACGAGACCGAGGAGGAGCACGAGGCTACACTCTCGCTTATGCGTGAGGTGGGCTACGACTTCGCCTATATGTTCAAGTACTCGGAGCGTCCTGGCACCTTTGCGCAGCGTCACTTGGGTGACGATGTCCCCGAGGATGTTAAGACACGCCGCCTTACCGAGATTATCGACTTGCAGAATCACCTCTCTGAGGAGAGCAACAAGCGCGATATTGGCAAGGAGTTCGAGATTTTGGTGGAGTGTACCTCTAAGCGTAGCGAGGAGCAGCTCTCGGGTCGCACGTCACAGAATAAGATGGTGGTATTTGACCGTGGTGACCATAAGGTGGGCGACTATGTTAAGGTACGCATCACGGGATGCTCATCGGCAACATTGTTCGGTGAGGAGGTTATCGCATAGGATAGCTTTGCTATAAAAGTCTGGCGAGAAAGGCTTGTTTACTTCGGTGGGCAGCTCTTCTCGCCTCTCTTATTTTCTGTAGCTCTGCTCGGCGGTGGCATCGGTCTGTAGCCACGAAAACACGCGATGCGAGAATCTCTCGACCCTCGCACCGCACTCATACTTATGATACTAATCGCTGTGCTAACTTATATACTTTTGCTATAACAATGCCTCGATAGCCTCGGCTACGCGCTTGAGGTCGGTTGTAGGCTCGAAGCGTGCTACGACCTTACCCTCGCGGTCGATAAGAAACTTTGTGAAGTTCCACTTTATATCCGAGCTCTTGGCATAGTCGGGGTCGGCTGCGCTGAGTATCTCGTGGAGCTTCTCGCCAATGGGGTGTCCCTCGTCGAAGCCTGCAAAGCCCTTCTCGCTCTTAAGCCACTTGTAGAGAGGTGTAGCACACTCGCCATTTACCTCAATCTTCTTGAGCTGTGGGAATGTTGTGCCGTAGTTGAGCTGGCAGAACTGGGTTGTCTCTTCGTCGCTCTCGGGCGACTGGCCACCAAACTGGTTGCAGGGGAAGTCCAAAATCTCGAAGCCGCGCTCCTTATAGCTCTTGTAGAGCTGTTCCAACTCGGCATACTGAGGTGTAAAACCGCACTTGCTTGCGGTGTTTACTACGAGTAACACCTTACCCTTGAGGTCGCTAAGTTTCAATGTCTTGCCACCCTGCGCCAGTGCCTCGAAACCATAAATCGTGCACTCGTTCTGCTTCTTTGAGCCGCAGCAGCAGCTCTTTGCTCTTGTCTCCATATTTTTAATAAGTTTTATTCTAAAAGTTGATATATGTTTTGCTTTTCAAATCTGGTGCAAAAGTATATATAAATTTTTGTTTTGATATGTTTTTATGCAAAAATCAACATCATATATTCTTATGGTTATATAAGTAAAACTTAATAAGACTATTTGTGTACGATGAAAAACTGCGTGAACAGGCAACAATAAAGGCTATCCGACTGTGTTGTCGAATAGCCTAAATATCTACTTTTTAGGTTGTCGGTTAATACTCCCTCGCTCCGAATATTGCAGTGCCTATGCGTACCATCGTCGAGCCATACTCCAAGGCTATGGGGTAGTCGTCCGACATACCTATAGAGAGGGTGTCGAAAGCCTCGCCAAACGAGGGCTTAAGCTCCTCGAATATAGCGCGTATGCGTGCAAAATCGCGGCGTATGATGCTCTCGTCGTCGGTGTTCGTGGCAATGGTCATAACACCTCGCACGCGAATATGCTCCATCGCGCGCAGTTCGCCACTCGAGAGGTATGCGCACAGCTCCTCATAATCCCAGCCCGACTTGCTCTCCTCCTCGGCAACGTGTACCTCGAGAAGTATGTCGATAGTGCGGTTGTAGCGTGCTGCCTGCTTCTCGATCTCGGCAATAAGGCGGTCGGAGTCCACCGAGGCGATAAGCGAGACGAAGGGTGCTATCATCTTCACCTTGTTTGTCTGAAGATGGCCTATCATATGCCACTCTATGTCGGTGGGGAGTGTCGCTTGCTTTGCGGCCATCTCCTGGGGACGGCTCTCGCCAAAGATGCGCTGACCAGCGTCGTATGCCTCCTGGATGCGCTCCGCAGGGTGGAACTTCGATACGGCAACGAGATTCACGCCCTCGGGGAGTGTTGCTAATATCTTGTTTAGTCGCTGCTTAACTGTACTCATAGTATGCTAACTTTGTTCTATGTTTGCGTATATCAAGCAAAGATACGTAAAATATTCAAATATGTGATATGCCGAAGCGATAATTTAACTAATGCTCTCGGCGATTTGCCGATTTTTGGGGATACGAGTTTGTGATTTCCGAAAAAATGAGTATCTTTGAGAGATTTTATGATAAAATAATTAATAACATAAACTTAAAGCTACTATGAAAAAACTATTTACTATGCTCGCTTTGGCGGGCGCGATGCTTGGCTCGGTGATTAATGCCGACGCCTGCACCAATTTTATCGTAACGCGAGGCGCATCGACCGATGGCTCGAATATGGTGACCTATGCAGCCGACTCTCACGGCCTTTATGGTTCACTCTATCAGTATGTTCCAGGTAAGTATACCCAGTATATGGATGTTACGGAGTGGGATACAGGTCGCTACCTC
Organism: Alistipes sp.; assembly: GCA_017629145.1. Taxonomy (GTDB): domain Bacteria; phylum Bacteroidota; class Bacteroidia; order Bacteroidales; family Rikenellaceae; genus Alistipes. The sequence goes on along the minus strand of JAGBXR010000034.1, from coordinate 67,576 downwards.
GGACAGATTCTCCAGGCCGAGACTCGCTACCGCACACTCGGTAACTCAAACGAGCACTCTCTCTTTATCACCGAGACAACATTTGGTGGTCGTCCCGAGTTGGAGGATCCAAAGGGTGGTATCGACTATGGCTCGCTTATCTATATCACTTTGCAGCGTGCTAAGACCGCTCGTGAGGCTATCGACATCATCGTAGAGCTTGCCAATACCTATGGCTACTGCTCTTCAGGTGAGTCATTCTCGCTTATCGACACCGAGGAGGCGTGGATTATGGAGCTTATCGGTAAGGGTCCCGAGGATAAGGGTATCGTATGGGTTGCTCGCCGCATTCCAGATGGCTATGTTTCGGCACACGCAAATCAGGCGCGTATCACCACATTCCCTTGGAACGACCCCGAGAACTGCCTCTACGCTAAGGATGTAGCAGATGTAGCTCGTAAGTTCGGCTGGTTTGAGGGTAAGGATGAGGATTTCAGCTTTGCTGAGGCCTATGCACCACTCGATTTTGGTGCTATGCGTGGTTGCGAGGCTCGTGTATGGGCATTCTTCCGCACTGTAGCCGAGGGTATGGATCAGTATGAGGACTACGCTATGGGTCACAACAAGGAGAACCGTATGCCTTTGTGGGTGAAGCCTACAGAGAAGGTGTCGCCAAAGGTGTTGATGGATTGTATGCGCGACCACTACGAGGGTACAAAGATGGATATGACCACAGATATCGGTGCTGGTGGCGAGGGTTGCCCATACCGTTGGCGTCCTATGTACTTCGAGGTTGATGGCGTGGAGTACTGCAACGAGCGTGCTACAGCTACACAGCAGACAGGCTTCTGGCTTGTAGGTCAGGCTCGTCCTGGTAAGGTTGGTATCCTTTGGTTTGGTACTGACGATGCTGCTACATCGCCTCTAACACCTGTTTATGTTACCTCTACTGAGGTTCCCGAGTGCTTGAAGGAGGGTAATGGCACAATGCTCAAGTACTCAGATACCTCTATGTTCTGGATTACCAACCGTGTGGCTCAGTTCGCATACTTGCGTTACAACATCGTAGGCAAGCACGTACGCGAGGTGGTTGATAATTGGGAGAATAAGATGTTGGAGATGGTGCCTACTATGGATGCCAAGATTGCTAACGTGTCGAACAATGAGAAGAAGGCTCGCAAGGTTGCAACAGAGCTTACCGTAGAGCTTGCTCAGGATCTCTTCGACATTTGGGTAGACCTCGATAAGTACCTTATGGTTAAGTACATCGATGGTAATGTGAAGGGTGAGGACGAGAATGGCTTCATCGACAATGGCAACGGTAAGGATATCCCTGGTAAGATTGAGCAGCCTGGCTACACCGAGAACTGGAAGCGTGCGGTAGCTGCTGACAAGGGCGAGATTTTGAAGGTGGTAAAGTAATTGCACTAACACGACAAAAGAGTAAACGACTATGGAAAGATACGATATTATTGTCATTGGCTCGGGCCCTGGTGGCTATGTAGCTGCTATCCGTGCTGCGCAGTGTGGCAAGCGTGTAGCTATCGTTGAGAAGGCTGATGCGGGTGGTGTATGCCTAAACTGGGGATGTATCCCAACGAAGGCTCTTGTGCGCTCGGCACAGGTATATGCCGACTGCAAGGCTGCCGCAACCTACGGCGTAGCTATCGAGGGTGAGGTTAAGCCCGACTGGGCAAAGATGGTCGAGCGAGAGCGTATGGTGGCAACCACTATGAACAAGGGTGTTCAGTTCCTCCTCAAGAAGAACAACATCGATGTTCTCGCTGGCTTCGGTAGCCTCAAGGCTGCCAACATCGTCGATGTCGATGGCGTGGAGTATGAGGCTGGTAGTGTGATTCTTGCTACGGGCGCACGTCCACGAGTAATGCCCTTTATGCCTATCGACGGTAAGCATATCATCTCTTCGAAGGAGGCTCTGGTATTGCCCGAGTTGCCCGAGACGATGGTTGTTGTGGGCTCGGGAGCTATCGGCTCGGAGTTCGCCTACATCTACGCTACAATGGGTGTTAAGGTGACTATCGTGGAGTATATGCCACAGATTATGCCTTTGGAGGATGAGGATACAGCCAAGGCTATGGAGCGCGCCTTCCGCAAGCTCAAGGCTACGGTTATGACCTCTACGACGGTTAAGCAGGTTGTCGTTCGTGAGGATGGCAAGTGTGTAGTCGAGGTTGAGGGTAAGAAGGGTGCTCAGACCCTCGAGGCAGATGTCGTTCTCTCGGCTGTGGGTATCAAGTCAAATATCGAGGATATGGGCCTTGAGGAGCTTGGTATCGCTATCGAGCGCGATAAGGTTAAGGTTGACGAGCACTATAAGACGACGGTTGATGGCGTATATGCTATCGGTGATATTATCGCTACGCCAGCTCTTGCACACGTTGCTTCGGCTGAGGCTATCCACTGCGTAGAGCACATCTGCGGTTTGGAGCCTGAGGCTATCGACTACTCGACAATCCCATCGTGCATCTTCACCTCTCCAGAGGTTGCGTCGGTAGGTATGACCGAGGCGCAGGTTAAGGCGCAGGGCATAGAGTATAAGGTCGGCAAGTTCCCATACACAGCATCGGGTAAGGCTACGGCAGCAGGTGAGCGCGATGGCTTCGTTAAGCTCATCTTCGATGCCGAGGAGAAGCTCCTGGGTGCTCACTTCGTGGGTCACAACGTGACGGAGATGATTGGCGAGCCTACATTGGCTAAGGTATTGGGTGTGAGCGCACATCGCATTGCACGCACCATTCACGCACATCCATCGATGCACGAGGCGGTGATGGAGGCTGCGGAGGATGCTCTTGGTTGCGCCATCCACATGTAATTTGTTGTGATAAGAGGTCATCTTTGACCTCTCAATCATTGGCTCGAATGGAATGTACGTCAAGTACTATCCATCCGAGCCAATTTCTTTATCGAGGCCAAATCTAACCTCTTCTGACAACAAATTTTAATTTTCCGAGATAAGCAGCAATCTGCGGCACTTCAGTCAAGAAATTCGGGGTGTGCAAGAAAGCAAGGGCTGTCCTGCACTCTTAATCATTACTCCAAATAGGAAATACCTCAAGTATGTCCTATCTGGAGCAACTTCTTTATCGCTGCAGCATCTACAGCCTTCTAACAAGAAATTCGGGGTGTGCAAGAAAGAAAGGATTGTCCTGCACTCTCCACCGTTGCTAAAAGATGTAGGGTAGCTGATAATTTTCTCAATTTCGTATTTTATTTCTATCTTTGTAACCTAATTATACGCTAACTATGCGCTACTTCATAGAACTACAATACGACGGTGCTGCCTATTGCGGATGGCAGCGACAGCCCAACGAGTCCACCGTGCAGGGTACCATCGAGCAGAAACTCTCGATGCTGCTGCGCTGCGATACCGAGATTGTCGGTGCTGGACGTACCGATACGGGTGTCAATGCCTCGTTCTACATCGCCCATTTCGATAGCGATGCGGCAATAGATTGCAAGCAGCTCGCCTACAAACTTAACAAGGTGTTGCCCGACGATATAGCTATTATGCGTATCTATGAAGTTGAGGCGGATAAGCACGCGCGCTTCGATGCCCGAGAGAGGGAGTACACCTATCTGCTCACGCAGCATAAATCCCCCTTCCGTCGCTTCTCGGCGTGGCGTTTCGAGGTAGAACTGGATGTCGAGGCTATGAATCGAGCCGCTGCAAAACTGCTTATACACGAGGATTTTACATCGTTTGCAAAGCTCAATTCCAACAACAAAACCAACATCTGTCACATAACCCACGCCGAGTGGCAAAGAGAGGTGGATGGCACGCTGCGTTTCACCATCCGAGCAGACCGTTTTCTGCGCAATATGGTGCGCGCCATAGTCGGCACGTTGGTCGATGTGGGGCGTGGTCGCTATAGTGTCGAGGAGTTCGAAGATATCATCCTCTCGAAGGATTTGTCGCGCTCGAGTGCAGGTGCTCCAGCTTGTGGTTTGTTCCTCTCGGGTGTGAAGTACTAATTGAAAATTAGTAGCTAAAATGTCGAAGTAATGCGCTATGTTTGCACATAGTGCATTTTTTTTGTAACTTTACCGCGTTTTAATTATAACTGACGTAAAATTATGAAGTGTGCAATCATAGGTCACGGCAAGATGGGTCGCGAGATTGAGCGTATCCTTGCCGAGCGTGGCCACAGCGTAGAGTTTGTTATCGACGAGGCAAATGCCGAGGAGCTAACTATGGATAACATCGCACGTGTCGATGTATGTTTCGAGTTCACAACGCCCGATACCGCAGCAGCAAATGTGGAGAAGGTGCTCTCGGCAGGTGGTAGAGTAGTGTGTGGCACTACGGGCTGGCTCAAGGAGCTTCCAGCGATGGAGGCTTTGGCCGAGCAGAAGGGTGGTGCGTTGTTCTACGCCTCGAACTTCTCGATAGGTGTCAATGTTATGTTCCGCCTCAATCGCCGTCTTGCCGAGTTGATGAATCCCCACAAGGAGTACGACGTGCGTATCGAGGAGACACACCATATGTGGAAGAAGGATGCACCCAGCGGTACGGCCATAACGCTTGCCGAGGGCATCATCGAGAATCTGGAGCGCAAGAGCGAGTGGGTGAATGCCGCAACCGACAAAGGCGAGCAGCTCTTCATCGAGTCGCACCGCGAGGGTATGGTGCCAGGTATCCACACCATCACCTACACCTCGGCAGACGACCTCCTCGAGTTAAAGCACTCTATTCTCAACCGCCGAGCATTGGCTATGGGTGCGGTTGTTGCTGGTGAGTATCTCAACGGCAAGCGTGGCGTTCACACTATGGATAACCTCTTTTAAGTAAGCTATGGATTCGATTAAGAAGATATATGGAGCTGTGCGCAACGTACTCTCAAGTCCGTGGGTGCTGGCTATTTTCACCGCTTTGGTAGTCTCGGCTTTTGCTGTGTGGTATGGTGCTGCGTGGTCGCTCATTATCGCCCTGCCGTTCATCTACGACTACTATATCGGTCACCGTATGGCCTCGCTTCACCACAAGCTTTACGAGCGTTTTGCGTGGTGGAGGGTTATCTATGCCGTATGGTGTGCGTTGTTCTTCGCACTTGTCGTGGGTGTCATCGTCCATATGCTCATCTTCCGTTGGGAGCAACCCTTCCTGCTCACCTTCGCTGTGGTCTTTGCCTTTGCGTTGTGGAACGAGCTGAAGCGTCAGACGAAGGTCTACATCTGGATATATGGCTGGGTGAATGCCATACTTTGGGCTGTGGTGCTGGCGACGCTCATCCAGTCGTACTGGTTCCAGATGTTCGTAATCCCCACAGGCTCTATGGAGAGCACGCTCCTTGCAGGTGACTATATCGTCGTGAACAAAGTGTCGTACGGCCCACGAGTGCCTATGACACCTCTCTCGTTCCCCTTCGTGCACAATACCTTGCCGATGAACGATACGAAGGCCTCCTTCTCGACAAAGTGGCAGCGCGACTACCGCCGTCTTGCCGCCTCGAGCGAGGTTAAGCGTGGCGATGTTGTGGTCTTTAACTTCCCCGAGGGCGATACGGTTGTTATGGAGATGCCTGCGGTGAGCTACTACCAGCTGCTGCGCGACAAGAGCTATGGCGCATCGGTTGCCGAGCGCAGAGCAAACCTCGCGGAGAACTATCACGTCGTAGCGCGTCCGTTGGACAAGAAGGAGAACTACATCAAGCGCTGTGTAGCCGTTGCTGGCGACACCCTGCGCATTGTCGATGGCGTGGTGTTCTGTAACGATACGCAAGAGAGCGCAATTCCCGATAAGCAGTACTACTACTACAACGAAATTACGGGCAAGCCTTTGAAGATGGGTGTCGATGCTTCGATGGGTGGCTATGCCGAGCTGCCTGTGCGCGATTCGGAGCTCGCGGCCTATAGCGACTCTACGCGCTACCGCCTTGTGAAGATTGGCGATGGTGTGCGCAGTGGCCTTATCCCACACACACGTCGCGGTGCTTCTGCCGAGTGGACACTCGATAATTTCGGACCGGTGTGGATTCCTGAAGCTGGCGCAAGTGTCGAGCTTACGGCCGAGAATGTGGCTATGTATGGCCGCTGTATCGAGGTCTACGAGGGTCACAGCCTTGAGGAGCGCGATGGTAAGTGGTTTGTCGATGGCGTGAAGGCTACGGAGTATCAGTTCGAGCAAGACTACTACTTTATGATGGGCGACAACCGCCACGGCTCGCTCGACTCACGTTTCTGGGGCTTTGTGCCTGCAGACCACATTGTCGGTAAGGCTATGTACATATGGTTCTCGGTAGACCCCTACGAGGGAGGTATCCGCTGGGAGCGAATGTTTGGTGAGATTAAATAACGACTACGGTGGCTGCAGATAGTTATAAGACAATTGCCCGAGCACAGGAGACAACCTACCGCCAGTTGAGCAGCAAGTTCCTTACCTATGCCTATCCCGTCGAGACGGAGGCTGAGATCAAGGAGCATCTCGATGCGTTGCGCAAGAGGTGGTTCGATGCTACGCACCATTGCTATGCGTGGCGTCTGGGCCCTCACGGTGAGCAGTTCCGTGCCAACGATGATGGCGAGCCCAGCTCTACGGCAGGCAAGCCTATCCTCGGACAGCTCCTCTCGAACGATATTACCAACTGTCTGGTTGTCGTTGTGCGCTACTTTGGAGGTACGAAGCTCGGCGTTCCGGGTCTTATCGCCGCCTATAAGGAGTCTACGGCGCAGGTTTTGGCCGAGTGCGAGATTGTGGAGCGTACGGTAGATGTGGTGCTCAGGGTGGAGTTCTCGTATATCGTTATGAACGACATTATGCGCATCGTCAAGGATATGCAGCCAAAGGTCTTGGGTCAGGAGTTCGACAATGTCTGCACTATGCACCTCTCGATTCGTGAGAGCGAGTCGGAGCAGCTCATCGGCCGCCTCAGCAAGGTCGAGGATGCCATAGTCGATGTTATGGAGTAAACGCAAAATAGTCATTTCAGCGTGGACAACAACAAAATAAAAATAAGGGGTGCGAGGGTGCATAACCTCAAGAGTGTGGATGTCGATATTCCGCACTCTAAACTCGTTGTGATTACCGGTCTTTCGGGCTCGGGAAAGTCGACACTCGCCTTCGATACCATCTTTGCCGAGGGTCAGCGCCGCTATGTCGAGAGCCTATCGGCATATGCGCGTCAGTTCTTGGGTCGTGTCGAGAAGCCCGATGTCGAGAGTATTGAGGGCATAGCCCCAGCCATTGCTATCGAGCAGAAGGTAATCTCGCGTAATCCGCGCTCTACTGTTGGCACGACAACCGAGATATACGACTACCTCAAGTTGCTCTTTGCGCGTATCGGAACAACCTATTCGCCTGTAACGGGTCGCGAGATACGTTGCTACGAGGTTGATGATGTCGTAGCGCGCATCCTCGAGCTGGAGGATGGCGAGAGGGTAGTTATCGCTGCTCCGCTACTGCTCAAAGGCTCGGAGGGTATCGTCGAGCGTATGCTTACGCTTATGGAGGATGGTGTCAACCGTTTAAGCTATCGTGGTGAGGTTATGCGTGTCGAGGAGTTTATGCCACGTATCGAAGAGACTATGGCCATCGAGGATATTATGGTGGTTGTCGACCGAGTTGTTGTCGACCATACGCAGGATACACTCTCGCGCTTGGCCGATTCGGTGTCGAGGGCTATGGGCTACGGCTCGGGCGAGATGTATCTCATCATCCGCAATCAGGTTGAGAGCCTCTCGTCGCGCTTCGAGGAGGGTGGTATGACCTTCGAGCGTCCTACCGAGCATCTCTTCTCGTTCAACAACCCTGTGGGTGCTTGTCCCCTGTGTGAGGGTTATGGTAAGGTTGTCGGTATCGACGAGGATTTGGTCGTACCCGATAAGTCGAAGAGCGTGTACGATGGTGCTGTGGCTTGCTGGAATGGTGCTACAATGGGTCGTTGGCGCAATGAACTCATTCTTGCCTCGTCGCGTTGTGGCTTCCCTATACATACGCCATACTACGCCTTGTCGGCCGAGCATAAGGATATGTTGTGGCACGGATGTGCCGATTTTAAGGGTATCGACGACTTCTTCGAGCATATCGATACACAGCGCCATAAGGTGCAGTACAGAGTGCTCAAGTCACGATATATGGGCAAGACCACCTGCCCCGAATGTGGTGGTACGCGTCTGCGTCCCGAGGCTCTGTATGTCAAGGTTGGCGGCAAGAATATCGCCGAGCTTGTGCAGATGACCGTTGGTGAGCTCATCGCCTTCTTCGATAGTCTGCAATTAGATGAGTATGCAGCAAAAACCTCGGAGCGTGTGCTCAAGGAGATAGGCAGCCGTCTGGGCTATCTTGCCGATGTGGGTCTTCACTACCTTACGCTCGACCGTCTCTCGTCGACGCTGTCGGGTGGCGAGTCGCAGCGCATCAATCTGTCGACATCGTTGGGTAGCAACCTTGTTGGCTCAATGTACATCCTTGATGAGCCAAGCATCGGTCTCCATCCGCGCGATACACATCGCCTTATCGGCGTACTCAAGCAGTTGCGCGATTTGGATAATACGGTGATCGTTGTCGAGCACGAGGAGGAGGTAATACGTGCTGCCGACTGGATTGTCGATATGGGTCCCGAGGCAGGTATCGGTGGCGGTGAGGTGGTCTATAGTGGCGATGCTCGGGGTATCGAGAGCGCTGCAAATTCGCTCACGGCCGACTATCTTACGGGCCGTAGGAGTATTGCTATACCAGAGCGCCGCCGAGCACGTGCTGGCGCTATCAAGATATGTGGTGCACGCCACAACAACCTCAAAAATATCGATGTGGAGATTCCGCTGGGTGTGCTTACCTGCATTACGGGAGTCTCGGGCTCGGGTAAGTCATCGTTGGCGGATGATATATTGTATCCTGCGCTGCGTCGTAAGCTCTCGGATTCGGTCGTAGCACCTGGTGACCACGACTCGTCGTCGGGCGATATCGCTCTGTTGCAGGGTGTCGAGATGGTCTCGCAGTCGCCTATCGGAAAGTCTACGCGCTCGAATCCTGTGACCTACCTCAAGGCCTACGATGAGATTCGCCGTCTCTTCGCCGAGCAGCCATATGCCAAGCATAATGGCATTGCAGCTACGGCCTTCTCGTTCAATATGCCTGGTGGTCGCTGCGAGGAGTGCGAGGGCGAGGGTGTCATCAAGGTGAGTATGCAGTTTATGGCCGATGTCGAGTTGCAGTGCGAGGCGTGTGGCGGTAAGCGCTTCAAGCCTGAAATCCTCGAGGTTAAGTATCGCGGCAAGAGTATCCACGACGTTCTGGAGATGTCGGTAGACGAGTCTATAGAGTTCTTTGCCGAGGATCGCGATAACTCTGTATGTCGCCGTATTGTCGACCGCATACGTCCTCTTCAGCAGGTGGGTCTGGGTTACGTGAAGCTTGGCCAGAGCTCCTCGACACTGTCGGGTGGTGAGTCGCAGCGCGTTAAACTTGCGTCATACCTTGTTAAGGAGAGGTCTACAGATAAGCTTATGTTTATCTTCGATGAGCCTACTACGGGTCTCCATTTCCACGATATTGGCCGTCTGCTGGGTGCTTTCGATGCTCTTATTGCTCGTGGTCATACGGTGGTTGTTGTGGAGCATAATATGGAGGTTATAAAGTGCGCCGATTGGGTTATCGACCTTGGTCCCGAGGCTGGTGCCGATGGTGGATATGTTGTTGTCGCAGGTACGCCCGAGGATGTCGAGGCCTGCGAGAATAGCTATACAGGACAATTCCTAAAGATACACAATGAGAGAGTTTGATACATACGAATTAGGTAACGGTATTCGAGGTATACATCGTCAGGTGCGTAGTGGCGTAGCCCACTGCGCTCTTGTGGTTAATGCTGGCAGCAGAGATGAGCGTAAGGGCGAATATGGCATTGCCCACCTTGCGGAGCACGCCCTGTTTAAGGGTACGCAGAGCCGTAAGGCCTACCAGGTAAACTGTCGACTGGAGAATCTCGGTGGCGAGCTTAATGCCTACACCACGAAGGAGGATACCACGCTTCACGCAACGGTTATGCGCCGCGATTTTGCGCGTGCCGTAGAGCTTATCGCCGATGTGATGTTTCGCTCTACATTCCCCGAAAAGGAGCTCAAGAAGGAGCGCGAAGTCATTGCTGATGAGATAAATACATACAAGGATTCACCTTCGGAGCGTATCTACGACGATTTCGAGGATCTGATGTTCCGAGGCTCGGAGCTGGGTCACAACATCCTCGGCTCGAAGGCTACTATCGCACGTCTGTCGACCGACGAGCTGCATAGCTTTGTGGGTCGTAGCTATACCACCGATCAGATGGTCTTCTCCTCGATTGGTAACTTCTCGGTGGCTACGGCACGCAGCGTTGCCGAGCGCTATCTTGCGGAGTTTGCGCCTACGAAGCGCGAGTTTTGGCGTGTAGCACCAGCACCATACGAGATGTTCGATGTCTGCCAGCAGCGACATACCCATCAGGCACACGGCATTATCGGTGCGCGTGGCTATGGCATAGGCGATGAGCGTCGTCTGCCTCTTGCGTTGATGGTCAATATCCTGGGTGGCCCTTCGGCAAACTCGCTGCTCAACCTGTCACTACGCGAGCGCTACGGCCTTTCGTATAATGTTGAGGCTACCTATACGCCCTATTCCGATAGTGGTATCGTGGGCATATACTTCTCATCGGACCACGACAATAGGGAGCAGTGTGTGGAGCTCATACGTGCCGAGGTGGAGCAGTTGCGCCGTCAGCCAATCACACCTCGCCGTCTCTCTATTGCCAAGCGACAATTCGTGGCGCAGATGGCCATCTCGATGGAGTCGAATGAGGGTTATATGCTTGGTGCAGGCAAAAGTTATCTTCTCTACCGCGACATCGACACTTTGGAAGAGGCCTACCGCAAGGTTATGGCTATCACTGCGGAGCAGATACGCGACGTTGCCGACGATTGCCTCGGCTCGCTCTCACAGTTGATATATAAATAATGTTAATGGTGTTATGGATAAGTTAGAACAGTACATATTGGCGAATACATCGCCCGAGGAGGAGTTGATGCATAAGCTTGAGCGTGAGACATATCTGCGTGTCATCAACCCACGTATGATCTCGGGACATCTGCAGGGTAAGCTCCTCGAGATGCTGGTGCGTATGATGCGCCCCAAGCGAGTGCTGGAGATAGGCACGTTCACCGGCTACTCGGCACTCAGCATTGCACGTGGCCTGGAAGATGGCGCATATCTCGATACTATCGAGGTGGACGATGAGCTGGAGGATATGGCTGCAAAGTTCTTCGATGCCTCATCGTATGGTCACCGTATACGTCAGCACGTAGGCTCGGCATTGGAGGTTGTGCCACGTCTGGGTGAGGTTTACGATATGGTATTCATCGATGGCGATAAGCGCGAGTACCCTGCCTACTACAAAATGTTGATGGATGGTGGTTATGTGCGTTCGGGCTCGATACTCTTGGCTGATAATATCTTGTGGTATGGTAAGGTTGCCGAGCCTATAGCGCGTAACGACCGTCACACCGAGGCTATTGTCGAGTTCAACCGTATGGTTGTCGAGGACGATAGGGTAGACAACGTGATTGTGCCAATACGCGATGGTATCAATATGATACGAGTTAATTTGTTGTGATAGTGGCGCTCCTTCGCCACCTCAATCCAAAGAGCGAATGGGAAATACGCTAAGTATGTCCCATCCGCTCTTTCTCTTTATCGGCGGCAAATTAGCACCACTCTGACAACAAATTAGGGTGTGCGGCCCAGAAGGGTGGTGATTAGGGAAATTAGGGAGATTAGGGAGTTTAGGGAAATTAGGGAGTTTAGGGAAATTAGGGAGTAAGGAAGCTGAGTGCGTTCTAAAGGCGCGCAAGCCCTCCTTAAATTCCTTAAACTCCTTAAATTCCCTTAGCCTCCATCCAAAGGCGCGCAAGCCCTCCTTAAATTCCCTAAATTCCTTAAACTCCTTTAGCCCCCATCCCAAAGGCGCGCAAGCCTTCCTTAAATTCCCTAAATTCCTTAAACTCCTTTAGCCCCAATCGCTATGTATCAAAAAAAAATGCTTCGCAATGTGCGAGATTTCTCGAAAAAAATTAATATATTTGTATGTTAAACATATTGCAATAACTAAACACCCGTTTAAATTATGATACGACACATCGTTATGTGGAAATTCCGCCGCGATTTGGAGCAGACTCCAATGGAGATTGCGGCAGAGATGAAGAGCCGCCTTGAGGCACTTAATGGCAAGATTGAGGGTCTTTTGCGTGCCGAGGTGGGAGTCAACATTAAGGAGACAGCATCCTCGTTCGATGCGGTGCTTACTGCCGACTTCACATCGTGGGAGGCTATGGAGGCCTATAAGGTAAATCCTCTGCACGTGGTAATCAGCGACTACTGCAAGGGTTGTCGTCTGGAGCGTGTAGATGTGGATTATGAGCTATAATTGCGAATCATATAAACGTAAATCTAAATAAAAACTAAAACTACTATGCAGAAAAGAATTATTGAGTGCGTACCTAACTTCTCTGAGGGTCGCAATGCTGAGGTCATCAAGCAGATTACCGATGTTATCGAGGCATCGAAGGGTGTTAAGCTCTTGGACGTTGATCCAGGTGAGGCTACAAACCGTACGGTTGTTACCTTCGTAGGTGAGCCTGAGGCTGTGTGTGATACAGCGGTAGCTGCTATCAAGCGCGCAACCGAGCTTATCGATATGCGTCAGCACAAGGGTGCTCATCCACGTATGGGTGCTTGCGACGTATGTCCTCTTATCCCAGTGTCGGGCATCACATTGGAGGAGTGTGCAGAGTTGGCACGTGCTCTTGCCAAGCGTATCGCCGAGGAGGTAAACGTCCCTACATACTGCTACGAGGCTGCTGCGTTCACGCCCGAGCGTCGCAACTTGGCTGTATGCCGTGCAGGTGAGTACGAGGCATTGCCAGAGAAGATGATGGACGAGAAGCGTAAGCCCGATTTCGGTGCTCGCCCATACGATGAGGGTGTAGCTCGCACTGGTGCAACGGCTGTGGGTGCTCGTGACTTCCTTGTAGCTGTAAACTACAACCTCAATACCACATCGACTCGTCGTGCTAACGCTATTGCGTTCGATGTTCGCGAGAAGGGCCGTCCTATGCGTGAGGGTAACCCTATCACAGGTAAGATTATCAAGGACGAGAAGGGCAACCCAGTGATGAAGCCAGGTACATTGAAGGCTTGTAAGGCTATCGGCTGGTTTATCGAGGAGTATGGTATCGCCCAGGTATCTATGAATATGACCAATCTCTCGATTACTCCTTTGCACGTAGCATTCGACGAGGTATGTCGCGCTGCTGATGCACGTGGTGTGCGCGTTACAGGTGCCGAGATTGTAGGTCTTGTCCCAAAGAGCACGTTGGTAGATGCTGGCCGTCACTTCCTCCGCAAGCAGAATCGCTCGACTGGTCTTCCAGAGAGAGAGTTGGTGCGTATCGCTATCGAGTCTATGGGCTTGTCAAACCTCAAGGAGTTCAAGCCAGAGGAGAAGGTCGTAGAGTACATCCTTGAGGCTGAGGAGCAGCAGGGTGTGAAGAAGCTCGTTGATATGACCTGCACAGGTTTTGCAGAGGAGACAGCAAGTGAGTCTCCAGCACCTGGTGGTGGCTCTATCTCGGCATATATGGGTGCTTTGGCCGCTGCTCTCGGTACAATGGTTGCTAACCTCTCGTCACACAAGGCAGGTTGGGATGATCGTTGGGAGTACTTCTCTAACTGGGCTGACAACGGTATGGCTGTTATGAACGAGTTGCTCTACTTGGTAGACGAGGATACTGCTGCGTTCAACAAGATTATGGACGTATTCGGTATGCCAAAGGGTACCGACGAGGAGAAGGCAGCACGTGCAGAGGCTATGGAGGTAGCTACACTCTACGCTACACAGGTGCCTTTGCGTACTATGAAGGCTGCATACAAGGCGTTCGACGTTGTTCGTGCAATGGCTGAGGAGGGTAACCCTAACTCGGTATCGGATGCTGGTGTAGGTGCTTTGGCTGCTCGTTCAGCAGTTATGGGTGCTTGCCTCAATGTTAAGATCAATGCTGCAGGCCTCAAGGATAGAGCTGTAGCTGATGCTTTGGTAGCCGAGGCAGAGGAGATTCAGCGTCTTGCACAGCAGGCTGAGGCAGAGATTTTGGCTGTTGTGGAGAGCAAGATCAACTAATCGAAAGAGTAAAAACTTAACAAGCAACAACTACTATGACAGATTTTCAGAAAGATATACTCGCGGGTATTCCCGATCCACTGCCCGCAAAGAGGGCGTACGACCCAGCAGCAAACCACGCACCTAAGCGCAAGGATATCCTTACAGATGCGGAAAAGAAGCTCGCTTTGGCAAATGCCTTGAGATACTTCCCCGAGAAGCACCACGCGGAGCTCGCTCCCGAGTTTTTGGAGGAGTTGAAGACCTATGGCCGCATCTATATGTACCGTCTCCGTCCCGAGTACGAGATGTACGCACGTTCGATTGACGAGTATCCAGCACGTTCGCGTCAGGCTGCAGCCATTATGCTGATGATTCAGAACAACCTCGATAAGGCTGTTGCGCAGCATCCTCACGAGCTTATTACCTATGGTGGTAATGGTGCTGTATTCCAGAACTGGGCGCAGTATCGCTTGGCTATGAAGTATCTTGCGGAGATGACCGACGAGCAGACATTGGTTATGTATTCGGGTCATCCACTCGGTTTGTTCCCATCGCATAAGGATGCTCCACGCGTCATTGTAACCAACGGTATGGTTATCCCTAACCACTCGTCGCAGGATGACTGGGAGCGTTTCAACGCTATGGGCGTATCGCAGTATGGTCAGATGACCGCAGGCTCGTATATGTACATAGGCCCACAGGGTATCGTTCACGGTACGACTATCACGGTGATGAATGCAGCGCGTAAGCGTCTTAAGGAGGGTCAGAAGGATTTGCGCGGTATGCTCTTCGTAACGGCTGGTCTTGGCGGTATGTCGGGTGCACAGCCAAAGGCTGGTAACATCTCGGGCGTTGTGAGTATCACTGCCGAGGTGAATATCGCAGCTGCCGAGAAGCGTCATAAGCAGGGCTGGGTAGACGAGCTCTACAGCTCGCTGGATGAGCTTATCCCACGTGTGCGTCAGGCTGTCGAGCAGAAGGAGGTTATCTCGTTTGCATACGTTGGCAATGTCGTAGACCTTTGGGAGCGCTTGGCCGAGGAGGATATCAACGTCGATTTGGGCTCGGACCAGACATCGTTGCACAACCCTTGGGCTGGTGGCTACTATCCAGTAGGCTACTCATATGAGGAGTCTAACCGTATGATGGCCGAGGAGCCAGAGAAGTTCCACGAGTGTGTTCGTGAGTCGTTGCGTCGCCACGTTGCGGCTGTCAACAAACTCACAGCTCGCGGTATGTACTTCTTCGACTATGGCAACGCCTTCCTCTTGGAGTCATCGCGTGCCGGTGCAGATATTATGACTGAGGATGGTAAGTTCCGCTACCCATCATACGTTCAGGATATTATGGGCCCAATGTTCTTCGATTATGGCTTCGGTCCATTCCGTTGGGTATGTACCTCGGGTAAGGAGGAGGATTTGGCAAAGTCGGATCGCATTGCAGCAGAGGTCTTGGAGCAGATGCTTCAGGAGGCTCCAGCCGATATCAAGGGTCAGTTGGAGGATAACCTCCACTGGATTCGTGAGGCTATGGAGAACAAGCTCGTTGTAGGTTCGCAGGCACGTATCCTCTATGCCGACTCTGAAGGCCGTACACGCATCGCTTTGGCCTTTAACGAGGCTATCGAGCGCGGCGAGATCTCGGCACCTATTGTTCTTGGTCGTGATCATCACGATGTATCGGGTACCGACTCACCATATCGCGAGACCTCGAATATCTACGATGGCTCGAGCTTCTGTGCCGATATGGCTGTGCATAACGTCATCGGTGACTCGTTCCGCGGTGCTACGTGGGTATCTATCCACAACGGTGGCGGCGTAGGCTGGGGCGAGGTTATCAACGGTGGCTTCGGTATGGTTATCGATGGTTCGCAGGACTCGGCACGCCACATCAAGGATATGTTGCTTTGGGATGTGAACAATGGTATTGCTCGTCGTAGCTGGGCTCGTAACGAGGGTGCGATGTTCGCTATCAAGCGCGAGATGGAGCGTACACCACTCTTGAAGGTTACGCTACCCAACCTTGCCGATAAGGAGCTTATCGACCGTGTATTTGCTGAGAATAAATAGTTTCTAACCTAAATAATTGAAAGATATATGATTCATTATATAAGTGCCGAGAGGCTAACTATCGCTCGCGTAGCTGAGATTTTGACTAAAGGTTATAAGCTCGCTTTGAGCGACGATGCTAAGTCGCGTATCAACCATTGCCGCGAGTATCTCGATCAGAAGACTAAGACCGTAGGTCGCCCTATCTATGGCGTTACTACAGGTTTCGGCTCGTTGTGCAATATCTCGGTTGAGGAGGAGGGCTTATCGCAGTTGCAGAAGAACCTTATGATGTCGCACGCCTGTGGTACAGGCCAGCGTGTGCCATCCGAGATTGCACGCCTTATGATTTTGCTTAAAGTTCAGTCGTTGTCGTACGGCCATTCGGGTGTTCAGCTAATCACCGTCGAGCGATTGATCGATATGTGGAACAACAACATCATCCCCGTTGTCTATGAGCAGGGCTCGTTGGGCGCTTCGGGCGACTTGTCGCCTTTGGCTCATATGTGCTTGCCTTTGTTGGGCCTCGGTCACGTCGAGATCGACGGCGAGGTTGTCGAGGGTAGCGTGATGATGGAGAAGATGGGCTGGGAGCCTATCACACTCTGCTCGAAGGAGGGTCTCGCGTTGTTGAATGGTACGCAGTTTATGTCTGCTTATGGCGTATACTCGCTTATCAATGCGCAGCGCTTGAGCAAGTGGGCAGACCACATTGGTGCAATGTCGTTGGATGCGTTCGATGGCCGTATGGAGCCATTCGAGCATAGCGTACACGCCATCCGCCCTCACAACGGACAGATCGAGACAGCGAAGAACTTCCGCGAGTTGTTGGCAGGTAGCGAGATTGGTGCTCGTCCAAAGAAGCACGTTCAGGATCCTTACTCATTCCGCTGCATCCCACAGGTGCACGGTGCATCGAAGGATACTATCGCATATGTAGCAACAGTTTTGGAGACCGAGATCAACTCGGCAACCGATAACCCAACGATCTTCCCCGATAGTGACGAGGTTATCTCGGCAGGTAACTTCCACGGTCAGCCTATCGCGTTGGCTATGGACTTCTTGGCTATCGCTGTTGCGGAGCTCGGTAACATCTCGGAGCGTCGTACCTATAAGCTTATCTCGGGTGCAAGAGAGCTGCCTAACTTCCTTGTAGCTAACCCAGGCCTCAATAGCGGCTTTATGATTCCACAGTACACTGCGGCATCTATCGTAAGCCAGTCAAAGGGCTTGTGCTGGCCAGCATCGTGCGACTCTATTCCATCGTCACAGGGTCAGGAGGATCACGTAAGTATGGGCTCGAATGCCGCTACGAAGCTCTGGAAGGTTTGCCAGAATACGGAGCGTGTGTTGGCTATCGAGCTTATGAACTCGGCCCAGGCTTTGGAGTTCCGCCGTCCGTTGCGTTCGTCACAGCCTGTTGAGGCTATGTTTGAGGCTTATCGCAAGGTTGTTCCATTCGTGGACAACGATACGGTTATGTACCCACATATTGCAACCTCTGTAAAATTCCTTGAGGAGTATGAGCTTGCTCGTTAAAAATATCGGAACACTTGTCGGAGTTGACGAGAGCGGCAGAGAGCGTGTCGAGGGACGCGCTATGGCCGAGGTCGCTACGCTGGAGAATGCGTGGCTTCTGGCTGATGGTGGTCGCATCGTTGATTACGGCACTATGGATAGCTGTCCAGAGGTCGAGGGGTGTGAGCTCCTCGACGCTCGTGGCGGTTGGCTCTTCCCTTCGTTCTGCGACTCGCACACGCATATCGTCTATGCAGGCAGCCGCGAGCAGGAGTTTTTGGATAAGATTAATGGCTTGTCGTACGAGGAGATAGCCAAGCGTGGCGGAGGTATCCTCAACTCGGCAGACAGACTTCACGACACCTCGGAGGATGAACTCTACCGTCAGGCTATGGAGCGCATCGACGAGATTGTCGCAATGGGTACGGGCCTTGTCGAGATTAAGTCGGGTTATGGTCTTACGCTGGAGGACGAGCTCAAGATATTACGCGTCATTCGCCGCATCCGCGAGACTGCACCTTTGGACGTACGTGCTACGTTCCTCGGTGCTCACGCTGTAGGTCGTGCCTATAAGGGCCGTCAGGAGGAGTATGTCGACCACGTATGTCTCGATATGATTCCTGCAGTAGCCAAGGAGGGCTTGGCCGAGTATGTCGATGTATTCTGCGACAGAGGTTTCTTCACTACCGAGCAGACCGAGCGCATTATTCGCGTAGGTGCTGAGTATGGCCTTCGTGCCAAGATTCACGCCAATGAGCTCGCTATTTCGGGCGGTGTCGAGGTAGGTGTGGCTAATGGTGCGTTGTCGGTTGATCACCTCGAGAGTATGGGTGATGAGCAGGTTGAGGCTTTGCGCGGTAGTCGCACGATGCCTACTATGTTGCCTGGCTGCGCCTTCTTCCTCGGTATTGGCTATCCGCCAGCTCGTAAGATGATAGATGCAGGTTTGGCCGTGGCTTTGGCTTCGGACTTCAATCCTGGTACTGCGCCTTCGGGAAATATGCGTTTCGTGGTGTCGTTGGCATCTATCAAGATGAAGATGACTCCTGCCGAGGCTCTCAACGCTGCAACGCTCAATAGTGCTGCGGCAATGGGCGAGAGTAAGGATTATGGCTCAATCACGCGCGGTAAGGTGGCGAACTTCTACATTACGAAGCCTCTGCCATCGTTGGCATACCTGCCATATGCACACCAAACTCCCGTTATACGTGAGGTTGTGTTGCGCGGTAAACACGTTAAAACACTGTAAGTTATGAAACGAATGATGAAACTTGGCGTTGCATTTGCGGCACTCGTTGCTGTGAGCTGCGCAAATTGTGAAAAGCCAGCAGAGGTAAAGTCTGCATCGGATGTCGTTGTGGAGAATATCCTTACACGTCGCTCAATCCGCGATTATAAGGCCGAGCCTGTATGCCGTGAGCAGATGGCAAAGGTCATAGAGTGTGGTCTCTATGCTCCTAATGCGATGAATGCCCAGACGTGGGCTGTGCGTGTAGTCGATGCTCCCGACTTTATCGATGGAGTTACAGCTATCGCTGTGGAGCAGATGCCTCGCCTTGCCGAGCAGAAGGGATTTAGAAATATCTTCCGCAATGCTCCTACCGTTGCGTTTGTTGCGTGCCCCGAGGAGAGCTATAGTGGTGAGTATGACTGTGGTCTTTTATCGGAGAATATGATGCTTGCTGCGTGGTCTATGGGCATAGGTTCGTGCTGTCTTGGTAGCGTAGTGCCTGTGATGACCTCCGAGGCAGCCAAGCCCTATCTTGAGCGCTTGCAGCTTCCCGAGGGTTACAAACTTCTGGTGGGCATAGCCTTTGGCTATCCTGCAGACGAGATTCCTGCTCCTACGCCTCGCGATATGGCGAAGGGATTCTATGTTGAGTAGTCCGTAGGATATAAAAGTAAAATGCCGGGTCGTCCAACAATTGAGTTGGGCGACTCTTTTATTTGTCTGTGTAGATGCAAATATAGCGAAGGAAATGGTATATTGGAGTAATAAAATGGTTAAAAGGAGAAAAATGTCTCGATAAAATGAGTGTATCTACTGAAAAAATAGTAACTTTGCACGATTGTTTCCATAATGCTTACAAAATGTGTGCAACATTAGGAAAAAGGAGACAATAAAACGTGTAAAAAGATAAAAATTACAGATTATGTTTTCGGAGTTGATATCATTGGAGTGTTACAATATATTCCTCATTGTGATGGCTGTCATCGCATTGTTTGTCTTTGTTGCGCTCTACTTCGTTGAGGCTGGCTATGGCTACCTCTTCAATCCAAAGTATGGCTTCCCTGTGCCCAATAAACTCGGCTGGGTACTTATGGAGTCACCCGTGTTTGTCGTTATGGCGATCCTTTGGTGGCTTTCGCCTGCAAAGTTCGAGGTTGCACCATTGCTACTCTTCGCAATCTTCCAGACACACTACTTCCAGCGCTCGTTCATATTTCCAATGCTTCTTCGCGGTAAGTCGAAGATGCCATTCGGCATTATGCTTATGGGTATGATCTTCAATACGCTCAATGCAGTTATGCAGGGCGGCTGGATCTTCTACTACGCACCTCAGATGGGCTACTACGATGGCTGGATGTCGAAGCCTTACATCTACATTGGTGCTGCGGTATTCCTCTTTGGATTTATCACAAACCTCCATTCCGACTACATTATCCGCCACTTGCGTCGTCCTGGCGATACTAAACACTACATCCCCAAGGGTGGTATGTTCCGCTTCGTATCGTCGGCAAACTACTTCGGCGAGTTTATGGAGTGGGTTGGCTTTGCTATCGCTTCGTGGTCGTGGGCTGGTGTTGTCTTTGCGTGGTGGACATTCGCAAATCTCGGCCCTCGCTCGGCATCGCTCTACAAGCGCTATGAGCAGGAGTTTGGCGAGGAGTTTACCTCGCTTGGCCGTAAGCGTATAATACCATTCATCTATTAGAATCGAAAGTAAACTACACATACAATGGAAAATAAGAAGGAACTAACAGAGTCAAAGCTGTTTACGCCCTACAAGATTGGTAGCGTAACTCTTCGCAACCGAGTTATTCGCTCGGCTGCCTTTGAGTCAATGGGTAAGGATTTTGCTCCGACGCAGGCTCTTAAGGATTATCACGTAAGTGTTGCGCGTGGTGGTGTGGGTATGACTACTGTGGCTTATGCCTCGATTAATCGTAGTGGTATCTCGTTCAACAAGCAGCTCTGGTTGCGCGATGAGATTGTTCCACAGTTGCGCGACCTTACCGATGCTGTGCACGCAGAGGGTGCTGCGGTAGGTATTCAGCTCGGCCACTGCGGAAATATGACACACTGGTCTACGGCTGGTAGCTTCCCAGTGTCGGCTTCAAATGGTTTCAACCTCTACTCACCAACCTTCCATCGCCGTATGTCAAAGGCGGAGATCGCGGAGTTTGCCAAGGATTTCGGCAAGGCGGTAGATACAGCATATAACGCCGGTTTCGACTCTGTCGAGGTGCACGCAGGTCACGGATACCTCATCTCGCAGTTCCTTTCGCCATATACCAACCATCGTCGCGATGAGTTCGGTGGCTCGTTGGAGAACCGTATGCGCTTTATGAATATGTGCCTGGAGGAGGTTGTAAACACAGCTCGCAAGCGCGGTATGGGCGTATTGGTTAAGCACAATATGGAGGATGGCTTTAAGAGCGGTATTCAGATTCCGGAGTCTATCGAGATTGCAAAGCAGATCGAGACGTTTGGCGTGGATGGTATCGTGCTCTCTTCGGGTTTCGTGTCGAAGGCTCCTATGGCTGTTATGCGTGGCCGTATCCCAACAAAGACTATGGGCTACTATATGGGCTGGAACGAGTGGTTGCAGAAGATTGTCGTGACGCTTGCAGGTCAGTGGCTCATCAAGCAGTACGACTTCGAGGAGTGCTACTTCCTGGAGAATGCCAAGAAGTTCCGCGCGGCGCTCAAGGGTCCGCTGGTATACGTCGGTGGTCTTGTTTCGCGCGAGGGTATCGAGAAGGTTTTGGACGAGGGCTTCGAGCTTGTACAGATGGCGCGTGCTTTGGTCAACGACCCTGCATTTGTCAATAAGCTCAAGGCTGGCGATATGAGCACACGCAGCGGTTGCGACCATCGCGACTACTGTATGGCACGTATGTATTCGGTAGATATGCAGTGCTGTCACAACTGCAAGGAGCATATCCCCGAGAGATTGTGGCGTGAGATTAACAAAATTAAGTAACAATGTGTTGTAAGAAAAATCTCGGAGAGATTACCCGAGGCTCGGCTTGGGCGCTGGTTACGGGTGCAGCATTGGGCATTGGTCGTCAGTATGCCGAGCGTTTGGCTATGTTGGGCTACAACCTCGTGTTGGTCGACATTCTCGAGAGTGTCGAGCAGGAGGCTGCTGTCGTGGCACATAAGTATAGCGTAAAGTGCATAGCGCGCGTTACAGACCTTGCTTCGGCAGAGGCAGCACACGCGTTGCATAGCTGGAGCGTAGCCGAGGGTCTGGAGTTCGATGTTGTCATCAACAATGCCGGCATCTTCTCGTTCTGCGACATACTAAATACTCCTGTCGAGCGTTTGGAGCGTATCATTTTACTCCACGACCTCGCACTCACGGTTATGTGTCGCCTCTATGGCGAGGATATGCGTCGTCGCGGTAAGGGTCGTATCCTCAATATGAGTTCATACTCTATATGGATGCCATTCCCGGGTCTTGCGTCATATAGCGCAAGTAAGGCCTATGTCAAGAGCTTCACGCAGGCTTTCGCAAAGGAACTCAAGGGTACGGGCGTGAGCGTCACGGCAATCTGTCCTGCAGGTATCGCTACCGACCTCTACGGCCTCTCGAAGGGTTTGCAGAAGTTCGGCGTTAAGTGGGGTGCGCTGATGTCTCCGCAGAGTTGCGCGCGTCGTGGCCTGAATGCTATGTTTCGCGGCCGCAGTGTTGTAGTGCCTGACTGGTGGTTCCGCCTGTTTATCCCAGTATGTCGCTTCTTGCCTGGTTTCCTCATTCGTCCGTTGCGTAACTTCACGATGAGGTGGCAGAAGTAATAGAGGTGAGATAGAGAAGATATATTTGATTTACGATAATTTAAACTAATAACAAAACGATGAAAAAGATGTTTTTCGTTGCGGCAGCAGCTGCTGCAACACTCTCAATGACAGCTTGCGAGGGTACAGGTCTTGGTAAGGGCGAGATTGATACTATCTCATACGCTGTAGGTGCAGAGCTCGGTTTGAGCCTTAACTTCGATATGGCAGACCTCGAGCTCGACAAGGAGCTTGTTAAGAAGTCTATCAAGGATTTCTACAAGAATGGTAATTTGGAGGGCGAGGAGATTGTTGAAGCGCGCAAGCGTATGAACGAGTTCCAGGCGTCACGTATGATGCCATACCTGAATGCAAAGCGTATTCAGAGCTTCCAGAAGACCGATTGCCCAGATACATTGCCAGCTCTACCAGCACTCTTCGACGAGGAGTTCACACGCGAGGAGGTGTCACGCCTTGTTGGTACAAATATGGGTGGCTGGGTTAAGAGTATCGACCGTGAGATGCATATCGCAAGCGTATTGCGTGCTGTTGAGGATGGTCTTAAGCTCCAGTCTGTAGAGGAGATGGATTCATTGATGCTCCTCACTGGCGATCAGATGCGTGCCGCATTTATGACATTGCAGGCAGAGCAGCAGAAGAAGGCTATGGAGGCTCGCGAGAAGGCTTTGCAGGAGAATGCAGAGGCTTCAGCAAAGTGGCTTGCAGAGGTTGAGAAGATGGAGGGCGTTATCAAGACAGAGTCTGGTCTTCTCTATCGTATCGACCGCGAGGGTACAGGTATTCAGGCTACAGCCGACACCAATATCGTAGAGGTAAACTACGAGGGTAAGACTCGCACAGGTAAGATCTTCGACTCAAGCTACGAGCGTGGTGAGTCTATCTCATTCCCACTCAATGGTGTAATCAAGGGTTGGACCGAGGGTATGAAGTATGTAAAGGAGGGTGGTCAGATCACTTTGTGGATCCCATCGGAGCTTGCATATGGTCAGCGTGGCGCAGGTCGTGATATCGGCCCTAACGAGGCGTTGGAGTTTAAGGTGGAGCTTATTAAGGTTACCGAGTAAAAATTTCTTGTGATAAGGGGTCGATTGCGGCCCCTAACAAAAACTGGCGACAATGGGACGTACGTTCAAGTACTACCCATCGTCGCCATTTTTGCCGAGTGTAGCACTCGGCGCCCTTCTAACAAGAAATTTATTGTGATAAGGGGTCATCTGCGACTCTTCAGTCAAAATGGCGAATGGAAATATATCTCCCATTCGCCATTTTTCGTTTCATAGCACATCAGACCTCTTCTATCAAGCAATTGGTGGTGTGCGAGAATGTTGGCAGTGTGGTGTAGATAACTTATAAAATCCATAATACGAAAAAGACCACCCTTAAAGAGTGGTCTTTGTTGTATAGCGATGTATCTCTATCCAAGTGCTACATCGAGAATCATCATAATAACAAAGCCGATTGCAAATGCCACAGTGCCTGTGTCGGAGTGCTGGCCCTGTTGCGTCTCGGGGATAAGCTCCTCGACAACAACGTAGAGCATAGCACCTGCCGAGAATGCCAAGAGATAGGGTAGCAGTGGCGAGATATGCTCGAAGAGCAATATCATAACTATTGCCGAGATTGGCTCGACAACTCCCGACAGTGCTCCATAGCCGAAGGCCTTGCGGCGCGATGCACCATCAGCACGCAACGGAAGTGATATGATAGCTCCCTCGGGGATATTCTGTATTGCCATACCGACAGCCAAAGCCATAGCTGCAGCTACCGAGATGCCTATCTGGTTGCTCATAGCGCCAGCTACGACGGCTCCTACGGCCATACCCTCGGGGATGTTGTGCAACGTCACAGCGAGCATCAGCATCTGGCGCTTGCCAAGCGACGAGCGTATACCTTCGGGATTGTCGGTCGTGGGGTGCATATGTGGCACGAGACTATCCAGCGCAAGCAGGAAGAGCATACCGAGTACTATGCCAACAGCGGCTGGCAACCACGCTAATTTGCCCATACCCTCGGACATATCGATAGCCGGTATGATAAGTGACCACACCGAGGCAGCAACCATAACGCCTGCTGCAAAGCCGAGGAGTGCATTTTGCACACGTGCCGAGACCTCGTGGCGCGCAAAAAGCACAGACGAAGCACCGAGTATTGTGCCGAACATTGGCAAAAGCAGTATCGTAATCGTATTCATAACTTTGTATAATTAAGGGGCTTTCCAAATAGCTTGGATAGCCCCTCGACTCTTCAGATCCGAAGATTGCACAATGCAATCATTATACCTGATATAAGACTCTACTAATAGTTCTCAGCCTTGAGCTGGAAGTAAGCCTTTGGATGAGCGCACACTGGGCACATCTCTGGAGCCTTCTTGCCAACTACTACGTGACCGCAGTTAGAGCACTGCCAGATCATATCGCCATCGCGAGAGAATACCAAACCGCCCTCAACATTAGACAAAAGCTTGAGGTAACGCTCCTCGTGATCCTTCTCGATCTTACCTACCTCCTCGAAGAGGAATGCGATGTGGTCGAAGCCCTCCTCGCGAGCATCCTTGGCCATAGATGAGTACATATCTGTCCACTCGTAGTTCTCGCCCTCTGCTGCTGACTTAAGGTTCTGTGCTGTATCGCCGATACCGCCCAAAAGCTTGAACCACAACTCTGCGTGCTCCTTCTCGTTAGCTGCAGTCTCTTCGAAAATCTTGGCGATCTGAACGTAGCCGTCCTTCTTTGCCTTCGATGCGAAGTATGTATACTTGTTGCGAGCCTGGCTCTCACCTGCAAAAGCCTCCCACAAATTCTTCTCGGTCTTTGTTCCTTTCAAATCTTTCATAGTCTTATTAGTTTTTAGGTTTGTAATTATTCTTTTCTGTTTTGTTGGGTTTATTTCCTTTTCCCGATGCAAAGATAATAGATATTTTGTTATTAACAATAGTATTTTTATTGAATTTTTCTATTATATTATAATCAAAACTTATAATATTGATACTATGTGAATAAACATCTTATATTATATAAAGCGAAATAATCACTTTGTATGACCACTACAAAGATATGAATTTTTTGCTATCGATGTATCGCGGTAGGCACTGAAATTGCAGATTGTCGTGCAGTGAATAAACTAATACCTATTAAGTATTATGCAAACAACAAAACCTACATTTCGGCTCAGTGTGATGACGCTGGCCATAATGAACGTAACAGCGGTAGTGAGCCTCCGAGGTTTGGCTACCGAGGCTATCTATGGCCCTACATCGGCGTTCTACTATCTCTTTGCAGCCATAGTCTTTCTCATCCCTACAGCGATGGTTGCTGCCGAGCTTGCTGCGATGTTCTCGGCAAAGCAGGGTGGCGTATTCCGCTGGGTTGGCGAGGCCTTTGGCGCGAGGTTTGGCTTCCTTGCGATATGGCTACAGTGGATACAGTCGACAATCTGGTATCCTACGGTACTGACATTCGGTGCAGTAAGCCTAGCCTTTATCGGTACGGATATGACGGCCGATGCTGCGCTCGCATCCAATAGATTCTTTACATTAGTTGTCGTACTGGCCATATATTGGATAGCGACTTTCATCTCGCTACGAGGTCTCGGATGGGTAGGCAAGGTGAGTAAGTGGGGTGGTATCATCGGAACGATTATCCCTGCCGCTCTGCTTATACTCCTTGCAATATTCTATCTGGCTAAAGGTGGTGTAAATCACCTGAATATGAAGCAGAGTTTCTTCCCTGATTTGACCAATTTCAACAATCTTGTGCTTGCTAGCAGTATCTTCCTGTTCTATGCTGGTATGGAGATGATGGGTATCCACGTTATGGATGTGGACAACCCCAAGCGCAACTATCCTCGCGCCATAGTTATCGGCTCGTTGGTTACGGTCGTAATCTTCATACTCGGTACATTCTCGCTTGGTATTGTCGTGCCAGCCAAGGATATCAGCCTTACGCAGACGTTGCTCATAGGTTTTGATAACTATTTTAGATTCTTGCATATGTCGTGGGCTGGCCCTATCATCGCAATCGCTCTGGTGTTTGGTGTTTTGGCTGGTGTGCTTACGTGGGTTGCAGGTCCCTCGAAGGGTATCTTCACGGTGGGCCGCGCAGGCTATCTGCCGCCATTCTTCCAGCGTACGAATAGTCGCGGTGTACAGCGAAATATTCTCCTTGTGCAAGGTGTTATTGTGACCATTCTCGGCCTTCTGTTTGTGGTTATGCCATCGGTGCAGTCTTTCTATCAGATACTCTCGCAACTTACAGTGCTTCTGTATCTTATAATGTATATGCTGATGTTTGCTGCGGCCATCACGCTGCGCTATAAACTGCCCAGCTATGAGCGTCCTTTCCGCCTTGGCGCGAAGGGCAACGGACTCATCTGGTTGCTTGCTGGTTTGGGCTTCTGCGGTTCGTTACTCGCCTTCGTGTTGAGCTTTATTCCACCATCGCAGATTGCCGTAGGTAGCTCGGCAGTGTGGTACGCGGTGTTGTTCATTGGAGCGATTATCTTTGTGGTGATTCCCTTCATAATCTACTCGCGCCGTAAGCCCACGTGGAAGAGCGCTGATGCCGAATTCGAAAAGTTCGAATGGGAAAAATGATTTGAAATGAGCTGACGAGAGGTGCTTTTGTGCCTCTCGTTTGCTATTGCTATGCAATATTTTGTAATAATATGACCTAATGATGCGTTATTCAATAGAAAAAATGTATCTTTGTAGGTTGATTATGGCAAAATTTAGAAACATATTAATCGTTGTTGCATCGGCATTCGTCGTATCGTGTATCGACGTAGTCGATGTGCGCACGTCTATTGATGTAAACGAGATCGTAGCTACCGTCGACGGAGTGACACTCACTCGCACGGAGCTTCGTCGTGATATTCCTGCTGGTTTGGTTGGTGCAGATAGTGTAACTTTCTCGAAGATGTATGTCGATAACTGGGTGCTCAAGCAGCTCAAGATGCGTCGTGCCGAGGAGGTGCTATCGTCGAACGAGGCAGATATCGAGCGTCTGGTTGAGGGCTACCGTCAGTCGCTCATTATGCGACAGCTCGACCAGTACTATATCGACCACGCTATCGACCCGGATATCAGCGAGCGCGAAATCATCACTCACTATCGTGCCAACGGAGCACGCTATAAGCTCGACCATCACAAGGTGCGTGGTGTCGTGGTCAAGACTCCGCGTTCGTTCCGCAATACATCGACTCTCTCTACGGCGTTGCGCAATGTCGCGAAGAGTGGCGTTTCGGAGCTTGAGGCATTGGTCGAGAAACACTCGTTGTTGCTCAGCGATATGTCTGTCGATTGGGTGTCGTACTCCGACTTTTTGAGCCATCTGCCTACGGTGCGTACCCGTTCCTACGATAACCTCCTCTCGAAGAGTGGTGTTCAGCAGATGAGCAACGATGAGGCAAACTTCTACTTCATCATAACCGATGTTGCACGTCGTGGTCAGGTTGCACCCTTGGAGTGTGTCGAGGAGGATATCCGCAGGGTGTTGTATGCCGATCGCCGTTCGGCAATCGTAGGTCGTTACGAGGCCGAGATGCTACGCGAGGCAGTAGTGTCGGGTCGTCTTACAATCCAGGATTCGTTGCTCCTGCAGTCGATGTTGGCGAGTCTCCCGGTTGTCGAGGAGGTCTCTGTCGAGGAGGTTGATTCGCTGGTTGGCGATGAGGAGAGATTATTCGATGAGGCGGATAGCCTGTCACAAGGTATTTAGTAAACTGAAAAACAGAAGAAAACTATGATAAGCATTAAGAGAGTTGTTAGTGTGGTTGCTGTAGGAGCAATCGTAGCGTTTGGAGCGGTTAAGGCCGAGGCACAGCAGAGACGTCAGGTGATGTTGGATAAGGTGGTTGCCGTTGTAGGTGGCTCATCTATTCTGCACTCGGAGGTTGCCGAGTATGCCGAGATGCTGGTTGCCGAGCAGCGACAGATGGGTTATACCTCGGAGCGCGAACCTATGGTTGAGGCGCTGGAGAATCTGCTCGAGCAGAAGTTGCTCTTCAATCAGGCGCAGCTCGACTCTATTCAGATATCTTCGGGTGAGATCGTTTCGCGTATCGAGACCTATCTCCAGATGCTTGTCGACGAGGCTGGCGGTATCCAGCAGCTCGAGGCTCGTGAGCATATGCCTATCTACACATATCGCGAGATGTTGCGTCAGCGATACGAGGAGCAGGCCTATGCACAGAATATGAGAATGGATGTTGTGTCGCGTGTTACGGTTGTGCCTGGCGAGGTAGAGCGTTTCTACAATCGTATCGACAAGGATAGCCTTCCGATGAT
Organism: Alistipes sp.; assembly: GCA_017629145.1. Lineage (GTDB taxonomy): Bacteria > Bacteroidota > Bacteroidia > Bacteroidales > Rikenellaceae > Alistipes. Next base: position 38,581 of record JAGBXR010000034.1, on the reverse strand, counting down.
TGGTGAGCAGTATGTATATGCGCAGATTACCAAGTTCCCTGCTTCGCTCAAGGAGGCGCAGCAGCGTACCAAGGAGCGTTTGCTCGATATGCGTGAGCGTGTGATTACTGGTCAGACCAAGTTCTCGGTTTTGGCGCGAATGTATTCGGTGGATGGTTCGGCACTTCACGGTGGTGAGATGCAGCCTGCGCCATCGTCATACTTCGTACGACCCTTTGCCGAGGCTCTCGAGAAGCTCAAGCCGGGTCAGGTGTCGGAGATTGTCGAGACGGAGTATGGTTTCCATATTATCGAACTTATCGACAAGCAGGGAGAGATGTACCACTGCCGCCACATCGTTATCCGCCCAACATTTACACGCGATGAGCTTATGCAGCCATCGCGCGAGTTGGATAGCATAGCAAACCTTATTCGCAAGGATTCGCTCACGTTCGAGGAGGCAGCATTGCGCTTCTCGGATGATGCATCGTCGAAGATGAATGGCGGTATCGTCTCGAACCACGATATCCTGGAGCGTCAGGGTGTATACGATGGCGCGCGAATGACAGCCACACGCTTCCTCAAGGAGGACTTCGGTGCAGAGGGTGGCAAGTCGTTGGAGGACTACAATGCGCTCAGACGCTTGCGCGTAGGCGAGATCTCGAGTTCGTTCCAGACCACCGACTTCAAGGGCAACCATCTCAGTAAGATTGTGAAACTTGTTGATATCATCCCTGCACACACCGCATCGCTTGTCGATGACTATGTGCGTCTGGAGGAGATGGCACTTGCCGAGAAGCAGGACAAGGTGTATCGTGAGTGGCTCAACCGCAAGATTCAGTCGATGTATATCTATATAGCCCCAGAGTATCGTCACGATAGCTTCAAGAACAAGAACTGGATTAAGTAGAATTAGAGTTTAGACATTGCCCGAACAAAGAGATATAGCCTATGCTTCGTAAACTATTAGTCTCATTTGTAGTTGTGGTATCGATGTTTGTCGGCGCGCTATTCTATAGCGCTGGCGGACGCGTAGCCTACAACTATCTGGATACCTCGGCCGAGGCGGTGCTCGCAGCATCGGCGCGCAAGCAGGATAACAATCGCCGTATGGTGGATATGGTTGCGGATGACTCCTACCTTATCGACCACGGTGATTCTACCGTTTTTATCCTTGTGGGTAACTTCGCTGCGCATCACAATGGCGCAGTGATCACGGCAGACAGTGCTGTGCGCTTCTCGAATCAGAGTTTCGAGTGCTATGGCAATGTGCTTATAAATCAGAATACTACGTATATCTATGGCGACAAGGCGGAGTATAGCCACAATTCGGGCAAGGCGACGATATACTCCGATTTGATCAAGGTTGTAGATGGCGATGCGGTGATGTATACCTACAACTGTACGTTCGACACCGATGCTGAGATGGGCGAGTTTTTTGGTGGCTGCTATGTGCTCAAGGGTAAGAGTCTTATGGAGTCGGAACGTGGCTACTACAACACCTCGACTCACGACCTTATCGCTGTGGACAATGTCGAGATGCGCGACGAGGTATATCAGATGATTGGCGACTCGGTAATATTCAACACCGAAACAGAGAATGCACAGTATTTCCGTAATACGAACATCTGGAACGATAAGGATGAGTATCTCTTCGCAAACCGAGGTAGCTACAATAAGGCGCGCGATCTGCACCATTTGACACGCGATGCCTATCTGCTCTCTCCCGAACGTGAGGTGTGGAGCGACTCTATCGAGTATTATCGTACAGCAGGACATATCATCAGTCGCGGAAATATTCAGGTTGATGACACCACGCAAAAGATTATAGGCTTTGCTGACTATGGCGAGTGGTGGGATGAGCCGGGCAATGCACTCTTCACACGCCGACCATCGATGATTAGCTATGGCCCACAGCAGCCCGACTCGTTGTTCTTGTGTGCCGATACGTTGTGGATGTATACGATTGCTGTCCCAGATCCAAATAAAGTTGCTGCGGAGGCTTCGGCAGATGATGCAGTAGCAGGCAGCGATGCGGAGCTTGGTGCTGATGTAAAGGATAGTCTGCCATCGGAGCAGCCAGTTGAAGGTGCCGACAGTGTGAGCGAGGCGTCGAAAGATGTAGTAAACCGACAGGCAAATCTAGGCCGTCAGCGCGATATGATGCAGCGCGACTCAATGGATAAGCGAATGTCTGGTGCGCGAGGCCGCGATGCTATGATGGAGGACCGAGGACGCAAGGAGCAAGATTCTATGGCTGTAGCGGAGCATAGCGAGGATATCGTGGTCGAGCATACGTCTGCCGAGGCAGTAGAGGCTATGGAGCAGCCCGTAGAGGGTGATAACTCCACGGTGAGCGGTGTGCTTATGGACGAGGGTCTTGCCGAGGCTCTGGGTGCATCGGCTGCGTCGGAGAGCATCATTCCCGAGAGTGTTGTAGTTGGTAGCGATCAACCAATCGAGGAGACGGTGCTTGAGGATGGCGAGATTAGGGATGAGGAGTATGCTGATGATCAGGTTGCTATCGAGGGTGAGACCATCGCTGTCGATTCGTTGGCTCTTGCGCAGGAGGGTGTCGATACCGTTCAGCTCACAGAGAAGCAGTTGCGCTATCGTGCCAAGTTAGAGCGTCGTCGTCTGCGCGACACAGCGCGTGTGGAGAAGCAGCGTCTGCGAGACTCGCTTAAGGCTATAAAGACGGCAGAACGCGACTCGATACAGCATATCAAAGATTCGTTGCTGAACATAAAGCTCGACACGATTATCGCCAAGCGAAAGGCGCAGAGTGCACGTATTGCCGATGAGGAGGCAGCACGTCTCGAGCGCATCAAGCAGAAGAGCGAGGAGCGTCGTCGTCGCAAGATCGACAAGGCCAAGGCACGTGCGCTGAAGCGCGGTAAGGAGTATACGGGCGAGGATTATGTTCTCGATACGCTCGTGACGGAGGAGCCTATGTCGCGCGATACATTGTCGCAGGATAGCCTCTCGGTAGACTCTATGCAGCTCGATACGATGGCCGAGGCTGTCGTAGAGCGACCATTCCCTGCTGATAGCAGCTATAAGCTCATCAAAGCGTATCATCGTGTGAAGATGTATCGCAGTGACTCGCAAATGGTGTGCGACTCGATGATTATGCTCAACACCGACTCGATTATTCGCCTCTATATCGACCCTGTGATGTGGAACGAGACCAACCAGATTGTCTCGGATTCGATGGCTATCTACACCGCGCAGCAGCGTATCGATAAAGTGCATTTTATGGGTGATCCGATAATGTCGTCGCAGATTGATACGACGTACTACAATCAGGTTAAGGGTAAGGATATGACAGCGTTGTTCGCCGATGGTAGCATCTATCGCAACAATGTGGATGGCAACGCCCAGACGATATACTATATGCAGGAGCAGGAGAATTCGACGGATGTTACCGGCCTGATGTATATCGAGAGTGCATCGATCAGTTTCTATCTTACAAATGGCGAGATTGACAAGATTGCCTATAAGCAGAATCCCGAGTATAAGCTCTATCCTATGGATATGATTCCAGAGACGCAGAAATTGCGCTTGCCCGATTTCGAGTGGTTTGGCGACAGACGTCCAAGTCGCAATGAGGTTATCGACCGCGTGATACGTGATACTCGTCGTAGCGACAATGCAGTGCAGAGTAAGCCTCGCTTCCGCATTACGGAACGCATCGACTACGATCGCAGACGCCTTGTCGAGAATGGAGTGTGGGAGGATAGAGTAGATGAGTTGCTGCCAGAGGTTATCGAGTGGCGAAATTCGCGCTCATCGTACCAAAATAAAGAGTAACCTATGTCAAAGATAATACGAAATGCAGCGATAGCCTTTGCAACTATTACAACCGTCGCTCTCGGAGGTGATCGCTGTTCGGCACAGATGCTGTCCGATGGCTGCGATTTACATCGTTCGCAGCTCATTCCTTATCATACTGCTGCTGCGGCCAAGGAACGTAGTATGGAGCGCCAGCGATATATGCAACCTATTACGGAGTGGTCTCGAGGTGTAGATGGAGGCTTCGAGGGGGAGTTTACCTTTCCCTTCTCGTGGCTCGAGCGTCAGGTATTTCTGCGCGTTGAGGCTACGGGTAGAGGCTACGAGGTGTTGTTAAATGGCAAGCGAGTAGGCCTTGCGGCCAACGGCTATGCGGCAACGGAATTCAATATCACGAAGCATTCGCGCGAGGATAAAAATCGCGTGGAGTTGCGTTTCTTGGAGGATAACCCTATGGCGCCTATCGAGTGCTTCGGGGGTGTGATTGCCGAATCTCCCGTAGCATATATTATTTCGCAGCCGCGCGTGCGCGTACGCGAGGTGATGTCGGATGTCGAGATCGGTATGGCGGGCGTTGCAAATGCTGTGTTTAGCGTGGTTATGCACAACGAGACGCTCGGCCGAAAGAGCGCTCGCCTGTACTATGATGTATATCTTAATGATACAATGCGCCTTGCTGGTGGCCATCGTGATGTGTCGCTCGGTATGTACGGCGTAGATACGTTGCGTTTCGGTGCTTCGCTTGCCGATACGCTGTTGTGGAGCAGTCGTAATCCTCAGCGCATAAGTCTGCGAATGTATAACCGTATCGAGGGCCGCGATGTGGAGTTCTATGATCTGCCTGTCGGTCTTTGTGAGTTGCGCTATTTGGGCGGTCAGATGGTCGTAAATCGCGAGGTTGTCGATGGTCAATGGCTAGATATGTCTCCTGCATCTACTGTCGAGGAGGTGGCTTCTAAAGCGCGTCAGGGTGTCGATAAGATACGTTTTACGGCTGGATGCGTTAGTGAGGATGTGTTGAGCTATTGCGATATGGAGGGTATATATGTAGCTCTTACTGCGCCTATCAACTCATCGTTGAGCGGTACTTCGCGTAAGAAGGGTGGTAATCCATCGAACCAGCCTTCGTGGAAGGATAGCTATGTGGAGCGTACTTTGCAGATGATTCACACCACAAAACATCACGTTTGTGTCGTTGCGTACTATCTTGCGGATGCAAGTAGCAACGGAATTTGTCTCTATGAGAGCTATCTTGCAGCAAAAAAAGTTGCAGGCAATAGAGCAGTTTTCTACTCGGATGGTGGAAATGAGTGGAATAACGACTAAAAAGTCTGAAAAATCTTCAAAATTTTTTAGTTGTGTAAAATATTGAATATCAGTGTATAAGGTAGAGGTCTTAAAAAATAGTGCAAAAAAGTTTAAATTTTTTTGTAAAAATATTTGGTAGATTAAAAAAAGTGCTTTATCTTTGCACTCGCAATCAAAAAGGTTGTAAATGCCTCTTTAGCTCAGTTGGTAGAGCACGACACTCTTAATGTTGGGGTCCAGGGTTCGAGCCCCTGAGGGGGTACAAAGGGGAAAGATGAATATCTTTCCCCTTTTTTTGTTTTGGGGCAGCTGCACGCGGTGCGTGTAATGAATAGAGGATCAGTTCGAAAACCCGGTGGGGGATTGAAAAGAATCATGCAAAAATAGTAGCTAAACGAAATATAAAGAAAGGAATGTCGGCTACACCCCTAAACTGATTTCTAGTACTGCTTATTCGTCTGTGCTACATTCTTAACATTATTAAGCCCATATTTAGAGTTTTATATTATCTTTGTATAGCAAAATACGCGTATTATGCTAGATAATGACCAATCTTATTGCTAGTATTTGTATGAGTAATAGGTAATTAACAACAGTTATTTTATTACATAATATATAAATTGAATAATTTTTTGTATTACCATGAATAATACTATTATCCTGCTTATAATCTCCACAATATATATAATATCTTTCGAATTACTTAGGAAATCAGCTTTAAATAAAATACAAAATAGCAATAATGCTGATAATTCATGTTTTTATAGAAAAAAGTTCTTTTGGCAAAGAACCATTATAACCTCTTTGTATGTAGTTATCGCTATGTATATAATTTTTTCTGGAGATGCCGCAGATGTAAATTGTATAATGGTCGGAGTTGTATATGCTTGGTCATCATTTATTGTTAGTCGTAGTTTGCCTTTGTCAGGTAAACGCCCAAATGATATAAAATCCAAATTTGTATTGTATCTAAGAGGATTTGCATTTGACGATTATACTACGAATAACAAAACTCTTTTAGAAAAAAAAGATATCAACAAATTTTCTGAGGGGCTTTTTATAGGAATTTTGAAGCAATATATGCCAGTATATGCTGTAGGTATGACTAAAGAGTTATGTTCTCCTATTGGCGCGGAACGCATATATTTAAATGATGCTAACTGGGAATCTGAAGTTTTGGATTTAATGACTCGGGCAAGTCTAATAGTTATATTGCTTAATGATAGTCCAAGTTGTATATGGGAAGTAAGTAGGTCAAATCAATTTAAGGAGAGCGTTGTATATATATGTGATAATAGTTCAAAACTGCTGAATATTAGAAAAGAACTTAATAAGCAATGCGTTTATCCTATTCCGATAGGACTTACGAATGGAACCATTTCGTATGTATTAAAAGATTGTAATGAGGTTATAACATCCAAGTATTCTAATAAGGAAAACGATTATATGCGCATACTGAAAAAGATGATGTATGAAAAATTAGGATTACGAAGATTTATTTTTACTCAAAAGAGATTAATTATAGCCGTGTGGTTACATATTGCTATAATGGTAGTGTGTTGGTGGTTGTTGGCTCTAAAGTTTGACTTGAGTGTTAAATCGGCTATTATATGGGGAGTTTTGTCTTGTGCTATTTCTATAGTTCTTATGCAATATGCGTATGATAAACTTTATAGGCTGATTAATAATAGCAAGTTAAAATGAAAATTTAATTTTAATAATTGAAGTTCTTTATCGGGACATAGATTTTGATATAATCATTTAAAGTTCTATGGGGTACCTATCCGCCCATTGCGACAAAATGCGGTAAAAGTGTTGAACCTATACAGAACCTAATGTAGCGAAATAGGCGTTGTAGGCGCATAAACCCCAATATTTTATACCCCCCACCTGAGAGGGTACGAAGAAGACAATCGAAAGGTTGTCTTCTTTTTTTTGTGCCCACTCAGGGAGTGATGAACCCTGGGTCGCCTCCCTCTCAGGGAGGTTGGGAGGATCGGATCACCTGCAAAAGTGTAGCTCTCTGCTTATGGGAATTTCATAATAAGGCTGTGGTGAGATGCTTGTTTATCTGTAATTTTTTTGTATCTTTACCAATCAATTCGATTGCTTTATGTTGGGGCATATTCTGGGCATACTTATCAGTGTGGGGCTTATTGCTTATTTGTGTAACTTCCTGCTTAAGGATATTGTTGCTCTGTTTCGCAAGCGTAATCGATAGGGATATGTTAATAGTTAAATAGTAGTTATGAGAGATATTCGCGGCGTATGGCCTATAATCGATAAACTTAAAAATGGTGAGACGTGGAGGAGGTTTTTTTATAAGGGTGTAAGTGGTTTAAGGAGAGTAAAGATAAACTACCGAGGTGTCGTTCTATTAGCGGCGATTGTCGTAGGCGTTATGTTCGCAATCTCGCTCTTTAAGCCATATAAGAATAATCCCGTCAGACTAAAGAAGATTAACTACGCGAAGGTGTTCAATGATGTAAATAGTGTGCATCTAAAGGCTGCAAAGAGTCTTGGTCTCGAAAAACCGTTAAAGGGCAGAGATGAGGCCGAAGATGTTATGGATGATTTGGTGCGCATCGAGGACAACCGCTACTACTCCATAGCGCGTCTCACGCACTCGATTCCCTATTTGACAGAGGGGGCTGCGGAGTTGCTCGAGGTGATTGGTAAGAACTTCCGCGACTCGCTGAAGCAGAAGGGTATCAATCCGAACAAGATTATCGTGACCTCGGTATTGAGAACACAGGCCGATATAAAATCATTGCAGAAGTCGGGTAATATCAATGCAAGCAGCAACTCGGCGCATTGCTACGCTACGACGTTCGACATTGCCTATGCGGACTACGAGAAGGTTGAGTATAAGCGTCTGCGTCGTTGCGAATCTATCGAGCCAGGAGTGCTGAAGCAGGTTTTGGGCGAAGTGCTTATGGCATTGCAGCAGAAGGAGATGTGCTACGTTAAGTACGAGAAGAAGCAGCGCTGTTTCCATATTACCACACGCATATAGACGATTGTATAGCAATGTGTATAAACGAAAAGCCTCGATAATCTGTTGATTATCAAGGCTTATGGTTAGTCGGGATGACAAGATTCGAACTTGCGACAACACGCCCCCCAGACGTGTACTCTAACCGGGCTGAGCTACATCCCGAAGCATTTTTGCGGTGCAAAGATAATAATAAATTTTCGAATTGTGCAAATTAATCATAAAAAAATATACCTTTGTGCTGTGAAACTATTTGGTTATTTAGCTATAATATTTGCGGCCATTTGGGTGTCGATTGGCTGCGCTGAAGTTGGTAAAGAGCACGATTTTATTTTTACTGAATCGCTCTATTTGCCGACGAATGCCTCTGGTTTTGAGATTGTTGCCGATGCAGACAACAATGTCTTGTTGCGCGTCACACGTCCGTGGCAGGGTGAGGCTATCGAGGAGCAGACCTTGGCTATGTTTGCTAATGCCGAGTCGGCAGAAGGGTATAGCGGTCAGCGAATAGTGGGTCGTGCAAGCAGGGTAGTATGTATGTCGACAAGTCATATTGCTATGCTTGATGCTCTCGGACTTGTCGAGACCGTTGTTGGTGTCTCGGGTAAGCAGTATGTGATGAACGAAGAGGTGGCTGATAATGTCGATGTTATCGATATTGGCTACGATAGCAATCTCGATTACGAAAAGCTTTTACTTCTGCGTCCCGACGTGGTGTTGCTCTATGGTGTTTCAGCCGAGAATACGTCGGTTACAACAAAGTTACGTGAGTTGCGTATTCCGTACATCTACCTCGGCGACTATGTGGAGCAGTCTCCGCTGGGTAAGGCGGAGTGGCTGGTGGCTGTGGCCGAGATAATGGGTTGTAGAGAGCGTGGCGAGGCGCTATATGCCGATATTGTGGCGCGTTACGAGTCGGTACGCACTACTATAGACTACGAGTCGGAGCGCCCAAAGGTGATGTTCAATACCCCATATCAGGATGTGTGGTATATGCCCTCGGATGAGAGCTATATGGTGCGCTTGGTAGAGGATAGTGGTGGCGAATACATATACAAAGGCCGCAATCAGAGTTCTGGCTCTGTGGGTATATCGCTCGAGGAGGCCTATATGTTGGCTACCGAGGCCGACGTGTGGATGAACGTGGGGCAGTGCTCATCGCTCGAGGAGTTGCGAAGTGCAGCGCCACACTTTGCTAATGTACCCGTTGTTGTGCGTGGTGCTGTCTATAACAATAACGCACGAGCTACGGCAGCCGGTGGAAGCGACTTTTGGGAGTCGGCTATCGTACGCCCCGATATTGTGCTTCGCGATATGGCGGCAATTATGCGTGGCGGCGAGGAGGAGATGTATTATCATCATAAACTTAAATAGCGGATGAGACGCGAGAGACTCAACATACTGCACACTGTGCTCTTTGTGCTCCTGGCCCTTACGGTCGCAGGTCTGGCTATTGCCGACCTTCTTGTGGGCACTACGCGCATACCATTGGAGGAGGTGTGGGCATCGTTGTGCGGTGTGGCGTCGAGTGAGCACTACGAGATGATTGTCTGCCGTATGCGTCTGCCCAAGGTCATTGTGGCGATTCTGTCGGGTATGGCACTCTCGGCAAGTGGTCTGCAGATGCAGACGCTGTTCCGCAACCCTTTGGCTGGCCCTTATGTGTTGGGTATCAACTCGGGTGCGAGCCTTGGTGTGGCGCTCTTCACTATGGCCCTGCCTATGTTGGGCGCGGTGTCGGGTGGCTGGCTAATGCGCTTCGGCATTACGGGTATGGCGTGGATAGGCTCGGCTGCGATTCTTATGATGGTTATGTCGTTGTCGCGACGAATCAAGAATATCAACGTGATACTTATCCTCGGTATGATGCTTGGCTCGGCAATATCGGCTGTGGTGGGCATCCTGCAATACATAGGCACCGAGGAGTCGCTCAAGGCCTTTATGGTGTGGACTATGGGCTCGCTCTCGGCAGTGACCATCGACGATATGTATATCTTTGTGCCAGCAATCATTCTCGGACTGGTGTTGGCACTGTCGGTTGTCAAGTCGCTGAATTTGCTGCTACTGGGCGAGGCTAATGCCCGAACAGTGGGCCTTCACGTTGTGCGTTCTCGTGTGGTGATCTTCCTCTCCACAACGCTGCTTGCAGGAAGTGTTACAGCATTTTGTGGCCCTATCGGCTTCATAGGCTTGGCTATGCCCCATCTTGCGCGTATGACCTTCCGCACGGCCGACCATCGCGTGCTTGTCCCTGCCTCGATGCTTTGGGGTGCTGTGTCTATGTTGCTCTGCTGTCTGCTTTGCGATGTAGTGGCGCACAATGGCCTGATGTTGCCTGTAAATAGTATCACATCGTTGCTCGGTGTACCTATCATAATATTTGTCGTACTTCGTAACCGTAACCGCCGATGATTCAGCTTTGTGACATAACTCTTGGCTTTGGCTCTCGAACACTTATCGAGGGTGCTACGGCTCGATTTGAGTGCGGCCGAATGGTTGCATTGCTTGGTCGTAATGGTACGGGTAAGAGCACGTTGCTGCGTGCTATCGCCTCGCTTGGTGAACTGCGTTCGGGAGATATCTCTATCGATGGACGTTCGCTTGCGGAATATACTTCGACGGAGCTGGCGCGAAAAATAGCCTTCGTAAATACCGAGCGCATAGATGTTGAGGCGCTTACGGCATACGATCTGGTGTCGATAGGTCGTTCGCCATATACTGGTTGGTCGGGACGTCTTACGGCCGATGATAGAGCTATAGTCGAGCGCGCTATGCAGATTGCAGGTGTCGAGTCGATGGCCAAGCGCAGGGTAGAAACACTCTCGGATGGTGAGGCGCAGCGAGTGATGATTGCTCGAGCATTGGCCCAGGATACGCCTGTCATCCTTCTCGATGAGCCTACGGCATTTCTCGATCTGCCGAATCGTTACGAACTATGTACGCTTCTCGGACGTCTAGCGCGCGAGGAGGGTAAGTGCATAATCTTCTCGACGCACGAACTCGACATTGCTCTCTCGCTTGCTGATAGCATAGCGCTTGTCGATACACCGCGACTTGTGCATCTCACTACAGAAGAGATGATTTCATCTGGAAATATCGAACGTTTGTTCAATGGTAGTTATGCTGCTTTCGATGCAGAAAGCCGCTCGATACGCATATTAAAGGGGTAAAATATAGCCTTCTGCGTACGATTTTCAAAAATTTTCACAAAAGATTTTGCCATATCGAAAATTTTGCGTACCTTCGCACCGCTAATTTGCTCACTAAATGTTGGGCTTTAGTGGATTGGCCCGTTCGTCTATCGGCTAGGACGCAAGATTTTCATTCTTGAAAGACGAGTTCGACTCTCGTACGGGCTGCACTTGGCGCGTTACATCATACGATGTGGTGCGTGCGGTAGGAAGGTTTTTTAGGAGCGGGCTTCGGCCTATCCGAGAGCGGTTACGACCGTCTTTATGATGCCAGCCGACAGGGCAAACGCCCCCAGTTTAACGAAGTTACCAGGATGGGTAACAGTTAAAATAGGGCATAGTCGGAAAACAAAGCAAACATAAAAGTAAAAAATAAAAGATTTAGAAAATTATGGCAAATCACAAGTCATCAAAGAAGAGAATTCGTCAGACCGTATCAAAGCGTGCTCACAACCGTCTTTACCACAAGACTACTCGTAACGCAGTTAAGGCTTTGCGTAACACTACAGAGCGCAGCGCAGCAGAGGCACTTTTGCCAAAGGTAAGCTCTATGTTGGACAAGTTGGCAAAGACTAACATTATCCACAAGAACAAGGCAGCTAACCTTAAGAGCTCACTTGCTTTGCACGTTAACGCACTTTAATTTCTTGTGATAAGGAAGTCTCTTTGACTTCTCAATCATCGGGGAGAATGAGAAATACGTCAAGTATATCTCATCCTCCCCGAATTCTTTTAATAAAACAATTCCCACGATAGCAACAATGCATACCGTGGGATTTCTGTTTTGCGACTATTTCGAGTTATGTCAAGCTCTGTCGTGCAATGCAACAGTCAACACTCCATCTATCCGCTCCGAGAGTGTAAGGCTCACTCCATCGACGTGGAGCAACGTCTCGAGTGCTGGACTATCTGTGCCACGCGATACTGTTGCTCGGTAGCTGCCGTCAGGCGGCAAAAGTTTATGCTCGTTTGTGAGCTCTATCTTGCCCTCGTTAGCTATACCATATATTATATAGGGATGTCCCAGTAGCTCTGCTGCGCGGCATAGATTGCCCCTGTTAAGCTCTGCGCGTACCACAGTTGAGCTCACCTTTGCGCCTGTAGCCAGATACTGCTCCACGCGCTCAAGCTCAAATATACAATCCTTGGCAATTGGTAGTAGTGTCTCATAGCGACCCTCGTTACCACGACCGAGACGGTGGTTGTAGCCTACGACAAGTCCTCGCATAGAGAGTTTGCCGACGAGCGATTCGCGCACGAAATCTTCGAACGACTGACTGCGGAACTTCTCATCGAAACGTGCTACGACAACATAGTCGATGCCTGCCTCGGCAAGCAGTGCAGCGCGCTCCTCGATAGTAGTCAGTAATCCCATACCTTCGGCACGTCCCATAGCAATGCGTGGATGTGGCTCGAAGGTGACAACAACGCTTCTGGCCTTGAGTCGTGTGGCAAGCTGCTTTACTCTGTCGAGTAATACTCTATGGCCCAGATGTACGCCGTCGAACGAGCCAACGGTGACTACCGTGGCTACATCTTTTGGGAAATCGTCGAAACCGAGGTGTAGTTGCATACTTACTATACGATTAGTTGTTGTTCTCCTCGGCGACCTTCACGAAGTAGGCAACCTTCTCCAAAAGGGTAGTGATATCGTAGTTCTCAACGACAATGCCCTGCGGAAAGTTTAGAGGTGCCGATGTAAAGTTCAGCACACCCTTGATACCCGAGTTGATGATAGGCAGTACCAGCGATGCTGCCGACGATGTTGGCAACGACACGATAACAATGCTTAAGTCGAGTTCCGAAACTCGGCTCTCAAACTCATCGATATGGTAGCAGGGTATGCCATCGATGGTCTCGCCCACCTTGCGCTCGTCGATATCGAAGGCGGCAATGATGCGTAGTTTAAGACCCTTGCCGTTGAAATATTTGGTAACGGCCTGACCGAGGTGACCCATACCGATTACAGCCATATTCATAGGCTGCTCGCTGTAGAGGATATTGTCGATGAAGTTGATGAGCACACGTACGTCGTAGCCCTTCTTCGTATCGCTCGAAAAGCCTATGAGCATAAGGTCGCGTCGCACCTGTACAGCTGTGATGCCGTGCATACCTGCCAACACGTGCGAAAAGATGTGTGTAATACCGTGGGCGTGACACTTAAGCAGTGTACGGCGATATTCGCTGAGACGCTCAATGGTCTTCTCTGGAATGGTCGTATTCTCAATATTTGCCATTTCTATCTCGACTCTATGGTAAAGTTAGTGTGGTAGTGCTCCGTAGTCCACTCGGTGTTCACGTAGATGCCATCCTCGAAGCTGAAGCGGTATGGCGTGGTAAGAGGGCAGAAGTACTCTTCGCTGATGTTCGGGTCGAGACCCGAGAACATCTTGCGACAGAAGATCATAGCTGCATCGTAGCCTCTGTATGCGAACATCGACGGCAGTGTGCCATATGCCTCAATATAACGGCCATCGAAATGTCTGATGGTCTCGTCGTTGCGCTTGGCGTGATATGGAACGACGAACAATACGTTGTTCTTGAAGAATGACTGACGGTCGATATTCTTCATATTCAACCATTTGCGGTTGCCGATTACGGTGTAGTTTCCGTAGCTCAAACCTCGGCCTGCGATAGAGGCTTTGGTAGACGAGAGTGTTGTCAAGATACGGTCTACGTCGGTTTCGTCAGATGCTACGACAACGAATAGCTTCTTTGTTGCGGTGCGCATCAACTCCTCCATAATAACCTCCTCGCCATTTGCACCATCGGCACCACGCTCATAGAAGAACGACTCGCGGTCGAAGACATAGTTTAAACCTCGGCGTGGCAAATCGCCAACCTTCGAGGCTATCTCTGTGGCGTAGTCCCAGTCGTTGCTTGTGGCATAGATGGTTACTACCTCGTACGTTCCGTCGAAGAGGTCCATTACCTTATCGAAGCGATGTGACTCCTCGGCCTGAAGCTGGAAGAGCACAGGGCTACGCAGGGCTTCGATATCGGCCAGAGGTGTGACTACGGGGACCTCGTTGGCTTCGGCGTGGCTGAGTACGTGGCGCAACTCATCCTCGTGTACTGGGCCAATGATGAGTTGGGCATCCATAAATCCAGGCTCAAAGTTTACGATATCTGCAATGTTTGATGCGCTGCTGCGTGTGTCGAATACTGCAAGGTCGATAGAGTAACCCTCCTCCTTGAGATCCTCCATAGCAAGTAGAACACCCTTGTAGAGGTCTACATAGTTAGGATTAATCTTGTTGTCGCGCACGTGGAAAGGAAGCATAAGGGCCACCTTGAGCGTGTGGTGTTGTGCCAATTGCATAAACTCCACATCCATAGGATTGACATCGCCCTGATACTCGCCACCAGCAAATATGTCGTGCTCCTCGGTTGAGGCGTGCTGCTCATCGATGATGGCAGCAGGCTGCTCCGCCTCGTCGTTTTTCTGTGGTTTTGTCGATGCTGGAGCCTCATTCTTCAGCTCGTTCGATGCTTCGCTCTTGCTGCTGCCGACGATAAGCGTCATACCTACAACTATATCGCGCTGACTCTTGAGGTTGTTCAGCTTGAGTAATTCGCGTGATGACAGGTTGTACTGACGAGCAAGCGAGTAGAGCGTGTCGCCAGGCTTCACTACGTATGTGTTATTCGTAGAAGAGTGCTCTGTGGTCACATTCGGAGTATTCTCCGCAGGTATTTCGTTTGCGGTATCTGCCTCGCGCTTCTGCTGCTCGGTGTCTATCTCGCTCGTTGTGGTATAACCTATCTCGGAGCGACGTATACGCAGTTGTGTGCCGATAGCCATATGCTCGGCATCCACCTCGGGGTTGTCCTCGATGAGTGTCGCGATAGCTATCTTGTAGGAACGTGCAATGGCGTGAAGAGTCTCGCCAGCCTCCACAGTGTGTATACGGTAGCGTTTATTATCCTCGTGGCTCTTGTTTTGTGACGAGAGCTCCTTGAAGGGTATGAGCAGCTTGTTGCCAGCCTTGAGTGTTGAGGCTGTGAGGTTCTCGTTGCAATCCACAATCTCCTGGGTCGTAACCTCGTAGGCTTTAGACAGCGAATACAATGTGTCGCCACGCACTACGGTATGCAGGTAGTAGTTCCTGCCATCGACAGCAACGATAACACTCGAAGGCTCTGAAGCCTTCGCAACGATAGAGGCCAAGAGCATCAGTGATGCCATCAGCAAACCTATTTTTCTCATAGTCTATTGATATGCAATATTGTGTTGGTCTGTGACCTACTTCTTCGAGCGCAGACGTATGTCCGTAATCACCTTCTTGGTGTATAGCGGAAAGTCGCCATTCATCATCCAGGTGTAGTAGCTTAGCTCGGCATTGAAGACATCCTCGACGCGGCAACCCTTGTGCTTGCCGAATGTGAATATCTCGCAGCCCTCGCTATCGAAGCCGATGCGTCCAGCAAAGTCGGCAGACTCGAAATGCGTAGAGAACTCCGCAAGCTCCTCGACCGTCTCGCCGATATCACCATAGCGACCAATCTGCGCCTCCAGTACCTCGTATGTGGCGAGTGTGTCGGCCTCGGCAGAGTGGGCATTCTCCAGATCCTTGTCGCAGTAGAACTTGTAGGCTGCTACCAATGTGCGTTGCTCCTTCTTGTGAAAGATGTTCTGCACGTCGATATACTTGCGGCGCTTGAAATCGACATCCACGCCTACGCGCATAAACTCCTCAACGAGCATAGGCAGGTCGAAGCGGTTGGAGTTGAATCCTCCGAAGTCGCAACCCTCGATAAACTGCGCCAGCGACTTGGCAATCTGACGGAATGTTGGCTCATCCTTAACATCCTCGTCTGTGATGCCGTGTACGGCTGTTGCCTCTGCAGGGATGGGCATTTCGGGATTTACGCGGCGAGTCTTCACCACCTTGCTTCCGTCGACACCAATTTTTACCATCGAAATCTCCACGATACGATCGTTAGAGGTGTCGATACCTGTGGTCTCGAGGTCAAAAAATATTATTGGCCTTTTAAGTTTTAAGTTCATAGCATCGCTTGTTTAAACTCATATACGAGTTCACCCTGCTTTGCGCAAGGTGCTTTGGGCGAAGGCGAGGTCGGTGATAGTGCATCCAACCTTTGCTCATCGCCTCCCCAACATTATTGTATAGGGTCGATATGCTGTTGGGTAGCAATTGCCGCGAATGGAATACGCATAGCGCAATTCACACTCGAGGCAATTGTACCGATGGTGCATCTTTCCCAGTTATGCCAAAACTATGAGTTGATCATCATTGGCATAAGGAGCATAAGCACATCGCTTGCGTGCTTATCGTCGTATACTGGCTTGAAGACACCTGCGCGAGTTGAGTCGGCAAGCTCTACGAGTACAGTAGGAGTGTCGATATTCGAGAGAATCTCGACAAGGAATGTCGACTTGAAGCCGATAGTTACTGGCTGACCCTCGTAGCTGCAAGAGATAGTCTCGTTAGCCGATACCGAGAAATCGATATCCTGTGCTGCGAGGCTGATCTTGTTGCCAGCAATATCCATACGGATAAGGTTTGTCGTGGGGTTAGAACATACCGCAACACGCTTGATACCGTTGACGAGCTCTACGCGGTCAACAAGAACGCGGTTAGGGTTCGCTGTGGGAATTACGGCGTTGTAGTTAGGGTAGTTACCCTCGATAAGACGGCAAACGAGCTTGTGGTTCTTGAGGTCGAAGACAACATTCTTGGCATCGAACGTAACGCGGATAGGCTCCTCCTCCTTGAGCAATACACCCTTAAGTAGGTTAGCTGGCTTCTTTGGAAGGATGAACGATGAGTTGAAGTCTACATCTGCGCACTCGGCAACTGAACGAACGAGCTTGTGTGCATCTGTTGCTACAAATGTGAGCTTGCCTACCTCGAAGTTGAAGTATACACCATTCATCACGGGGCGAAGCTCATCGTCGGCAGTTGCGAAGATGGTCTTGTTGATACCAGAGATGAGCATATCTACGTCGAGCAAAATCTCCTTGTGCTCTGCACCGATAGTCTGCATTGCTGGGTAGCTAACAGCGCTTGCACCAGGGATAGAGAGTGAACCGCTGTTCCACTTAACGCGAATCTCCCAGGTTGAGTCGTTCACGTCGAACTCAAGAGGCATCTCGGGGAACTCCTTCAACGAGTCGAGCATAAGCTTTGCTGGTGCAGCGATAACACCCTCGCGCTCCACATTGTCGACGCGCAAGTGACCGATGAGCGTTGTCTCAAGGTCTGAAGTTGTAACTGTAAGCTCGTCGCCCTTGAGCTCGAGGAGGAAGTAGTCGAGGATGGGGAGTGTATTCTTGCTGCTGATAACCTTACCGGTTGTTGCGAGCAGCGACAAAAGTGCTGAACTTGATACTGTAAATTTCATATTTGCTATAGTTTTACTTTTATTGTTTATTTCGATTAATCTAAATTCAATTAAATGGTTGCCAGCTTGTCGAGCGCTGTCTCAATCATACGGCGCACAAATGGCTTGTAGTCGGTGCAGGCATCCTTGGCTACGCGCTGGGCGATGATTGTGCAGATGGTTGCTGCGCGGTGACCCATAAGTGCGGCGAGACCTGCGAGTGCCGAGCCCTCCATCTCGAAGTTGGTGATGCGGCGGCCCTCGAAGCTAAAGCTCTCGATCTTCTCGTTGAGTTGCTTGTCGTGTGGCGCGAGGCGCACCCAGCGACCCTGTGGAGCGTAAAATCCTGGTGCCGCGATGGTTATACCCTCGACAACCGAATCCTTGAATAGCTCGAATAGTGAGTCGTCTGCATTTACGAAGTAGGGTGCAGGCAGCTTTGAGTACCAGTTGGTGTGGTGGGTAAATGCCTCTTCCAACGCCAAATCGCACACGCTGTCGCGACCTTCGTAGTATGATAGCAGACCGTCGAAGCCGAGTGAGGTGCGAGCAAACACAACATTGCCTACCTCGATATCGCGCTGTATTGCGCCTGATGTGCCGAGTCGTACGAGTGTGAGTTGGCGTAACTCATCCTTGACCTGGCGTGTTGCAAAGTCAATATTTGCGAGGGCATCCAGCTCCGTAACACATATGTCGATATTGCCGATGCCGATACCTGTTGAGAGTACGGTCATACGGCGACCTTTGTAGCTGCCGGTGACTGTTTTGAACTCGCGGTTTGAGACTTCACACTCTCGCTTCTCGAAATATTCAGCAATCATAGCTACACGACCTGGATCGCCAACAAGAATCACTATATCGGCGATTTGTTCAGGGCGAAGATGAAGATGAAAAATAGTGCCATCCTCATTGATAATCAGCTCGGAAGAGGGTATCGTTCGCATATCGAAAATATTTTATTGCTCTATTTATTTTTAATATTCGCGTAAAATTAATAATTTTGTCAGAAATAGCAAAATGTTTTAGTCGAATTTTACAAAATTTAGGGTGTTATGACACTAATCAAATCTATATCTGGAATACGTGGAACTATTGGCGGTGCTCCTGCCGAAAACCTCACACCAATCGATGTCGTAAAGTTTACGACTGCCTATGCGCGTTTGATTAAGCGCAAGAACGAGGGTCGCAGAATTACGGTTGTCGTAGGTCGCGATGCCCGACTCTCGGGCTCGATGGTCGAGAGCCTCGTTGAGGGTACACTCCTCGGCGTTGGTGTTGATGTTATCAATGTGGGTCTCTGTACGACGCCTGGTACGGAGATGGCCGTAATTACACATAAGGCCGATGGCGGTATCATCATCACCGCGTCTCATAACCCACGACAGTGGAATGCGCTGAAGCTCCTCAACGAGCGTGGTGAGTTCCTTGATGATGCCGAGGGTAAGGAGGTTCTGGCAATGGCCGAGGATGGCGACTACAACTATCCTACCATCGACGAAATCGGACACGTCATATTGCGTGAAGATTTCAACAAACGACATATCGAGCAGGTCTTGGCCCTCAAGCTTGTTGATGTGGAGGCTGTGCGTAAGCGTAAGTTCAAGGTTGTTGTTGATGCTGTCAACTCGGTTGGTGGCGTTGTTATCCCCGAGCTTCTACGTCAGTTGGGATGCGAGGTTGTGGAGCTTAACTGCGAGCCTACGGGTGAGTTCGCTCATAATCCAGAGCCGCTCCCCGAGAACCTGACCGAGATTTCGGAGGTTATTCGACGTGAGGGTGCCGACCTCGGTGTTGTTGTCGATCCCGATGTTGATCGTTTGGCGTTCGTTATGGAGAATGGCGAGATGTTTGTTGAAGAGTATACGTTGGTGGCTGTTGCCGACTATGTGTTGCGTCACACCAAGGGTAATACCGTATCGAATCTTTCGTCATCGCGCGCACTCTGCGATGTCACATCACGCTACGAGGGTTGCTCATACTCGGCGGCGGCAGTTGGTGAAGTTAACGTGGTGAAGAAGATGAAGGATACGGCTGCGGTTATCGGTGGCGAGGGTAACGGTGGTGTTATCTATCCCGAGTTGCACTATGGTCGCGATGCGCTTGTCGGTGTTGCACTCTTTTTGACCTATTTTGCAGGTCTCGATATGACGATGTCAGAGTTGCGTAAGACATATCCGGCGTACTATGCATCAAAGAACAAGATTGAACTTACTCCAAGTATCGATGTGGATAAGATCTTGCGCGAGATAAAGTCAAGATATTCAGGTGAAAAAGTCAATGATATCGATGGTGTAAAGATCGATTTTGCCGAGAATTGGGTACACCTCCGCAAGTCGAATACCGAGCCTATCATCCGCATCTATACCGAGGCGAAAAGTATGGATGAGGCCGATGCTTTGGCGAAGCGTTTTATTTCCGAGATAGAACAAATTTGTAAAGCCTGATTTCGGCTTGTATAACAGACAGAACTATATAATTAAAACCTTAAAACAATACGCTTATGAAACTTGCAAACGACTACATTCAGCAAAACAAAGAGCGCTTCTTGGAGGAGCTTTTCGACTTGTTGCGCATCCCATCAATCAGCGCACAGCCTTCGCTTCACAAACAGGATATGGTACGCTGCGCCGAGTGGCTTGCTGCAGCTTTGGTAAAGGCGGGTGCTGACCGTGCAGAGGTTATGCCTACCGAGGGTAACCCAGTGGTATATGCCGAGAAGATTATCGATCCAAAGGCAAAGACTGTGCTCGTATATGGTCACTATGATGTAATGCCAGAGGACCCAATCGATGAGTGGAAGTCAAATCCATTTGAGCCAGAGATTCGCGATGGTCGCATTTGGTGTCGTGGTGCTGATGACGATAAGGGTCAGCTCTATATGCACGCCAAGGCTTTCGAGGCTATGGTCGCAACCGACACATTGCCTTGCAACGTGAAGTTTATGCTCGAGGGCGAGGAGGA
The DNA here is from genome assembly GCA_017629145.1 of Alistipes sp. GTDB lineage: Bacteria > Bacteroidota > Bacteroidia > Bacteroidales > Rikenellaceae > Alistipes. The sequence goes on along the minus strand of JAGBXR010000034.1, from coordinate 18,001 downwards.
GATTGGCTCACCAAGCCTCTACAAGTTCTGCGCCGATAACAAGAAGCTCCTCAAGGCCGATATCATCCTTGTTTCTGATACATCGATGATTGGCCTCGATACTCCTACAATCACAGCAGGTCTTCGTGGTTTGACATATATGCAGGTGGAGGTTACAGGTCCAGATAAGGATTTGCACTCTGGTCTGTTTGGTGGTGCTGTTGCCAACCCAGCAAATGTTCTTGCGCGCCTCGTAGCATCGCTTACCGATGAGTTTGGCCGCGTGACTATCCCTGGCTTCTATGACGATGTTCGTATCCTCTCGGAGGCCGAGCGCAAGGCTCTTAACAAGGCCCCATTCTCACTCGCAGAGTATAAGAAGGCTCTCGACTTGGGCGATGTAGAGGGCGAGATCGACTACACAACTATGGAGCGTACAGGTATCCGTCCATCACTCGACGTTAATGGTATCTGGAGCGGTTACACTGGCGAGGGTACAAAGACCGTTATCCCATCAAAGGCATACGCCAAGATCTCGATGCGCCTTGTTCCTAACCAGGATTTCAAGAAGATTGCAAAACTCTTCGAGAAGCACTTCCGTCGCATTGCTCCAAAGAGCGTGAAGGTAGATGTTCAGTTCTTGCACGGTGGTGCACCTTATGTGTCGCCAACCGATTTGCCAGCATACAAGGCTGCGGAGAAGGCTGTGGAGACGACATTTGGTGTTACTCCTCTGCCATTCTACTCTGGTGGCTCGATTCCTATCATCTCGGGCTTCGAGAACATCCTCGGCATCAAGTCTATCCTCTTGGGCTTCGGTCTATCGAAGGATGCTATCCACTCGCCTAACGAGAGCTACGGTCTCGACCAGTTCTACAAGGGCTTGGAGACTTTGCCATACTTCTATAAGTACTTCGCCGAGATGAAGTAACGCAGAGTAGTCGTGCTATTTTAGCACTATACACTCGAAGCGAGTCCTTGCATAGACTGCTATGCTGTGGACTCGCTTCTTTTATATTAATTTTTCAGAGGTTGCGGTTGTTGAGGGCTCTCTTTGTAGGATGTGATGACCAACCACACGCCAACAAATAGCACAACGGCAAAGAATATCGTGTCGGTGTGCAGACGGTCGAGACCCATAGCTACCGACAGCGCTACGGCAAGCACTGGTTGGATGTAGGTGTAGATGCTCGATAGAGTAGGTTGGAGGTAGCGCAACGAGTAGTTGAGCAGGAGGTTAGGCAGATATGTCGGTATGATAAGTACAAACGCGGCAGCTGCCCATAGCTCGGCGTTCATATCTGCAAAGTCGATATCTATCATCGAGTCCATACCTATCGGGAGCATAACGACCGCCGATATTGTGTATATGGCGCGAAGTGTGGTCGTTATGCGGTATTTAGATACCAGACGTCTGAAAAATACCATATAGAGAGCTGTTACCGTACCGCTGCACATCATCATCACGTTGCCCCAAAGTTCCGATTTTGGGTGTGTCGGACTGTGGCTTGTGATAATTACGGCTATGGCACCCGTAAGACCTACTACCAGACCAACCGCCTTGCGAATTGTTAGCTTGTCGACACGCGCAATTAACGAAACGATAAGTACGAGTATAGGTACTAATGTGGCTATTATCGAACCATCGATAGGCGAGGTGCGTGATAGGCCAAACATCATCATCATTTTGCGTGTCACACCCATCAGCATCGCAGCAAAGATTATCATCGCCCAGTCGCTTTTTTCGATGCGCTCTCGGGGTTGCCATATAGCAGGTATCCACGACAGTGCAGCAGCTGCTATAAGCGAGGCTGTGACCATTGCTAACGGCTCGATATATTTTCCGAGTAGCAGGTTGTAAAATGGATAGTCGCACGCCCATACGACGTTGCAGGCGATGAGTGCGATATGTGCATTGATGGTTCCTCGATTCTTCATAAATCGCCACAATGCAATATCTGCACCAGAGATGCAAAAATTAAAAACAGGATGCTGCAATAGATTGTTGAATATGTCGCAATTATTTGTCTGTTTCGGGACTATCCTACGGATAAGCTCGACAAAATTTAATGTTAAAATAATAAAAATTTTGTTTCACTTTGATTTTTTTTACTACCTTTGTACGAGTTAAGATATATAAATGTAATTATGGCGGAAAATTTTACAACACATAACATATACGCAAACTATCCAATGGATTCGCTTCACCTTAAGGCTTTGGAGGATGATATCAACAGACTGGAGGTAAACCTTGGAGATATAGTAGTAATTGATTGTGCAGGTATGAACTATATCTGCTCTTCTGGATTGCGTATTTTCTTGTCGTTTAACAAAAATATCACAGCAAAGGGCGGTAAGTTGATTATTCGCAATCTTGAACCACTCGTTAAGAGTGTGTTTGATATGTCTGGATTTAGTCAGATTTTCAATATCGAGTAACATTTGCTACACTTTAGAAGATTGCACGGACTCTGGTTAAACGGGGTCTGTGTATATTCTTTTCTAATAATCACACGATGAGTTATATAGCCAAGAGATATCGCAGACCAAGCATACTATTTTTAGTATTGCTTATGATGTTATGCTCTTGTGAGTATTGTATGGCGGCAGATGCTGCTGAGTCAAGCAGTTTTTGGTCGATTCTGCTATCCCGAGATATGTGGTGCGTGATTTTGGGTGGTTTGAAGACAACGGTCATAATATTCTTCTTTGCTATAATTGAATCCCTCCTCGTCTCATCTCTGTTGACATATCTTGCTATCACCAACAAGTGTCAATGGTTTTACAAACCAATGCATTGGTTTGTTACCACGATACGCGATATACCGTCAGTAGCTTTGATGATGCTGTTCTATTATGTCATCTTCGCCGGCAAGGTCAATGGTATTATCGTAACAATTATAGCCGCAGGATTATACACCTCAGGAGCTATTGAGGGCATTTTTACACGTAATATTAACAAGGTCGGCAAGGGACAAATCGAGGCAGGACGAGCATTGGGTATGACCACTCGCCAATGCTACCGATATATAGTATTACCACAGGCTGCAAAAATGATGATACCCACGCTCACAGACCAGGTAAAGATACAACTCCGTATTACATCGTATGCAGGTTATATCGCTCAGACTGACTTGATTAGGGCTGTGTTTGATGTCCAAAACATATACTCCGATATGCTTGCGCCACTGTTGGTAGCATCACTATTCTATCTGATAATGGCAAAGTCGATTATTCGAGGGGTAAGGGTTATAACTACAAAATTATTCAAGTATGATTGAGCTTAAACACGTATATAAGTCGTTCGATGGCTGTCAGGTTTTGAATGATTTGTCGCTGAAACTCGTAGAGGGAGAGTCGGTATGTCTGTTTGGCTCTATCGGCTGTGGCAAGAGTACGCTGCTACGCTGCCTTGCTGGATTAGAGCAACTCGACAGCGGAGAGATAGTATTCTCTGGGGGCGAGAGACCGCGTATTGGTATGATATTTCAGCAGTTCAACCTATTTCCCTTTCTCACTGTGCTCCACAACCTCACATTGGCACCTAAGCAGGTCTTAGGTATGTCGACAGCCGAGGCAGAGCGTATAGCTATGGCACAACTTGACTCTATCGGTCTTGCACACAAGAGCCACCTCTTTCCGCACGAGCTCTCTGCAGGTCAGCAGCAGCGTGTTGCTATAGCACGAGCATTGGTGATGAAGCCACAGATACTACTTATTGACGAGCCGCTATCGTCACTCGATCCAATCTCAAGAGGTGAGGTTATGGATGTTTTGCGTAAGCTGAAGAGTGAGATAACCTTAGTAATTAGCACCCACGACATACAGGCGGCATCAGAGCTTGCTGATAGGATCGCCATTCTTGATGAGGGTTACATCTGCGAGGATGGCTCTGTTGATGAGGTACTTACATCACCTCGCCAGGAGGCTACAAGACGATTGCTAAGCTATATGCGTGACTTACACTACACAATCGAGTCTGTGCAATTCGACCGTCCTGAGCTCAACTCACGCATTGAGCAGTTCTGCTCTCGCTATGGTCTGAATGCTAAGGCGTCACGTTATGTGCAACTTGTCGTTGAGGAGTCGCTTAACCTTGTGCCACTCGAGGGTGGTGCGCGTCTGCAACTTGCCAAGATGAATGATGATATGCGTATGATGCTCGATATCGTAACCGATGAGGCCGGTGTGCTGTATGCCGATGAGAGCACGTGTCGCGACGATTTGAGTCTGAGTATTCTGCGCGGATTGTGCGATGTGCTCGAGGAGCGAGTGGAGGGTAGTATGCATATCTTGCATATGGAATTAAGTAAGGCTCGACTGCAGTGAGAGTATAAAATATAAACGTCTGATGTTATGGTGGTTAAATTAGCTAATTTACTTATTCGCTCATTCCCTCTTCGTTTGAGCTTGGTAATTCTTGTGCTGGTGTCGGCACTCTTCACAGCGACCATCGTAGGCAACTCACGCTCGGCGCGCCGATATGTTCAGAACGAGTCTATCGAGCGTGCACAGTCTGCACTTGATAATACTATTCTTCGCATCAACAGCGTACTACATTCGGTAGAAATCACTCTAAATAACTTGTCGTGGCAGGTAGTCGAGAGTCTGAACAATCCCGAGAAGCTATATACAATCACCGAGCATATCATCCAGAGCAACGATTTCATCTCGGGCTCGGCCATAGCCTTTGAGCCATACTACTACGAAGAGATGGGCAGGTTCTACTCGCCCTATTCCTATCGCGACGGAGATGCTATTCGCAGCAAGCAGCTTGGTACAGAGTCGTATAACTACCACCTGATGGATTGGTACAGACTCCCAATGCAGCTCAATGCACCACACTGGAGTGAGCCATATTTCGACGAGGGTGGTGGCAATATCATTATGACCACCTACTCCTATCCGATATACAACAACGATGGTCAGATTATAGCAATCTTTACTGCCGACCTTTCGCTCGAGTGGTTTGCCAAGATGGTGAACAGCATCAAGCCATATCCCAATGCCTACAATCTGATGATTGGCCGTTTGGGAGCATATCTCGTACACTATAACCACGACTATATCCTCAACAAGACGATGTTCGATGTGGCCTACTCGCAGGGTGACCATCAGATGGTTGAGACGGCATATCGAATGATTAGTGGCGAGTGTGGTAACGGTGAGTTCGAGCGTCAGGGCGAGAAGTTCTATCTACTCTACGCTCCTATCGAGGCTACGGGGTGGTCGGTTGCAGTAGCTTGTCTGCATAGCGATATCTTTGCTGGTGTGGAGAGCGTACGCAAGTACTCCTATATAGCAGGTTTCATATGCTTGCTGCTTGTCGCCATTATCTGCTTCTTGACCATACGTCGAATGACGCGACCTCTGATTAAGATCGCTGGCGTAGCAACCGAAATTGCCGAGGGTAACCTGCTGGCCAAGCTGCCTACAGTCTCGGGACGCGACGAGGTGCGCACGCTGCGCGATTCGTTTGCAAATATGCAACAGTCATTGCTCAAATATGTTGATGAGCTGCAGCTTACGGCTGCAAACAAGGAGCGTATCGAGAGTGAATTGCGTATTGCTCGCGCTATACAGATGGGTATGGTGCCCAAGGTTTTCCCTCCGTTCCCCGAGCGCGATGATATCGACCTCTACTCCAAGCTGCGCCCAGCGCGAGAGGTCGGTGGCGACTTGTACGACTTCTTTATCGACGACGAAAAGCTCCATTTTATCGTGGGTGATGTGTCGGGTAAGGGTGTTCCTGCATCATTGGTTATGGCTGTTACGTGTCGCCTGTTTAGAACTATTGCCTATAACGTGGAGAGTCCCGAGGGTATTGTCGCAACGCTTAACGATGCACTTTCGGAGTCTAACGAGTCGAATATGTTCTGTACAGCCTTTGTCGGCATTCTGGATTTGAAGAGTGGTGAACTGCGATATTGCAATGCAGGACACAATCCTCCGATTATTCTGCTGCCTAACGGTTGCGCAGAGCAGCTCTGCGTCAAGCCTAACTTAGCAATGGGTATATGGTCGGGCTTTAAGTACGAGAGTGAGTCGTGCCATATCGAGAACGGCTCTACGTTGTTTATGTATACCGATGGCGTTACCGAGGCCGAAAGTGTCGATAAGGAGCTCTATGGCGTGCATCGTCTTATGGAGTTCTTGCAGGATAAGTCGTCGAACACACCACGCAAGATTATAGATGAGGTTCTTGAGGATATTGCCATCCACACCAAGGGTGCAGATCAGAACGATGATATCACAATTTTGTGCTGTAGCATAGGCAAACTGGGCAATGACGAGGATTCTCGACAGATAGTTCTCTCAAATCGCATCGAGGAGATAGCACGTATGGCAGCTTTCCTTGAGCAAATCAGCGAGGAGCTGAATCTCTCGGCAGAGGATTCGTTCAATATCCATCTCGCTATGGAGGAGGCTGTGTCGAACGTCATTATGTATGCCTACCCACAGGACGAGGAGCATACGTTGACTATTACGGTGCGTCAGGTCGAGAATCGCTTGGTCTTCAAGATTGTTGACTCGGGCAAGGAGTTCGACCCAACGAAGCAGCCCGAGGCTGATATAACGCTATCGTTGGAGGAGCGTCCTATTGGCGGTTTGGGTATATTCCTCATCCGTCGTATTATGCAGATGGTGGAGTATCATCGTGTGAATGGAGAGAATATCCTGACAATGGTCAAGGTTATAGGTGATAAGAAGGATGGAATTGAGTCGGAATATTTAACACAATAGTATATAATGGATATTACAATTTTAGAAGAGGGGGGCACTACGATACTCCACATCGCGGGTCGCCTCGATACGGTAACATCTCCCGAGCTGGAGCAAACTGTAAAACCACTCATTGATTTGGGCGCAGTTGTCGTATTCGATTGTGAGAAGATGGATTATGTTAGTTCGTCGGGACTGCGTGTGATACTATCTACCTATAAGCAGCTTGCTGCAGTAGGCGGTAAATTTACAATCCGCAATCTCAACAAGGAGGTGCAGTCGGTGTTTGATCTTACGGGATTTTCGCGCCTGCTTAATATCGAGTAATAGCTCTCGAATAGGAAAAATTAATAAAATCTAACCGAAATTATGAAAAAGGTACTATTTCTATGTTTGGCGTTGTGTGCTGTGATTGCAGCCAAGGCCCAGGAGCTTCCCTATTCGAAGTATATCTATTTCAGCAAGGCGGAGTTCAAGGAGAACAACTTCAAGTATGATAACTACACCAATACGTGGGGCTTGACCCGTACTAACGGACTCAATGTGGCGCTCAACGTCCTTGCAATTTTTGCTGATGCCGAAGATGATATACGTCCTGCGTCGGGCGATTACTCTATCGCTGTGCAGATGGGCGTCGAGGATAAGGTGTCGTCTATATATGTTGTTTTCTACAAGGACGAGACCTACCATAAGCTACTTTCGTTTATGATGCACAACTGCGACAACTTTTTCGAGACCTCTTCAGGTAAGGTTGTAATACAGCACGCCATCTACGAAGACTACAGCATTGAGCTATCTATGGAGCAGCATATCATCAGTCGAACATCATCACGTACGATAGATTACAAATCTGTGAAGAGTGTTGATGAGTCGTACAACGAGTATACATTCATTATCAATACAGGCGTAGAGCCAACATCAAAATACCTCGACAAGCAGGCCGCGAAGCAGGCAAAGCGCGATGCCAAGGGTAAGAAGAAGAGAAATGTTGAAGATATGATGTAGTCGTCGGTGCGATGCTATCCGAATAAGTCAGGCTATCCCGATTGGGATGGCCTGATTTGTTTATGTCGGACCGTAAAAAAATGGCTTTCTCATTGGATTTGCCATACAATTGATATATCTTTGTCATATCAATTTAAAATTAATGGTTATGTGCGATAAGGAGCAGATCAAGGATTCGGAATCAGTCGAGAAGGGTGGTGAGGTGAATCGTTGCCTGAATTGTGGCACGGAGCTCACTGGCCCATTCTGTCATATGTGTGGTCAGGAGTTTATAGATCCAAAACCCACGGTAGGCAATTTTATCAGCGTCTATCTCGACAATGCATATATGCTCGATATAAAGCTATTTAAGACTATATGGGATTTGGTGAGCAAGCCAGGCTATTTGGCTAAAGAGTTTCTTGCGGGAAAGATTGTGTCGAACATCCATCCGCTCAAGCTCAATATGTTCCTGCTTCTAGCCTTTCTTACCATATTCTTCATCTTTGCCGATACCGATGCCATCGAGAAACCTCTTGACAATTTAGTGCGCGATGAGAGATTTGTGTCAAACGTACAGATGTCTTTTTTGGTTGATGATCAGGAGTATGTAGAGAAAATGGCCGCATCGCCACGCGATAGTGTACTGATGTACGCTCCGACCACGATAGCTTTGGAGCATCCTGCCTACATTAGCTGTGCCGAGGTTTTTGAGGACAACGAGGGTGATGCAATGGATCGATGGATTGCAGTCATCCCACGATGCCTTATCGAGGATGATATCGTTATAGTTAACGAGGACGGTTACTATAGCTTCAATGCCGAGGAGATCCGATTTGGCAAAGAGATAAATATGATACAGGATGTTACATCACATATATTCAATATCATTACGACCTATTTGCCTATAATCGTGTTGTTTACAATTCCTTTACTGGCAATGGCTCTGGCACGTACCCAACGTAAGAATAAACGACCTTTTGTCCACCACTTTGTTTTCTCACTCTACTATACCTCGTTTGTAGAGCTAATGATATTGTTCATATATGTGCTCTATCTTGTGGCGTCGCCTCCCGTAAAAGTTATGGAGTGGATAATGATACTGTCGTTGTTCTTCTATTTGGCGGCAGCCATCAAATGCACCTACGATATGAAGTCGTGGATAAGGGCAATGATTAGGGCGCTATATATCAACGTTATCTACTTGTTCAATTGTTTCGTTGTCCTTATAGTTATATGTATAATCGCCTGCTTCATTGTGGCAGATAAATATGTATAAAATTATAAAAAAAAGAGGGAGAATTATGAAGCACACAGCTCAATAATTCTCCCTCTTGTTGTTTGCCTGCTATTCCATAGTTATCTCGCCACTCATATAAGTGACAGTATCCTCCATTACCAACATAAAGTCTGATAGTTTAGTGGAATCGAGCCTCTTTATATAGCATTTTATATGGCTCGTGTCATCAATCTCCTTTGCATCTGTTAGGTCTATCTCTTCGAGCATTGCGTAGCAGGGCTCCAGCTCCTTTTTCAATGCGTCTGCTACCTGGCTCGATGCCTTGCCGTACTCGATGAAGCCAATGCATTCTACGCCCTTCATAAATGTTTTGCCGAACTCCTTTCGCATCATCATCTTGAAGAACTCGAGGCCCTCACCCTTGACAATTATCATTGCGTCAACACCTTTCGTATCCTCATACTTCTCGCAAATCTTACGCACCTTGTTTTCGACCTCTGATGGAGTATGCGCATAGAGGTCTGCATTGGTGAAAAGAAGCAACATAGCCAGCAGTATAGCCTTTAATCTGAAATGTTTCATATGGTTCAATACGTTTTTTATAAACTAATTTTATTATGGTCTGGCAAATTTAAGATAAATTTTTATTTCTGCAATAATAGAGCAGAACTCGGTGAAATAATTTGGTCTAAATTGGGAGGAAAGTCCGAAAAAACTATCCAAAAGTGTGTATATTTTGGTAAATTTTCATATATTTGTGATACATTATTTTATTTATGATTTATTGATACACAACTATGAAATTAAGAAATTTATTCAGTCTGTTGCTTGCGTTGACCTTGGTGTCTGTTAGTTGTAGCAAAAATAACGATGAGCCAATCGTTTCGCAGGATCCGGTTTTAACTCTTACATCCAACAGCACAATGGAGTTTACGGCCGATGGTGGTGATGGTGTTATTACCTACACACTCGAGAATGCTGTCGAGGGCGTTGCAGTTAAGGCAGAGTGCAATGCAAAGTGGATTAAGGATCTTACCGTTGCGGAGAATATTACCTTTACGGTTAATCCAAATGCTGCAGGCCAGCGCGAGGCCAAGATAGTTGTGTCATACCAGACTAGCTCATTCGAGGTTACCGTTAAGCAGGCCGAGGAGGTTAATACCAGTGAGTATCTTTACGATCTAACGCTCGCTGTCGGTACGCGTGTATCATCGCAGATGTTTAATTTCCCAGAGAATTATGTGGTTGTAGTGTTAGCAAATGAGGTGCAAACAATGGGTGTTAGCCTTGTGTTTGTATGCGACGAGGGCGAGACAGTGCTTTCTGCGGGTACTTATACCACAGACAATGGTACCATCATTGGCGAAGAGTGTGAGTTTATGGTAAGCGCTGCCGAGAAGTATGCTTTTGGTGGCGGTAATGTTACGGCTGTTGTCGAGGGCGATGTTAACAACTATCATATTGACGTTGTATTTGAGGATGTCAAGGGCAATCGCTTCCACGCTGCATTCAACGGCAAGATTAACAATATGCTTGCCGAGAGTGTAAATTTCGAGGCTAAAGAGTGTGGTGGTTACTGCTTGGGAGCTTGCTCAAAGGGCTCTTGGGAGTATGGAGTATATCTCTCGGATCTCGGCTTGGGTGCTAACGATACACCAAAGGCTAACGCAACATACTATAAGCTCGATTTGTTTAGTGTCGAGGGTATTGTTGATGCCGATGGTATGGTAACCGTTCCTGCTGGAACATATACCTTCGATGCAGAGGATACTTTGGCAGAGTGGACAATCGGAAACGAAGATTCTCAATACCTGGTTATGAATAGCTCGGGTGTAGGTGCAACTATTCAGAGTCCGTTTGCTACAGGAACTACTCTTGTGGTGACCGAGGATAATGCAACGCTTACAACATATATTCAGGGCGTTCAGCACGTTGTTACATACAACGGTGCGCTTAAAGTTGAGGCTGATTTCGACTAATCGTCAGTCGTATAAGAATATTGTGGAGCAGGAGTCTTGCTGTGTGCAGGTTCCTGCTCTGCTCTTTTGGGGGAGCTTAATGTGCTAAAAGTTCACGGATGTCTTGCATATTATCGTTTTATTCGCTAAATTTGAACAATTTAAGATTTTTGAATGATTCTATTTCTATAGTTATGATGAGATTTTTGAAGAGCGCATCCCTCATATTGTTGCTGCTTATCGCATTCGGAGCCTCGGCTCAAAAGCCCGTAGCAGAGTCTACGCGCCCTAAAGTAGGTCTTGTTTTGTCGGGTGGTGGAGCCAAAGGTGCAGCACATATCGGTGTGCTCAAATATATCGAGGAGGCAGGTATACCTATCGACTATATTGCTGGTACGAGTATGGGCTCTATTGTCGGCGGATTGTACGCTCTGGGCTATTCGTCGGACGAGATTCTCGAACTTTTGGCAAGCCTCGACTGGGATAGACTCATTAGTAACAATGTCGATCGAAAGAGTATATCGTTCAGCGAGAAGCGCGAGAAGAGTACGCAAATTATCACCATACCTTTCTCGGTGAAGCCTGACGAGAAGGAACTACAGTCTAAATCCTTCAGAAACTCTTTGCCACAGGGTATCGTCTCTGGCGATAATCTTATAAACCTATTCAACTCGTTGGCTGTGGGTTATTCCGACCCTATATCCTTCGATGAGTTGCCTATTCCGTACATTTGTATCGCTACGAATATGTTAAATGGCGAGGCCGATGTTCTCAACAAGGGTGAATTTACAAAGGCGATGCGAGCATCGATGGCCATCCCCATTCTGTTCGACCCAATCCGAATAAACGATACTCTATATGTCGATGGTGGTCTGGTCAGCAACTTCCCTGCGGAGCAGTGTCGTGCAATGGGTGCTGATTATATCATCGGTGTGAGTATGTCGCCTGGCCTGGAGACAAATCCCAAGAAGCTGACGTCGATATTAACCCAGGTTAAGCAGCTCAAGGAGATAATTACGGATAAGGATTTCAGCAAGTATCACGAACTCTGCGATATCTTTATCAGTCCCGACTTGAAGGGTGTAGGTATGTTGAGCTTCAATGCCGAGAGCGTTGCGCGCGTGACGCAGAGTGGCTACGAGGCGGCAACCGCCCAGGCGGAGAACTTTGAGGCGCTCAAAGAGAAGATCTATGCGGGTGGTGAGGCAGAGCCTGCAACTAACAAAACGAAGAAGCGAGCTATCAACATCATCAACAATAAGGTTCTCGTAACGGGCATCGAGTTCAACGGTGTTGAAAAGGGTGTCGATAAGTGGGTACGTCGTGCGTGTACCGTAAAAAACGGAGATATGGTGTGTAAGAGCGATATCGATAAGTCGGTGTCGATATACTATGGTACAGGTGCGTACGATAGCATCACCTATACGCTCCACGAGGATGCTTCAGTGGCAGGCGGTTACATCCTGCGATTTAACTTCGTCGCAAAGCCTGCACACGATATCGGTCTGGGCATAAGATTCGATACCCAGGATATGCTATCGTTGTTGCTCCACGCTGGCTACAACAGTAATCGTATTAGTGGCTTCAAGGGCGATATTATGGCCAAGGTGGGCGGTAACCAGTGGCTTAAGTTGAATCTGTCGTATGGTAACCTTCTATATCCGAGAATCAACTTCGCCTACCATTTCCGTAACTCGGAGCTCGATATCTATGATATGGATGCACTGCAGATGAATCATAAGTTCTTGCAGCATAAGTTCAGATTGTATCTCTCGGAGAACTATTCGCGCACCTTTAGTATCGGATTTGGTTTCGAAACCGAGATGCTCAAAAATCGAAAGGTGATGTACGCCTTAAGCGATGCGCTGGATCAGGACTACAAGTCGGTAAATACGCTCGGTGCATTTGCCTATCTACACTTCGATAACCTAAACCAGAATCGCTTCCCAACGCGCGGTGTGAAGGGTAGCATCGATTTTACCTGGAGAGATAGAATCTTCACGTCTAACAGCATCGAGAGCCTCAAGTTCGGTTCTATCATTGTCGGCTTCGAAAGCTATATCCCCGTTGTCGAGAAACGCTTTGTCATCATTCCGCAAATCTACGCAAGTATGCTCTTCGGCAAGGGTGCTGTCAATGGTGCTGGCGAGGGATGGAATCCGTTGTTCAAGGGCCCAGTACCAATGTATCCTTGTATGAACAACTATGTGGGTGGTGCAGAGATGGGTCGATATATCGACCAGCAGTTGCCATTCATAGGTCTTAATAAGCCATCGTTTGCCTTCAATAACGTAGCTATCTTGAGAGCCGACTTCCGAGTGCGCCTCTTTAGAAGCCATTACCTCACGGCGATGTTCAACTACGGACGCTCGAGTATCGATTTGCGCAACTTCTTCAAGCAGCAGTCCGAACTTGTGTGGCCAGATATGTACGACTACAACGCATCAAACTGGTGGGGCGCAGGTATTCGCTACTCTATAGATACAAAGATTGGCCCTGTGAGCTTCGATATCAGCACGTCGAGCATATCGCACAATGTTCATCTATACCTCAGCCTCGGACACTATTTCTAGGCTTGAGCTTAAAAACCTAAAAGAGCCAAACGCAGCGTTGCGTTTGGCTCTTTTAGTATCATTTATTATTAGATTCTCACACCAAGCGAGAACTCTAGATATTCGGCTTTGATGCTGTGTGACTTGATTGCAAAGCCTACGAACATATCGCCGAGCTTGGGGAAGTAGTATCGGAAACCGGCCTTCTCGTAGTGCCATCCTCGCTCACGGTCGCCAGCCTCCTTGGCCAACTCACCGTTCACACCCTTGTGGCGGTATGGGTAAGCACCAACGGCTACGTGCACTGCAAAGTTTCCCCAATACACCTCCTGTACCACTGCAATACCGACTGATAGAGGGAAGTAACCTGGGCAATTGTCCACAGCCTCGTCGCCATAGAATACGCGGTCGCTCTTCTCCAAGGCATCCATATTGGTCGAGTAGAAGAGGTCAAGACCGATACCTGTTGCGTAGCGCATCGAGTATCGATAGATTGCATCAAAGCTGAGCGAGAACTTGGGGTGAGCCTTGAGCTGGGCTGCTGCCTCAGCCTTCTTCACTGGGTCTGGCTCGCTCTCTACGTAGGCGTTCCACTCGGCCATACAGGTGTGTACACCACCACCAAGAACAATCATATACTGCATACCTTTGTCCCAATTGCGCTCGAAGTTATACTTCTGTGTATACTTCTCATACTCGTAGTCCGACATACGGTAGCGAACAAATAAGCCTGCACCTACACCATTGAGTGCCTCGTTAGGGAGGTCAAGACGACCATTCGAGAAGTGGCGGAACATAACGTTTACACCTGCCTCCCAGCGCTTGCCGATATGCATCTTGGCAAATACACCAGCACCAAAGTATGCCATAATTGGCGAGCTGAGCCAGTTGTTGCCAGGATTGTTTACGGGGTCGTAGCGTCCTGGGTTGTAGGTAATACCGAAGTCAAGAAGATAACCAGCTGACACCAAACGCTTCTTGAGAATAGAACGCTCAAACGAACCATAAAGCGTGTAGAGATCGGGGAATTTTGTTGTATCGCTAAACTTGAAATTGCTGGTACGAGAAAGCGAAAAACCGATGTTGATCATTGGGAATCCGAATGCCTCGGCATATGGATTACGGTTTTCTGGATTTGTCTGAATACCTACTGCTGCCTCGTAGTTCATATAACCATATGAGGTGAGGTTCGGACGGCTCTTCTCGATATCGAAACCATACCAACCCTGCGCCATAAACGAGAGGTCGGAGCTACGTACGCCCTGCGCACTCGCCGTTGTGGTTGCGGCGAAGATGAGAGCTATAACTGCAAATGCGAATGTCGTAAATCGCTTCATAATGTTTGGGTTTTACTTCTGCCTAAAGGCAGGTTTTAAAATTGAAGCGCAAAGATACATACTTTTTTGAAATAATGTATGCTATAGACCTTTTTTTAGGCGATTATTATGATATCGCTGAAAGATTTTGTAACTTTACGAAAAATCTAAAACCACGATATTATGCGACGTACGCTCCTTACATTGTTAATCTTGATATTCGGGACAACCATCTGCCTTGGACAGAATCTCCCTACGTATCACAACGTGAATGTGGAAACCTCTATCGAGTATGCCGAGGGTAACAGTTTTCAAAAGGATCTGCTTCTATATGTCGATATGCTAAAGACGACACATCCATACTATTCAGATGCGAAACGCCAGGCTCAACTCGATAAGCGCACCAAGAAGATGTATAAGGAGTGCGGTAAAATAACTTCGGATACCGATTTTAAGGTCTACATCGCAAAGATCGCGGCGCAGCTTAACGATGGACATACGGCTGTACCTTATTGGACGACATTCGAGAAGATATATCCCGTAAAGTTTAAAATCAATGGCGATGCGCCTGTCATTGTCGAGATATCGCCTGGAGACAAGGGTGAGTTGCTGGGCAAGGAGGTAAAGAACGTAAATGGTAAGCCATTCGAAGAGATACTCAAACTTGCGCGTCCGTTAGTTAGCGCTGACAATCGTGCGAACTACGAAAATAGCATAAAGGAGTACCTGATGTTCGCACAGTTCTGGGAGTTGCTGGGTATGAGTAGTGAGGTTATGCATATAACCTTCGCTGACGGAAGCAGCGCAGCAATCGAGCCAGTGGATAAGGCTAATTTGAAAATCGCGCAGCTGCAGAAAAAGAGCGACAATAGAGTTACAGCACAGCGAGGCGTGCTATTCGACTACACAATGTTTGAAGAGGAGAGCATATGCTACCTGCAATTTAACCAGTTTGCCGATCGCCTTATATATCCGCAATATCCGCAACTTGCGCGTTTTGACGAGTTTGTTGGTGAGATGATGGCAGAAATGAAACGTAAGGAGATTAATACACTTGTTGTTGATCTTCAGTATAATGGTGGCGGTAATAGTCAACTTGGCGATGTGCTCTTGTCGTGGCTATACCCCCATAGAGAGATGAGACGATATGATGTTGATGTGAGAATCTCGGAGTTGTTGTTCACGTTCTATCCATATTATCGACAGTTTACCGTAAACGGAGAGCCTGTCGAGATGGGTAAATTGTATGGTTATATGGGATTTGACCATAGTAAAAATTATGCTGTAGACTACACCGCACCGCAAGACCCCAAAAATCATATATTCAACTTCGATGATGCGCAAATCTACGACGGCAACGTCGTGTTTATTCAAAGCAGGAACTCATTTAGTAGCTCAACGCTTCTATTGACACTAGCACGCGATAACGGTATTGGC
Source organism: Alistipes sp. (assembly GCA_017629145.1). Lineage (GTDB taxonomy): Bacteria > Bacteroidota > Bacteroidia > Bacteroidales > Rikenellaceae > Alistipes. The sequence continues at coordinate 1,812 of JAGBXR010000034.1, read as the reverse complement.
ACAATCGTCGGTGAGTCATCGGGCGGCAAGCCAAGCCACTATGGTGATGTACTGTACTGCACACTGCCTAATACGGCTACAATGGTAACCGTAAGCCATAAGCATTTCGTACGCCCCGATAAAGCTATCGACGAGGAGTCTCTTGCTCCGGATGTGTGGGTCGAGCTAAATGACCCAGAAAAGGATATGGTTTGGGAGTGGATATTGGAGAAATATGGCAAGATGGTAGAGTAGTGGGGTATATTTATACGATTATATTTTGCGAATTAAAAATAAATCGTACCTTTGTATTAACAGTTTTGTTAAACGATTTTGTTAAATCGCAAAATTAACATCAAAAAAATGAATGAGCAAACAGTGCAAAGCAAAGAGCAACAGATACTTGAAGCGGCTGAAAAGGAGTTCTTGGAAAAGGGGTATAATGGTGCAAGAACCACATCGATAGCCAAGGCGGCAGATGTAACACACGCAATGTTGCATTATTATTTCCGTACCAAAGAGCAACTATTTGAGCGTTTCATCGACAAAAAGATGTCGGAGATAGTTCCTTTGATAACCCATCTTTTCGGTAATGGCGACCTTCCTTTGGTTAAGCGTATCGAAGAGGCAATATCTGTCCATTTTGATTTTGTTGCAGTCAATCCTGATCTACCTCGATTCATAGTAAATGAGGTGTTGCCCTATAAAAATAGATGCGACCTCTTAAAGACAAAGATTGCAAGTTGCTTCCACCTCTTCAACTCTTTGCAACGAGAGGTTGACGAGGCGGCTGCAAGAGGGGAGGTTGAGTCATTCAATGTGTTACTGTTGTTTCAGTCCGTATTATCGCTTAACATATTCCCTTCGTTAATGGCAAATATGATAGAGAACTTATTGAGTGATAACAGGCAATCAATAGAGATGCTGCTCGCTCAACGCAAGACTGAAAATATAGAACTTATTATGCGAAGAATCAAAAAAGAATAGTATGAAACGGTCTATTTTATTATCGTTAATGATGCTAACGGTACTCACCTCTCAGGCGCAAACGCTTGACGAGTGTTGCAAATTGGCACGAGAAAACTATCCCGAAATTAGGCAATACGACTTAATAGCGGAGACGGAGCAGTATAACATATCGAATGCTGCTCGTGCGTGGATTCCACAGGTGGTATTCTCTGGGCAAGCCACCTATCAATCGGCGACACCTACCTATCCCGAGGCTTTCAATCCGATGATTGCAGCCAGTGGATTGGATATGTCGGGCGTTCGCAAAGACCAGTACAAAGTGGCTATCGATGTTTCGCAAAATATTTGGGACGGCGGTCAGTCAAAGGCTAATCGTGCAATTGCCGAGGCGGAGGCGGCCGAACAGCGTAGCCGAGTGGATGTTTCACTCTACGACCTGCAATCTCGTATTCAAAATCTCTACTTCGGCATTCTCTTGCTTGACGAGCGTGTTGAACAGACTGAGACACTCATTGAAGTTTTAGATGCGAACCTAAATCGTATGCGTACCTATTATAAAAATGGTGTAGCGATGCAATCTGATGTCGATGCTATCGAGGCTGAGTTACTCACTGCTCGTCAGACGCTCAGTCAGGTGGTGGCATCGCGGGCAAGTTTTCGCCGAATGTTGGAGGTGTTTATCGGACGGCCTCTCACAGATGAAACACTCACTCGCCCAGCGATGGTCGATGTAGCAAGTCGCACATCAGCACGCCCAGAGCTTGCGATGTTTGAGGCTCAAAGCGACAAGCTCGTAGCACAGCGTAAGGCGTTAGATGCATCAGTAATGCCTCGATTCAGTGCCTTTGCGCAGGGCTATTATGG
>JAGBXR010000033.1 GCA_017629145.1 Alistipes sp. | reverse complement strand
GCCTCATCATCGCCCTTCTCCGAGAGTCGCATCTGCTCCTGGAAGCGCTCCAACTGGTCGATAGGGTCGTTAAGCTCTGAGTAGGCATTACACAACTCCTTACCATTTACGAACAACTCGAAGCGCTCGGTAAGCTCCTCATTGTCGCGGTGACGCTTACATAGTGGTGACATCTCGATAGGGTAGTCGGTGACGAATGTAGGCTGTACGAGGTGCTCCTCGCAGTACTGACCGAAGATAGCGTCGATGAGCTTACCCTTACCCATAGTCTCGTCAATCTCGACGTTGAGGCGCTGGCAAGCCTCGCGTAGCTGTTCCTCGCTCTGGCCTGTGATGTCGTAGCCTGTCTTCTCCTTGATAGCGTCGGTCATAGTGATACGGCGGAATGGAGCCTTGAACGAGATGGTCTTGCCATCGATCTCCACATCAGTCGTGCCATTTACAGCCATTGCTACACGCTCAAGCATCTGCTCTGTGAACTCCTGCATCCAGATATAGTCCTTGTATGCAACATAAATCTCCATACAGGTGAACTCTGGGTTGTGCGTACGGTCCATACCCTCGTTGCGGAAGTTCTTGCCGAACTCGTAAACACCGTCGAAGCCACCTACGATAAGACGCTTGAGGTAGAGCTCCGTAGCAATTCGCATATAGAAGTCGATATCCAGTGCGTTGTGGTGGGTGATGAATGGACGTGCCGATGCACCACCAGGAATAGGCTGAAGGATAGGTGTCTCAACCTCGAGGTAGCCGCGCTCGTTGAAGAAGTCACGCATAGTCTGCATAATCTTGGCGCGCTTGAGGAATGTATCCTTAACGTGAGGATTTACCACGAGGTCCAAGTAGCGCTGGCGGTAGCGCACCTCTGGGTCGGTCAAAGCGTCGAATGTCTGACCATCCTTCTGCTTAACAACTGGGAGAGGACGTACCGACTTCGAGAGAACGGTAAACTTGCGGCAGTGTACCGACAACTCGCCTGTGTTGGTGAGAAATGCAAAACCCTCTACGCCGATAAAGTCGCCGATATCCAAGAGCTTCTTGAATACAGTGTTGTAGAGTGTTGTGTCGCCCTCGGGGCAGATGTCGTCACGACGGATGTATACCTGGATACGACCTGTTGAGTCCTGAAGCTCGAAGAACGATGCAGAGCCCATAATACGGCGGCTCATAATACGTCCTGCGATAGATACCTCCGCGTAGTTGCCCTTCTCGGCATCGTAGTTCTCGGCAATCTCGCGTGCTGTAGCCGTAACCTCGTAGCGTGCTGCTGGGTAGGGGTTGATACCTAACTCGCGCAGAGCCTTAAGCGATTGGCGGCGTAGCTGTTCCTGTTCACTGAGTTCAATTGTCATAATTATATAGTGTTTTTAGTTAAATCACAATTTGGCACAAAGTTACAAAAAAAAAGGATATAATGCGATAGATACCTTATATATTATGCAAAATAGGTTGTTCGCTTGGGCAAGCTGCGCTTTTATTTGGGCTCTATAGGTGCTCCGACAAATAAATTTGTGAGCACCTACAGACCCCAAACCTCACCTTCGGTGATTGCCCAAGCTTGTTTAGATTGCTGATTTATTGTTGGGTAGAGATGTATACAATCCCCCTAAATCCCCCTTTGATAAGGGGGACTTGTGGCAAGGCTCTACCTTGCTTGGCAAGCTGCGCTTTTGTTTGGGCTCTATAGATGCTCCGACAAATAAATTTGTGAGCACCTACATACCCCAAACCTCACCTTCGGTGATTGCCCAAGCTTGTTTAGATTGCCGATTTATTGTTGGGTAGAGATGTATACAATCCCCCTAAATCCCCCTTTGATAAGGGGGACTTGTGGCAAGGCTCTACCTTGCTTGGCAAGCTGCGCTTTTGTGATTGTGTATTGCGTGTTCAGTGTGTCATACCGAGCGCAGTTGAGGCATCTCCTGCGCGACGGAGACTGTGAATACCAACATCGCAATCAAAAAAAAAGATATAGCACGCTATTTGCGTACTATATCTTATTAGCAGTCAGTTGGTTGCGACTTACTTGTCGGCTGATCCGTAGCCCGAGAATGGCTGAAGCTGTACCACCCACAACGAGCCGTACTTCGTCGATGTGGATGAAAGGCGGATGCTGCTGCCACCATCGTAGCTTACATTATACTCGTTGAGCAACTGCTCCTTGGGCTCTACCTCGAGGTCATCCGAATCGGTAATCCACACACGAGTAATGAGACCTGTTGAGTTATCTATCTCATAGCCCCAGAGTGTTACGGCGTGGAGTATACCTCCAGTTGCGCCTGTGCGCACAGTCATACTTGCCATACCGCGCTCGAAGATCTGAACGACAAGATCCGTAAAGCCCGAAGCGCTGCCCCACGACGAGATATAGCTTGCGGTGTAGAGGTTATAGTACTCTATAGTGCCCGGAATAAGAACGTATGAGTATCCGCAGTACATATGTGACTTGACGCTGTTCCAGATGCTCTTCCAATAGCCACCGCCATTCTTATCCAAAGGGTATGCTTGTGAGCCTGCCGAAGCATACTCGCCACCGTTGAGCACGCCCTCGAAATACCAGGGAATAGCCTCCCATACCTGACCGCCCTTATCGTTGTTCCACTCCGAGTGGTACATATCCATCAGCGCAAGCTCATAAGGACCATACGAGCCGTGGGTCTTTGTTCCGGGGCCGTTGATCGCCTTCGATGGAAGTGTATTGCCAGCTGCGACATAGCGGTCTTGGAACCACTGAATCATATTCGATGACGCTGCTGCCCAGCACATATTGATATCGCCGTTGTTGCCTCGCGCCTTCTTATTCACATCATACCAGCCCGAGTTGATCGATACTCCATCAGCAAAAACAATGCTCTTGCCCGTATTGCCCGACTGCTCGGCAACAATCTTAATCTCGGCCGAACGCTCGCCAAGACGCTCTGCATAGAGCGTATAGGTGCCAGCTGTTGTTGCTGTGAAAGTTGTGCCGTAGAGCTTGTTGCCGTTGACAAATATTGTCGACTCCGATGTTACATCCTCGCCACCATTTGTCTTCACTACGCTCAACGTCGCGCTATCTGTGCCATTTGCCTTGATCTTCGACTGCGATGCCTTGAGTGTGATAGGCTCGGCAACTACCTCTGCGCCACCACCTACGCAGTTCTTGGCGTTAAGTTCGAGATTTACGGTCGTTGACTCGCCTGCAAGCATCGTGAATGTGCTCAACGTGCCGCTCTCGGGTTTGCGTATCTCGTAGCGCTTCTCGCCATCGATATAGACGTCGAATGTGAAGACCATATCTGTCTCGTAGTTTATCGGAAATATCATCGTAGAGAACTGGGGCTCGCTGCTGCATACGCGAATAGAGTTGGCTGTAGATACCGTCGAGAGCATACCGCGAACGATGTTGAGGCTGTTTTCCTCGATGAAGGCTATCGCGCCGTTGCTCGATGTTGCACTAAACTCCACAGCGATATTCTTCGACTCGAGGTCCTTCGAAGAGTAGCCATCGGCGAGTGTGAGGTTGAAGTCCATCTTGTGCATCAAATGGTTGAACGATAGCTTCACCTCCTTGCTCTGTCCCTCCTCGATGGTGAGCACCGGAGCGCTATAGTTTATCTGGTGCGATAGCATAAAGAGGTTGTCCAGAGCGTCACGCTCGAGGACAATATTTGTCGAGGGGTTGTCCACGCCAGGGTAGAGCGCACCTACACTGAAGTAGCTGCCTGCTGGCACCTTGCCGCGAAATACCGCGCGCTTGCCATTAGAGGTGATATCATCCGATGACTTAATCTCCAATGTGCTGAACGATGTCGTGCCGCTCGAAGGTGTTAGCGCCAGTGTGATACGGTCGCCTACCTCCCAGCTTGTTCTGTTGCCGTCGAGTGCTACGCGACTATCTGCGCCCGACTCTGCAACAACGCTGAAGTCGACGAGTTGCTCGACGGTGAAATTCTCTACTATGTTCTCCTCACAAGCTATGTTGAGGAGCGCAGCTACGGCTGCGAAAATAAAAAATAGTCTCTTCATACAAGCTTTTGAGTTTTAAAGAATGTTATCCTCCATAAAGTCGGGAAGGTCGTAGCCGTAGGTCTCGCTAATCGAGAAGCCGGCCTCTACGTTGCACTCGATAGCGACAAGCGTTGGTGCTTCGTAGTTTAAAGTTTTAAGTTGCTTCATATCTGATAATTATATATGGTTACACACAATTCTACTTATTGCCGAATATCGCTCTCTCGTCGCGGTATTCGTAGAGCTGGTTGCGTAGGCGAGGCTCGAAGCCGGCGCGGCGAATCGTAGCCTTCATAGCTTCGCGGTCGAAGCGTGTTGTTGCACCTGCCGACGACACCACATTCTCCTCGATCATTATTGAGCCCATATCGTTGGCTCCGCTATGCAGCGCAATCTCGGCAACCTCGCGGCCTACTGTCAGCCACGAAGCCTGGATGTTGCGTATGTTGTGCAGAATGATACGGCTCAAGGCAATGATGCGCAGATACTCCGTTGCCGAGAAGCGTGGCGCAATACCCTCCTTCTCGAGCTGTGTGCACGCGGGGCAGAATACCCACGGAATAAATGCTGTAAAACCGCGCGACGACTCGGGCTTGAGGGCCTGAAGGTCGCGTATGGTAATAAGGTGATCGACGCGCTGATGCGCGCGCTCCACGTGACCATACATCATCGTAGCTGTCGTAGGTATGTCGAGGCGATGTGCCTCGTGCATAACCCTCACCCAATCGCGTGCCGAAGGCTTCGCTGGAGATATGCGCTTGCGTACATCCTCTGCGAGAATCTCTGCTCCTGCGCCAGGCAGCGTGTCGAGACCTGCGGCCTTGAGTCGCTCGAGGGTCTCGATAGTCGTAATCGAGCTTATCTGTGCGATGTGTGCCACCTCGGGGGCGCCGAGGGCGTTGAGGCGCAGCGCGGGGTACTCCTTCTTGAGCTGGCGGAAGAGTGTCTCGTAGAACTCTATGCCGAGACGTGGATGCAGACCTCCCTGCAGCAGTAGCTGGTCGGCGCCGAGCTTCAGTGCCTCGTCGATCTTGGTGCGATACTCGGCCATCGTGGTTATGTAGGCCTTATCCTCCTCGTGGGGCTTGCAGTGGAAGTTGCAGAAACGACATCCCGACTTGCAGACGTTGGTGATATTCACGTTGCGGTCTATCTGCCACGTAACAACGCGTGGGTCACCCACAGCCGTTGAGCGCAAGCTGTCGGCAACGCTTGCAAGCAGCTGTAGCGGTGCGTTGTCGTAGAGCTCATATGCCTCCTCGCGTGTCAGCGATTCGCGCTCCAAGGCCTTCTCTAAAATGTTATCTATCTTGCTCATAGCCCTATTTTGAGTTGCGCTTCGAGGGCGCAGTGTTGTTGAGTAACAGTTTGAATTGCAGTGTGCGGCGATTCATATCCACACCCTTGACGCAGATGCGTACAGGCGAGCCAAGTGTGAGGCGGCAGCCCGAGCGGCGACCTACGACCTCGTAGCGCGTCTCGTCGAAGTAGAAGAAATCCTCCTCGTCCATATCGCGCATAAAGACCATACCCTCGACGTGCGACTCGTTGAGCTCGACGTAGATGCCTCGCTCGGCAAGACCCGAAACTACGCCGTCGAACTCCTCGCCGATATGCTCCTGCATAAACTCCGCCATCTTGTATTTGATGCTTGCGCGCTCGGCCTCCGAGGCGAGTATCTCGCGCTCGGTTGAGTGCTTTGCCAACATCTCCAGCTGCTCCTTGTCGCGGCGCTTCTCGCCCTCGAGATAAGATGCCAGGATGCGATGCACCAGAACGTCGGGGTAGCGGCGTATGGGCGATGTGAAGTGTGTATAGTAGGCGAAGGCCAGACCATAGTGGCCTATGTTGTCGGTCGTATACTGCGCCTTGGCCATACTGCGCACCGCAAGTGTCGTGATGGCATTAGCCTCGCTGCGACCTGCAACCTCACCCAGCAGCTTGTTCATCTCGCGTGCAACGGCGCGACCCTTCGAGGCCTTGAAGTAGTGGCCGAAGCGGAGTGCAAAGTCGCGGAAGCGGCTCAGCTTCTCCTCGGATGGCTCGTCGTGTACGCGGTAAATCATTGGTCGCGCTACTTTGCGGCCGCTCTTCGACATACTATGTGAGCAGAACTCCGCCACGCGACGGTTGGCCAGAAGCATAAACTCCTCGATAAGAATATTGGCCTCCTTCTGCACCTTCGTGTAGACACCTATAGGAAAACCCTTCTCATCGAGACGGAATCGCACCTCCTCACGTGCGAAGGCGATGGCTCCGTGGCGGAAGCGCTCCTTGCGCAGATTCTGTGCTATGGCGTTGAGTGTGAGTATCTCCTCGGCAAAATCACCCGCCTTACCCTCGATAATCTCCTGCGCCTCCTCGTAGGTGAAGCGGCGGTCGGAGTGAATCACCGTGCGGCCAAACCACTCGTCGCGAATCTCGCCCTCGTCGTTGAGTGTAAATACAGCCGAGAAGCAGAGTTTATCTTCGTGAGGACGGAGTGAACATAGCTCGTTGCATAACCTCTCGGGGAGCATAGGCACAGTTCTGTCGACAAGGTATACCGATGTCGCGCGCTCGCGTGCTTCGTCGTCGATAATCGAGCCGGGGCGCACGTAGTGCGACACATCGGCGATATGTACGCCAATCTCCCACACCCCGTCGCTGAGGCGTGCGATGGATAGTGCGTCGTCGAAGTCCTTGGCATCGGCAGGGTCGATGGTAAATGTCGTGCGGTCGCGCATATCTCTGCGTCGCACAATCTCCGCGTTGCTGATATCCTCCTCGATGCACTCGGCAGCCTGCTCCACCTCGCGCTCGAAGTGGTAGGGTAGGTCGAACTCCGCAAGTATAGCGTGCATCTCGGTATCGTTGTCGCCAGCCTTACCGAGACGCTCTACGAGCTCGCCCTGTGGCAGACGGTCGCCCTCGGGCCAGTCGATGATGCGCACCGCGACCTTATCGCCACTCTCGATATTTGGGTAGAGCTTGCGAGGCATATAAATATCCGTATTCATACGGCGTGGGTCGACCGATACGAATATCGAGTTTGTCGTAACCTCTGCAACACCGATATATGGCTTGCGGCTACGCTCCAGAATCTCGACAACCGAGCCTTCAAGCTCACCATTGCGCGATTTGCGTGCGACGACAAGACGTATGCGGTCGCCATCCAGCGCACCTGCGGCGTTGTGGCGTGATATGTAGACATCGCTCTCGAACTCCTCGACGTGGACATACAACGCACCAGGCGTAGCACCCACTACCACACCCTCGAAGCTGGGCAGGGCGCGGCGTGCAAGGCGATATTTGCTCTTCGAAACCTCCTCCACAAAACCATCCTCGATGAGCTGTCGCACAATCGCAAAGGTCATCGTGCGACCATCGCGGTCGGCACCACCCGATGCGGCGGCGAGGTGTTTGAGCGAAAACTTATTGTCGGGGAACTCGCGGAACATCTCGACGATGAACGATGCACGTTCGTCGCGGCCGTGTCCCCTCTTATTCTTCTTTTTAGCCATCTTTAGCTATCTTTCGTTTCAGTTAGTTTACTTGTTGAGGATGTGTAGCGCGAGGCGCTGCATCACTCTGCGGCCCACCTCCAGCGCCTCCTCCGAGGGAAGGAATGTGGCGGTGTGCGACCCTCCCGACGCTGCTCCCACACCGAGACGGTAGAAGAGCGAAGGGTAGAGACGTGTGTAGTGACCGAAGTCCTCGGCCATAGGTATGGGCTGCAACTCGCGTACGGCAACGCCCTCATCCGATACGATGATCATCGCCTCGTACGAGAGCATTACGTCGTTCACAACACTTGGATATCCGCGGTTGATGTCGACCTCGACCTTCACGCCATAGCGCTCCTCGACGCGATGTGCATTGCTGCGTATGAGCGTGTGGAGTCTTTCACGCTCCTGCTCATCGAAGGTGCGTATCGTGCCCTCGGCCGTTACGCGGCTGGGAATGACATTCGTTGCGCCATCGGCAATTATGCGACCCACCGACACTACGCACTTGGGTGCATTGAGGGCGGTTGTCGAGATGACCATATCGCACATCGCAGTCACGCTGTCATCGATATCGCCACGGCGTGCAGCGTGTCCTCCGCGACCTGTGACATAGAGTCGAATCTCGTCGTTAGCGGCCATAAACTCGCCAGGACATATGCCCACCTCGCCAACTTCGAGACGTGCATCGACGTGCTGCCCTATGACTGCGGCTATGTCGTAGCCCTCGAATGGCTTCTCGGCAATGACGTACGAAGCACCGCCAGGATTGAGCTCCTCGCCGGGCTGGAAGATGCCGAAGAGCGTACCCTCGAAGTCGCGCTCCTTGTTTAGCTCCTTAAGCACGCCAAAGAGCATCGCAGCGTGCATATCGTGACCACAGGCGTGCATCACACCCTCTCTCTCGGAGCGGAACTCGATGTCGTTAAGCTCCTTGATGGGCAGCGCGTCGATATCGGCACGAAGCACCACACCGCGCTTATGGTTGCCACGTCGACCCTCGATGCGTGCTAATACACCCGTGCCGGCAATCTCGCGGCACTCGATGCCTGCCTCTGCAAGTCGAGCGAGGATGTAGCGCTGCGTCTCTCGCTCCTCGAACGATAGCTCGGGGTGGCGGTGCAGCTCTCGGCGGAAATCTATCATTGTGGTCATAGCTACTCCATTTTACGGGGTTTGTAGTGGCGTGCCATCTGTGCTACGCCTCGCGTATGCTCGACTGTCGTACCACAGCAGCCACCCACGATGCTGAGTAGACCGCGCTCGGCAGCTGTACGCAGCGTCTCGGTGTGCTTCGTTGGGGTCTCGCTATACTTGCCCCTCTTGTCGGGAAGACCTGCCGAGGGAGAGCAGTATGTAGGGCGTGAGGTGTAGCGCGTGAGCAACTCGATGTTGTCAACCACGCTCTTTACGCCTGCCGAGCAGTTGAAACCGATAGCCAGAGGCTCGAAGCGCTCCACATCGGCAACATACTTCTCGATGGTGCGACCCGAGAGTAGCAATCCGCCAATCTTCGACAACACAGCCGAGAAGATGATGGGGCGCTCGGGGGCTACCTCGCGGCACACCTCGGCAGCAATCTCTGCGTTGCGTACATCGGTAATGCTCTCGATGAGGAATATGTCGGCACCCTCGCGTGCTAATGCCTCGATGAGTGTGCGGTACGATGCGCGAAGTTCATCCTCCGTAAGGTCTATGGCCAGCGATATGTTGCGCGTCGAAGGGCCTATCGAACCAGCGATGAACACCTCCTTCTCGCTCTTCGCTACAGCCTTGCGTGCTGCTGCGAGGGCTGCGGCGACAATCTCCTCTGTTGAGTAACTCACGCCACACTCCCTGAGCATTAGTGGGTCTGCCAGAAAAGTGTTGGTCGTGATGATGCGTGCTCCGGCCTTGATCGATGCCTCGTACATCGCCACGACACGCTCCTCTTCGGTGATATTGAGGGTGTCGGGGCATAGTTTGCGCTCGCCGCCAACGAGTGTTGTGCCTATGGCTGCGTCCGCAACGATGATATGTCTTGATAGAAGCTCCTTAATGCGCTCCGTTATATTGTTCATAGCTCTTTGGTTTTTCGTGTTATAGACTCTTCACTATCGCAAAACCTCAATCTCGAAGATGCGATTCCAATCCTTGCCCGTAACGTAGAGGTTGCCACTCTCGGGGTTATATGCCACGCCGTTGAGTACCTCGGCCTCGGGGTTATCCTTCAGACGGTAGCGTAGTTCGGGAAGGTCGATATATCCAACCACAACGCCCGTCGCAGGGTCGATCTCGACGATGGCGGCTGTGAGGTAGATGTTTGCCCAGATGTGACCATCAATCCACTCAAGCTCGTTGATGTAGTCGAGAGGCTCGCCGTCGAGTGACACGCAGATAGACTCCTCGGTAGCAAATGTTTCGGGATTGACGCGGCGAATTGTCGATGTGCCATCCGAGAGATACAGACTACTGCCATCCGAGGTTAGTCCCCAGCCCTCGCCACGATATTTGTGCTTGTTGAGGAGCGTGCCCTTGAGGTCGTAGACATAGGCATTGCCCGAGGTCCACGTGAGCTGATATATCCTCTCGCCAAGGATGGTCATACCCTCGCCAAACTCGCTCTTGTCGAGCGATGTGAGTATTGTGCGCTCGCCTGTGCGAAGGTCGCTTTGGAGAATGTGCGACTCGCCCTCCTGACCCGTACTCTCCCACATCGTGCCGTTGAGGTAGTGCAGACCCTGCGTGTAGCTCAATGTCGAGTGTGGGTACTCCGCGATTATGCGGTAGTCATATATCTTGGCTATTGTGACCTGCGTCTCACTCTCGGTAGTTGTGCTGTGGCCGCTCTTCGTGCTGCCACATCCTGCGACCAGAAGTGCAGCTCCGAGGAGCGAGGCGATATATCGTTGTAAAGCTGTCATTTTGTGTAAAGTTAAATTATTCTGCAAAGATAACCCTTTTTATAGGATTTTTCGTATCTTTACCAACATATTTGATACAACTAATTCGATAAACCTATCTATGATAGAGCATAAACAACATAGCATCTCGACAAACGACGATGCGCGAGATGCGCGATACGACCATTTCGATGCAATCTGGGCCGAGTATCAGAGTGCCGGACGTGGTCAGCGAGGCCACGTGTGGCATAGCCGCGAGGGTGAGAATCTGACCTTCTCGGTGGTACTCAAACCGCATTTTCTGCCCATTGTCGAGCAGTTCCTGCTCTCGGAGGTTGTCGCCCTTGCACTGGTCGAGACCCTCGGCAAGTATGGCATCGAGTGCCGCATAAAGTGGACTAACGATATATATGCCGGCAATAAGAAGATTGTCGGTGTGCTCATCGAGCAGGCGCTTTCGTGCGAACGTATCGAGCGTACGATTGTCGGTGTAGGTATCAATGTAAACCAGCGCAGCTTCCCCGAGGATCTGCCCAATCCTACATCGATGTATATGGAGCGAGGCCGAGAGTTCGACCGCGAGGAGGTGCTGCGCGAGTTTATCAATGCGCTGCGCAGATGGTACGATGTGCTGGAGCGCGGTGATAAGGAGACGGTGCAGAGTAGCTACCGCAAGCTGATATATCGTCTCGATGAGGCGCATACCTACTATCTGCCTACGGGTGAGGCTTTTACGGCAACTATTCGCGGCGTGCGACCCTCGGGTCAGCTATGCCTCGAGCATAGCGATGGCCTGATGCGCGAGTATGCCTTTAAGGAGGTTGAGTTCAAGATTGTTAAGTAAATTCGCAGCATTGCAATCTCTCTGAAAACAACAACGCCCACCATTCAGCTGGTGGGCGTTGTCTCTTTTTTGTGGTATCGATTACTCCATATTCTCGCTCTCGGCAAATGGCTCGATGCTAATTGTTACATCGCTCTTGGTGCAGCAGTCGTGGCAGTCGTCAGCCTCGGCCGAAATCTCCTCGCCATACTGCAAGCGGCGTGAGAGGACGATAATCTCGTTCTCGTGTGCGATAGCGGCGATATTGCTGTCGGTGAGGATGATGCTCTCCTCGACCTTGCCAAGCTCGGCAAGAAGCGACTCGGGGTAGCCCTGCTCGATAATCTCCATCGCGAGCTCCTCCTTACGCCCTACAAGGGCGTTCTTCTCCTCCTCAAGGGCTGCAATCTTTGTGCAGTTTGCGGCGATGAGAGCCTTGGCCTCATCCATTGAGCCTGTCTGCATATTCCACGCACGCGCTCTGTCGTCGAGAGCACGGTAGAAGTTGCGAAGTGCTGACTCAAAAGCCTCCTCCTCGAAGCGGATAGCATCGCGACGCTCGCCAGCCTCGATAAGCACTGGCTCGACAAGACGCTTGAAGTAGAGAGCCGCTGCGCCGTTGATGCTGTGGCGGTAGGCAATTTCGTACTGACGTGCGAGGTTCTCGACGTCGCGCAAATCGGCCTCGCTGCGGATTGTCGAAGCCTTGCTCTCGATGAGTGCAGCATCGCGCTCTGGCGTGCTGATAGTCACGTGGCTCTCGCAGGTGGTGGCGAAAAGTACCGCGCCAACCAATACGCTATATGCTAAAATCGTAAGAAACTTCTTCATATACGGTTGTTAGTTTTCGTTAAGAATATAGTTACACTCCTCGATAAAAATCTTGTACTCCTCGCCGCCAATCTGTGTGCGGAAAGCCTTCTCGTAGGCCTCCAACTCGGCGCGTGCCTCCTCGAAAGCTGCGATATTCTCGGCCTCAATAACGCGAGTAGCAAGCTCGTAGCTAGCGTCATAGGCAGCATTCATTGCGCCCTGCTCGTCAATCACTACGCCCTTATTGTTTGTGCAGGCAACCGCTGCGGCTGTGCACAATGCAATGATAGTCAATCGTCTCATAGTTATGCTTTTTTATTCTTATTCTACGTATACAACCAAGCCCTTGAGATACTCGCCCTCGGGGTGGTAGATGTTGATAGGGTGGTCGGCAGGCTGTGTCAGCTGACCGATGATACGCACGCGGCGACCGGCGATGGCTGCTGCCGTAAATATCGTCGTGCGGAAGAGGTCGCGGCTTACGGCCTGTGAGCACGAGAAGGTGAAGAGTATACCGCCTGGGCGAATCTTCTGCAATGCGCGGACGTTAATCTTCTTGTAGCCCTGTAACGCATTACCGAGTACCTTGTGGTGCTTGGCGAAGGCTGGTGGATCGAGGATGATAAGGTCGAAATCCTCGTCGATATCCTTCAGATACTCCACCGCATTGCAGGCGATAGCCTGGTGGGGTGCATCCTCGCCAAAGTTGAGCTTCATATTTTCGTCGGCAAGCTTTACGGCACGCTCCGAGAGGTCGATAGATACCACCTCGGTAGCACCTCCAGCCAGTGCAGCAACTGAAAAACCTCCCGTATAGCAGAATGTGTTGAGCACTTTGCGGCCGCGCGAATACTGGCGTACAAGGTCGCGGTTCTCGCGCTGGTCGATGAAGAAACCGGTCTTCTGACCCTCCTCCCAGTTGACCTTAAACTTCAGACCATTCTCCAGTACGACATTCTCCGTCTGTGGGTTGCGTCCCCAGAGATATCCGTCGATAGCACCGAGCTCGGCCTTGTAGGGTAACGTCTGTGAACTCTTGTCATATATAGCCTCGATAAGCTCGCCGTAGGCCTTGCGTATAGCCTCGACAATGGCGTGGCGCGATAGGTACATACCCACAGAGTGGCACTGCACAACGGCTGTCGTGCCGTAGATGTCGACAACCAGACCCGGCAAGAGGTCGCCCTCGCCGTGGACGAGACGATAGCAGGTGGTCTCGCTGTTGCCAATCATACCAAGCGTCTCGCGGAGCTCCTTGGCCTGTGCTATGCGGTTGTCCCACCACTGCTGATCTATTGCCTCCTGCTCGAAGGTCAATACACGTACAGCGATAGAGCCGATCTGATAGTGTCCGCGTGCGATAAACTCCCCCTGCTTGGTTACGACATCCACCACGTCGCCCTCGGCCAAAGGCTTGCTGCCCTCGGTGATCTTCTCGATTGCGCCCGAGAATACCCAAGGATGGCGACGCTCCAGCGACTCCTCCTTACCGCGACGTAGCGCGACGATGCTTAACTTATCTTTCATATATCCTTAAATTATAAAATTCACTGTTGGTTACCTTCCGACACCTGCTCCTGGCGACCCTCTGTTGCGTTTCTATGACGGTTGCGGTGGCGCTTGCGGTGGGGTTTGTGCTGTGTCTTGCTCTCCTCGGCAAGGTTGTCGGCAAACGACAATATGTCGAACTTGCCACCCTTGGGCTCATACTTGAGCAACTCGTCGAGGATGCGCACACATACCCACGCGTCCGTTGCGGCATAGTCCTGCTGCTGTGCTGTGAGGGTCTCGGCCTCCCAGTTGCTCAGGCGCTGAGCCTTCGACACCCGTTCGCCGAGGGTTATCGCCGAGAGCTTACGCAGACTCTTCTCCTCGATGCCCCAGCGCTCGGCCTCATTTTGCAGGTCGACAAAGCCATCGGCCTTGAAGCTGCGCAGGGCGTGCAGTGCGCGGATGTCGCCCGCAACACTCGCTCCCACCTTGATGATACGGCGTGAGCCGAGAATCTTGAGTATACGGTTGTCGAGGCGTATGTGACAGAGGCGGAACAGATAACAGGTCTCGTGTGTCGAGAGCTGCAGGAGCGACACCTTGTAGCTCACGCCAGCACGGAACGAGGGGCGTGTCTCGGTGTCGAAGCCAATGACCTCGCTTGCACCAAGGTCGCGACAAGCTGCGTCGATAAGCTCTTCGCTATCGACAACGACAATGCGGCCACCAAATCGGGCGGCTGGCAACGAGGCTACGGTATCGTTATCTATTGTTGGTCGAAATGACATTCTTAAACTATTTCTTTCAGGGGTGCTCTTCGCAAAACGCGTTGCAGAGCTATAACCAAGCGACAAAGTTACTCAATAATTTTGAGTTTCGAGTCGCTTGAAAGAGAAATTTTACTCTCGCGCACCATTTTATCCACCACAGCGACTACGCGTTGCTCCTCGCCGCCGATTGCCGCTATGCACTCCTTGACACTCAACTCGCCTTTGGTCAGAAGCTCGATGATGCGCTCTTCGATAGGCTGCTCGTTGCGCTCACGTCGCTTGTGCTGTAGACATATGTCGCACACGCCACAAGGCTTCGACTCCTTATCGCCGAAGTAGCGCTCGATAACTACGCTGCGACACTCCTCAATCTGGAGCGTGTAGTGAAGCATATTTTTGTATCGCTCCTCGGCCATATCGTAGCGGTTGCGATATGTCTCGGGGGCGATGTAGAGGTCGGCAATAGGCAGACGCTCGCAGTTGAGGTGTATCATCGGCGAGTGTACCGCAGGGATATAGCGGATGACGTGCATACGCCACAATATCTTCAGCAGGTCGTGCACACGCTCGCGCTTAAGTCCCGACGTGGCTGCTATGTGTAGCTCGTCGATAGAGCGGAAGTGGCTGAATACGCCGTTGTACATACGCAGTATGGTGCGTAGCATAAGGTCCATATCGTTGCCTCCGACATTGAGCTTGTAGAGCGAGTCGCGGCTACAACAGAACATCAGCTTTGCAGGGTTGTCGCACTCGTCGAGCAGGGTCATATAGTTGTTCTGCTCGAGAATCTTCAGTGCGCTGGTCACCTTGTTAAGCGATAGATGGTAGAGGTGGCAGAATTCGAAGATGTTGAATACAAACGAGCCATCCTCGCCCTCGCCCGTAGCAATTTGCAAATAGTTGCACACGCTCTCGTATATCGACTTGATCTCGGCGATGGGCGGAAACTCGGCCTTGAATAGTCTCTCGACACGCGCGGCATCATCCTTCGTGGCTAAAAGTGCGGCATAGCTACGCCTTCCGTCGCGGCCTGCGCGACCTGCCTCCTGGTAGTATGCCTCCAGTGAGTCGCACATAGCGTAGTGTACCACAAAGCGTACGTCGCTCTTGTCGATGCCCATACCGAAGGCGTTGGTAGCCACGATGATACGCACCTTGCCCGAACTCCACTCCTCCTGGCGCATTGCACGCTCGAGGTTGGGGAGTCCTGCGTGGTAGAACTTTGCGTTTATGCCGTCGTGTTGCAGCCTCTCGGCCATCTCTTCGCAACCCTCGCGAGAACGCATATAGACGATTCCCGTGCCCTCGACATTCTCTATTATGCGTAGCAATTGTCCATACTTATCGTCGACGATGCGTACGGCGTACGAGAGGTTGGGGCGTGCGAAACTCGAACGTATAATGTGGCGTTCGCTAAAGCCGAGATGGTGCATAATATCTTCGGCCACGCGCTCCGTTGCCGAGGCAGTAAGTGCAAGGAATGTGGCGTTGGGAGCCTCGCGGCGTATCTCGGCGATGCGCAGGTAGGATGGGCGGAAGTCGTAGCCCCACTGCGATATGCAGTGCGCCTCGTCGATAGCAACCAGCGCTACGTTCATACGGCGCAGACGCACCCTGAAGGCATCGGTTGCAAGTCGCTCGGGTGCTATATACAGTAGCTTAACATCGCCATAGGTGCAGTTGTCGAGAGCTATCTCTATGCGGCGCGAGTCCATACCCGAGTGAACGGCCACAGCAGGTATGCCGCGCGAACGCAGACCGTCGACCTGATCCTTCATCAGCGCGATGAGTGGCGTTACGACAATGCACAACCCCTCCATCACCATTGCAGGAATCTGGTACGTGAGCGACTTACCACCGCCCGTTGGCATCAGTGCAAGGGTGTCGCGCTTGGCCATTACCGACTCGATAATGTCGCGCTGCACGGGGCGGAAATTATCGTATCCCCACCACTTTTTGAGTGCCTCATCTATAGTTATAGATGGTCTGTTCTGCTCTGTTATTCGCCTATTCACACCACAAAGATATGCAAAATGTTGTGATTCGAGAAAAAGTTATTAACTTTGCGGCGTAATAATCGTAAGTAGATGAAGATTAAAGAGCAGTACAAAGTTCGTGAGATGGCCGGAGAGCACGTTGTGATTATGCAGGGTGCCTCGTTCAGCGACCTCACACGCATCATCTCTCTCAACGAGAGTGCACTCTATCTGTGGAATGCCCTTGAGGGTAAATCTTTCGACGTAAATACCGTTGCAGACCTCCTTGCCGAGTACTATGGCATCGACGACGAGGTGGCGCAGCGCGATGCAGCACGCTGGCTCGACAAGCTCGACGAGTGCGGACTGCTCGACGACGTAAAGTAATCCCAGCATCGAACGATAAGCAACCGATAAGCCAATGATCGAGTTACGAAGAGCCATATTTGCTATGCTTCTTGCGGTGGTATACATCACTGCAGGACTCTTCTCGTCGCTATCGGTGCTATTGTGTGATGGTCTCCACCACCACCACACCATCGAGCTCTGTTCGCACGACGAACATTGTGCGTGCAGCGATCCTGCATTCTCGCAGGATTGCGACTGCCACAGCCATTTGACACTCGAGGAGAGTCAGAGCTACTACGCCACAGATATGCAGCGCAGCAACGACTCGCGCTATGTGGTGTTGCAGCTCCTCAACCTTTGTGCTGTTGTGCCAGCTCTGGCGGATGGCGCTATTGCCGATTGTTTCGTAGTCTCTCTGCCGCGCAGTGGCTATGAAGCCGTGCCGTTGCAGACGGCATTCATCTCTTCGAGGGCACTGCGTGCTCCTCCCGTTTTGGCTTAGGTCGAATACGCACTCCGTAGTCGGCCGTGTGGTGCATATCGCATTCGCACCACACACTTCACAGCCCATATTCCCAAACTACTATAACATCCAAAACGGAGTAAAATATGAAAAAAATAATTCTTTCGCTTATCGTTGTAATGTGCTTGCCATTTGCGGCTTTCGCACAGCGTACACTCACTGGTAAGGTTGTCGATGCCGAGAACGGCCAGCCACTTATCGGTGCGTCACTCTACTGGAAGAACACCACAGCTGGTGCTACAACCTCGGTTGATGGCTCGTTCTCGCTAAAGCGCGTTTCGGGCTTCGAGACTCTCGTTGTAGACTATCTCGGCTACGATGTTCAGGAACTTTTGCTCGAGGATCGCCACGAGAACGATATCACCATCGAGCTACGCCCCTCGGCAGTAGATATCGACGAGGTTGTCATCGAGGGTCAGCAGCGTGGCAACTACGCCAAGACCTCGGGTATCACTCGCCAGGAGCAGATATCGTTTGCAGGTCTCTGCAAGATGGCTTGCTGCTCGCTTGCCGAGTCGTTCGAGAACTCTGCATCGGTGACCGTAGGCTATAGCGATGCTATCTCTGGCGCACGTCAGATCAAGATGCTCGGTCTGGCTGGTACTTATACACAGATTCTCGACGAGAACCGCCCAATTATGATGGGCGCAGGTGCTGCCTATGGCTTGAGCTATACGCCAGGTATGTGGCTCAACTCTATCCAGGTGTCGAAGGGTGTCGCTTCGGTGACTGCAGGTCACGAGGCTATCACTGGTCAGATTAACCTCGAGCACCGTAAGCCTACCGACGACGAGCGTTTCTTCCTGAACGTCTATTTCGACTCGGAGCTTCGTCCCGAGATTAACGTCTCATCGGCTATTCCTTTGACCAAGGATAAGAGCCTCTCGACAGTGATTATGGCGCACGGCTCGCTCGACACTGCTTCGCACGATATGAACCACGATGGCTTCGTGGATATGCCAAAGGCTAACCAGATTAACGTCGCTAACAAGTGGTTGTGGCAGAATAAGAATGGCGTGCAGGTGCGTTGGGGCTGGAAGGTCGTAAACGAGAACCGTCTCGGTGGTCAGGTTGGCTACAAGAAGGATATGTACGAGCAGATGGTTGCCGACCCATTCAACTCGCTCTATGGCTCAAAGATCAACAATCGAAACATCAACGCCTATCTCAAGGCTGGTATCCCCGTGGGCTACGAGCGTACCTTTACGGGTGATCCTGCGGATGCCGTGCAGAACAACATAGCCTTCATCCTCGACTACGACAACTATCTCACCGACTCATACTTCGGTCTTAACACCGTAGATGTTGTCGAGGATTCGTTCCGTTTCAATGCTACGTATGCTCACTACTTCACACAGCGCTCGTCACTCAACGCTGGTATCTCGGTGAATGGACGTTTGATGGATAACGGCTACATCCAGCGCAACCCAAAGCGTGATGCTGCGACCTACGACAACAACGTATGGGTTGGTAAGGCCAACACTCTCGAGCCAGGTATCTTCGCAGAGTACACATACAATATAGAGGATAAGTTCTCGTTGGTAGTAGGTCTTCGTGGCGACTACTCGATGGTGGGTGGCGACTACTACATCACCAACTCGGCAAACAACAGCCGCTTCCTCATCACACCACGTTCGCATATCCGTTGGAGCATCACACCTCGCACTACGTTCCGAGCATCGGCAGGTATGGGTTCACGTCGTCAGAATCTCGTTACGGACAACATCTGGATGATGACCACCTCGCGTGATATCCGCTTTGCAGAGGGCTTCGTGGCTGGTGGCGACGATATGGAGCAGGCGTTGACCGTGGGTGGTAGCCTTGCGCAGACATTCCCTCTTGCGGGTGACGATCAGGCGACAATCAGCTTCGACTACTTCCGTTCGCAGTTCTTCAACACTATGGTCTTCGACCAGGAGACTGCCGACAACACTATACTTATATATAACAGTACCGATAAGTCGTTTACGGATAACTACCAGGTAGACTTCAACTGGACGCCTTTCCGAGGTTTCGACTTCTTCGCTACATTCCGCTACACTCACGCGAAGATGACGTTGAAGCGTGGCGAGGAGAGCTATCTCGTTGAGCGTCCTTTGACATCTCGCTACAAGGGTCTTATCAACATTCAGTATGCCGTAAGTCGCTGGGTATTCGATGTCACAGCGCAGCTCAACGGTCCTATGCGTCTGCCACAGCTCGATGGCGACCTTGCAAAGGCGCAGACCAACCCCGAGCTCTCGCCAATCTATCCAATGTTCTTTGCGCAGGTGAGCTACAAGATGAGTAACCTCACGCTCTATCTCGGTTGTGAGAATATCGCAAATTATATGCAGGGACATAACGGTCACGGAACAGCGCCTATCCAGTGGAACGGTACATCGGCCTTCGACGAGGGCTTCAACTCCTCGATGGTATGGGGCCCACTTATGGGTCGTAAGTTCTACATCGGCTTGCGACTAAACATATATTAATTAGCAACTTAAACTATTAAATATAACTAAAGCTATGAAAAAGATTATCACTTTGTGCCTTGTGGCACTCTTCAGCCTCGGCCTTGCAAATGCACAGGAGCCACAGAAGAACGAGAAGAAGACAGTAACGACAGAGTTTGTTACCGATATCGACTGCGCGGGTTGCGCTAAGAAGGTGAACAACACCATTCCCTACGAGAAGGGTGTTAAGGATGTAAAGGTTGATGTAGACACTAAGATAGTTACCGTAACCTACGATCCAGCAAAGACTAATGACGATGCACTCGTAAAGGCGTTCACTAAGATTAAGATTAAGGCTACTCCCAAAAAGTAATTTGTTGTGAATTTGTTGTGATAAGAGGTCATCTTTGACCTCTCAATCATTGGCTCGAATGGAATGTACGCCATGTACTATCCATCCGAGCCAATTTCTTTATCGAGGCCAAATCTAACCTCTTCTGACAACAAATTTTAATTTTTCGAGATAAGCAGTCATCTGCGACACTTCAGTCAACGCCACCAATGGGACGTACATCAAGTACTACCCATCGGTGGCTTTTTCGTGTCAGTGCCGCATCTAACTACTTCTATCGAAAAATTAGGGTGTGCAGGTGG
>JAGBXR010000032.1 GCA_017629145.1 Alistipes sp. | reverse complement strand
CGACATCCTTCCTAACTGGAAGATTGCAGTGCCAGATCCAATGGTTACCGTAGGTCACCGCTGCGAGCCATACAAGGTTGAGATGGTTATCCGTGGCTACCTTTCAGGTCACGCCTGGAGAGAGTACAAGGCTGGCAAGCGCACCATCTGCGGCGTGGAGATGCCTGACGGTATGGTCGAGAACCAGAAGTTCCCAGAGCCTATCATCACCCCTACTACCAAGGCTGACGAGGGTCACGATGAGGATATCTCGAAGGAGGAGATCATCGCTCAGGGCCTCGTATCACGCGAGGAGTATGAGCAGCTCGAGGCATATACACGCGCTATCTTCGCACGCGGCACTGAGATTGCGGCCAAGATGGGTCTTATCCTTGTCGACACCAAGTATGAGTTCGGTAAGAAGAATGGCGTTATCTACCTTATGGACGAGATTCACACCCCAGACTCATCGCGTTACTTCTACAAGGAGGGTTACGAGGAGCGTCTCGCAGCAGGCGAGAAGCAGAAGCAGCTATCGAAGGAGTTTGTGCGCGAGTGGCTTATGGAAAATGGCTTCCAGGGTCGTGAGGGCGAGCAGGTGCCAGAGATGACAGCTGAGGTTGTTAGCGGCATCACCGAGCGCTACATCGAACTTTATGAGGCTGTTACAGGCGAGAAGTTCCAGCGCGCTGAGTGCGACAATGTTGAGGAGCGTATCTTCAACAATGTAAGCGAGTATCTCAAGACGCTTTAGTCGTAGAGTACAAATAAAATGGGGTTGTCCGAGATTGTGGACAGCCCCTTTTTTCGTGGCATAATGTGGCCTAATACCCATCCTCTGTGTGTGGCGAGGCGCGGGGTTATGAGTTTGGAAAAAAATAAGCAGACCCCAAAAGGGAGTCTGCTATGTCGAGTATTTTATTGCCAAATGCCACTAACGCAGCACCTTGTGGTGCTTGCCTGGTAGTATCGTGATTTTCAAGCTACGGTGTGGCTTAGAACTCGTCGTCGGCTGGATCGTCAGATGGAGTATCTGCCAACTCATCTGCGCCCTTGAGATCATCATCATCGTAGTAGCCATCATTGTCGTCGTCAGCAGCATCATCAACCTTAACATCGATCTTAACCATATAGAAGGTATCCTCAGTCTCGTAAGGTACGGTATAGAAGAATGTACCATCTGGCTTGTCATAGCGCATCATAACCTCACTAAAACCAAGAGGATAGAGTGCCTTAACCTCTGCCTGCTGCTCGGGTGTTAGATTGTGAAAACTTGTAATTAGTCGTCTCTTCTTATTCTCAGTAGCCATATTCAATTATTATAAATTTCTAACGAGTATTCTCACTTGCCTCAATCTCACGACGCGCTCGTAATTGGGGGTGTCGTAAAATTTTCCGCAAATGTAGCGACAATTTAATAATGTGCAAGCATTGCGCAATATTTTTTTTATTTTTTGCATTTTTCTTCGCCGTTACAAACAAATTATGTACCTTTACACGATAATATGCGCGAAGGCAATTTTATGGGCAAGGAGCAAGATATTCTAAGGATGCGCGAGCTGGAACGAGTGCTCGAACATCATAGCTACAAATACTACATAGAGAATAATCCAGAGATATCGGATAAGGAGTTCGACGAGTTGCTTGCCGAGTTGCAGCGTCTCGAGGCGGCGTACCCCGAAGAGGCAGATCGCAACTCGCCCACAAAGCGCGTGGGTAGTGACCTGACAAGCGAATTTGAGAGCGTGGAGCACCGCTATGCTATGATGTCGCTATCGAACACCTACTCGGCAGAGGAGCTGGGTGAGTGGATAGATCGCATCGTGAGGGAGATTGGCCAGGTTGAGTTCGTTGCAGAACTTAAGTTCGACGGTACGGCGATATCGCTCACCTACGAGAATGGAGCGCTGTTGCGTGCCGTAACGCGAGGCGATGGCAAGAGGGGCGATGATGTGACAAATAATGTGCGCACCATCTGCTCAGTGCCTCTAAAGCTACGCGGCGAAGGCTACCCTTCGCTATTCGAGATACGCGGTGAGATTATTATGCCCTATGCCTCGTTCGACCGTCTCAACAGCGAGCGCGAGGCAGCGGGAGAGCCGCTCCTTGCTAACCCACGCAATGCCGCAGCAGGAACACTCAAGCAGCAGTCGTCGCAGGTGGTAGCACGACGAGGCTTAGACTGCACACTATATCAGCTTGCGGGCGACAACCTGCCCTTTACCACCCACGCAGAGAGCCTCGAAAAGGCGAAGGAGTGGGGATTCAGCATCTCCGACCATAGGGCGATATGCCGCACAAGGGAGGAGATTGAGACATTCATCAACTATTGGGACACGGAGCGCAAGAGCCTACCCTACGCAACCGATGGCATCGTAATCAAGGTTAACGGCTATGCCGAGCAGCGTTCTCTTGGTGCTACCGCTAAGTCCCCACGCTGGGCTGTGGCGTATAAGTTTCAGGCTGAAAGAGCTGTAACAAAGCTCCTTAGCGTCGACTTTCAGGTTGGTCGTACAGGTGCTGTAACTCCTGTTGCAAACCTCGAGCCGGTGCTTCTTGCGGGCACGGTGGTGCGACGCGCGTCGATACACAACGCCGACCAGATTGCCCTGCACGACATTCGCATTGGAGATATGGTCTATGTGGAGAAGGGCGGCGAGATTATCCCAAAGATTACGGGCGTAGAGTTCTCGGAGCGCAGTGCAGAGAGTCAACCATTCGAGTATATCACCCATTGTCCCGAGTGCGGCTCGGAGCTTGTGCGCGTAGAGGGTGAGGCTAAGCACTTCTGCCCCAACAGCCGAGGCTGCAAGCCACAAATCATTGGCCGCATCGAGCACTTCGTAAAGCGCAAGGCGATGGACATAGAGGGTCTGGGCAGCGAGACCATTGAGTTACTCTGGCAGAACGATATGCTCCACAACATAGCCGACATATATGGTCTCGATAGCGGCCAGATAGCAGCACTACCACGACTTGGTGAGAAGTCGGCAGCCAACATTCAGCAGGGCGTAGAGAGGTCAAAGGATGTGCCATTTGAGCGTGTGCTTTTTGCCCTCGGTATTCGCTTTGTGGGCGAGACGACGGCAAAATATATCGCATCGCACTTCCGCACGCTGGACGCCATAATGGCCGCATCGCGTGATGAGCTTGCAGAAGCTGAGGAGGTGGGAGCTAAGATCGCCGATAGCATTGTCGACTACTTTGCGGACGAGGATAATCGTGCGATAATAGAGCTTCTGCGTCAGGCGGGATTGCAGTTTGAGGTGCGCGAAAAGCGCAAGGACTCGAATGCCCTCAGCGGCAAGAGTATCGTCATTTCGGGTAAGTTCGCAGGACGCTCGCGTGACGATATGAAGGCCATCGTCGAGGCGCATGGAGGTAGAAACATAGCTGCGGTGTCGGCAAATGTCGACTTTATCGTTGCAGGTGATAATATGGGCCCTGCAAAGCGACAGAAGGCCGAAAAACTCGGTATCACCATACTCAGCGAGACGGAGTTCTTCGCTATGATAGAGGGTGCAGAGGGGGCTGAAAATAATGCCGAATCGGTAGAGGTCATTGAGGCCGATGTGGCAATGGAGACTCAGACAATGGCAAAGACTGAGGCATCTTCTGAGGCATCTTCTGAGGCATCAGTAGCGGCGGAGGCAGAGCAAGTGGTGCAAGGAACGCTATTTTAAGGAACGAACACACAAACAATTATGATA
The DNA here is from genome assembly GCA_017629145.1 of Alistipes sp. Taxonomy (GTDB): domain Bacteria; phylum Bacteroidota; class Bacteroidia; order Bacteroidales; family Rikenellaceae; genus Alistipes. Next base: position 8,834 of record JAGBXR010000032.1, on the reverse strand, counting down.
CAAGATATGATTAAGGGAGTTGGTGTAGCACTCATCACCCCATTTAGTAACTTTGAAGTTGACTACGAGGCATTGGCGCGTATGGTCGAGCATGTCATCAAGGGCGGCGTCGACTATATCGTAGCACTCGGTTCAACAGCTGAGACCGCAACACTGTCGCATAAGGAGCAGCAGCAAGTACTCGACTTTATCGTCGAGCGCACGGCTCGTCGCGTGCCTATCGTGGCAGGTATGGGTTCGAACAATACTCACGCACTTGTGGAGCGTCTGCGCTCGTTCGACCTTTCGGGAGCGGTGGCAATACTCAGCGTGGTGCCATATTACAACAAACCATCGCAGGAGGGCATCTACCACCACTATATGGCCGTTGCTGAGGCATCACCCGTACCGGTAATCATCTACAATGTACCGGGTCGCACGGGTGTCAATATGACGGCTGAGACTACCCTACGCCTTGCGCACGCAACTGAGCGCATCGTGGCGGTGAAGGAGGCGTCGGGCGACATTGAGCAGATGCAACGCATACTCGACGGCAAGCCAGAGAACTTTGTTGTTCTTTCGGGTGATGACGGCATCACCGTGGAGCTTGTAAAGCGTGGTGGTCACGGTGTAATCTCGGTGGCAGCAAATGCCTTCCCAGAGCAATTCTGCGACTGCGTACACAAGGCTATTGCAGGCGATACCGAAGCGGCGGAGAGGATGATGAAGGAGCAGTTCGAGGAGCCATTGCGACTCATATTCCGTGAGGGCAACCCTACGAGCGTGAAGGTGATGACCGAGGCTATGGGCATCACATCGCGTGAGGTGCGTCTACCGCTTGCGGAAGGCAGCGAGGCACTGTGCGAGGATATAAAAAGTGCAGTGGCGAAGTACCAACTACGATAGCGACGGCGTTAGTTAGGAAAACGACTAAATAAATATGAAGAGAGGTGCGACATTACTCATCGCAATGCTTTTAGCGGCAGCCCTAAGCACCAACTTAGCGGCGCAGGAGCGTGTTATTGTGGATAGCAGCAAGCCCAAATTGGAGATTATAGTACCCGACGAGGAGGACATCTTAGCCAAGACCCTTGCGGGCTCATCGCCCTACTACTACACCAACCTGATGCTCAAGTACCGCAGCAGCACAGAGTCACTCGATGCGATGGAGTATTACTACCTATACTACGGTTATCTGTATCAGGAGGGGTATCGTCCCTTTACGCAGAACCGTGCCCTCGACGATATGCTCTCGGTAATGACGAACATCGACCTTGAGCAGCCAACCGTGGGACAGCTCGAGAGGCTCATAGAGTATGGCGTGGAGGCTATGGAGCTCGATCCATTCAATCCCAAAGTGTTGAATATGATGGCATTTGCATATGGTGCTCTTGGTGATACGCAGCGCGAAAAGCAGTACTTTGACCATCTGAATGGCGTGCTTAGCGCCATTGAGCGTTCAGGTACGGGACTCAAGGAGGAGGAGCCGTGGCATATACTTATGTTCTCGCACGCCTACGATGTGGTGGCGGCGAAGGGCTATGCCTACAACGAGGCACGCATAATAAGCCGCACGACAGAGTTTGTGCCACTCGTGCGCAAGCAGAACAATATCAAGGGCTTCTATTTTGATTACAGCCGAGTTTATCGCAACAAGCCTGATGATGTAACGCTCAAGCGCGACCGCACTTGGCAGTTCAATAACCTCGCACCGCAACAATACAAGTAATTGACGGCAAGAGGATCTTTTCTAATATTTTGATTACCTTTGTCACGCGATTGATGCAATCGGTGAAATATTGCAATATTGAACAGATAGAAATGAAACTTATACAGACAATTATCAGCCTCGCCATCATAGCCATAGCTGCTATGGGCTGCGAGAAGGAGCCAGCACCGCAGTATGTCTTAGCGGTAAATAGTGAGGTTATATGCTCGTGTGACGAGCAAGTTGTAGAGATTCAATACACGGTAGACGAGCGATATAGAGGCGAAGTAAGTGCTACGGTAGACTACGCAGCCGACTGGATTGAGGCCATAGAGGCTACCGAGCCAAACATTATCCGCGTATCGGTAATGGAGAACTTGGGTTACGACTCGCGCACTACGGACATCACGCTAAATGTTGCGGGACATAGCACTCAGTCATTGAGGATTATGCAGTATGGCGTACCTCCCACCGAGGCGACACATACACTGATGTACATCTTCCTCGGCACAAGCCTTTCACGCTACTACGACACCAACATCGAGGACGCTAAGAAGGCTATTGAGATGGGCATACTCGGAAATAGTAACCGCATCCTATACTTCCGTCAGAAGAGCAAGAACATCGGCTATATCAACGAGATTTACTACGATTTTGCCAATGGCAAGTGTGCTGAGCGAAACATCGTAGAGGAGATTTCTATGAACGCCTACGAGTCGATGACAATGCAGTTTAGCCAGATACTAAGCCAGATGGCTAACGAAGCACCAGCTAAGCGTTACGGCTTGGTGTTGGGTGGTCACGGTCAGGGCTGGATAACACGCGAAATATTAGCCGGAACATCCTCTGTTTCAGCACTATCTTCACCGCTTGAGGGCGATGTATGGGTACCTGCTGCGGGCGCTGAGGTGACGCGTGCCTACGGCGAGGATAATGTTCGTATGGATATTACCGAGCTATCTGAGGGCATTACAAGTTCAGGCGTGGAGCTCGACTACATCCTCTTTGATGCCTGCTTTATGTCTAACATCGAGGCGATATACGACCTGCGTGACTGCGCGAACTACATCATAGCATCGCCTTGCGAGATTATGGGTAAGGGCTTTCCCTACGAGCGCACGCTACCCTACCTCTTTGTCGATGGCGGCAACAGGACCGACTATATTATGGCGGCTGAGAGCTACTATCTATACTATCGCGATGAGTACACGAGCAGCTACCGTTGCGGATCGATCGCTGTTATCGACTGCAACGAGGTGGCAGCACTTGCCGAGGCGACGGCAGAGGTTGTGGCAACGGCAAAGAGCGATTACGACGCCTCAAAGCTGCAGACATACGAGGGTCAGAGAACGCACCACTTCTACGATTTCGGCCAGTGGACAAATGTCGTAGCGACGGACAGCGAGGCACTTGGTAGATACAACGACCAACTTGCAAGATGTATCGTTGCAAAGTACACACTTCCAATATTTTACTCAGCGTATGGCACCTATGGCACATACTCGATAAACGAGGAGGTCTACTCAGGCATCACGACATCGGCACCAAGCCAGGCATATCCAAAATGGTGGAAAGAGACAAACTGGTACAAAAGTGTGTGGAAGCAGTAGTATTTTTCGTAGAAAATAACTATCTTTGCACGCTTATTAAATGCTAATAATAAAAACTGAGATATATGTTTGAAAATCTAACCGAGAAACTCGAACGCTCGTTTAAAATTCTTAAGGGCGAGGGTCGCATCACTGAGATCAATGTTGCCGAGACCTTGAAGGAGATACGCCGTGCTCTTATCGACGCCGATGTAAGCTACAAGGTGGCTAAGTCGTTCACCGACGAGGTTAAGCAGAAGGCAATGGGTCAGGATGTACTCACTTCAGTGAAGCCTGGTCAGATGATTACCAAGATTGTGCGCGATGAGCTGGCACAGCTGATGGGTGGCACCGCTACCGAGATATCACTCGAGGGTAACCCAGCAGTGATCCTTATCGCCGGTCTTCAGGGTTCGGGTAAGACTACCTTTTCAGGTAAACTCGCATCATTCATCAAGAGCAAGAAGGGTCGTCAGGTGCTGCTCGTAGCTTGCGATGTATACCGTCCAGCGGCGATTGACCAGCTCAAGATTTTGGGTGATACCGTAGGCGTTGAGGTATATACCGAGGCAGGTAACAACAACCCTGTGGAGATTGCAAAGAACGCTATCAACTACGCTCGCCAGAAGTCATACAACACCGTAATCGTCGATACCGCAGGTCGTTTGGCTGTGGACGAGGCGATGATGGTCGAGATTACCGAGATTAAGGCCGCTATCAACCCATCGGAGACACTCTTCGTAGTTGACTCGATGACAGGTCAGGATGCTGTAAACACTGCTAAGGAGTTCAACGACCGTCTCGACTTCGACGGCGTGGTACTCACCAAGCTCGATGGCGATACACGCGGTGGTGCAGCGATCTCTATCCGCTCGGTGGTTAACAAGCCTCTCAAGTTCATATCTTCGGGCGAGAAGATGGATGCATTGCAGGTATTCCATCCTGAGCGTATGGCCGACCGAATCCTCGGTATGGGTGATGTGGTATCGCTCGTGGAGCGTGCGCAGGAGCAGTTTGACGAGGAGCAGGCACGCAAGTTGAAGAAGAAGCTCATCAAGGATCAGTTCAACTTCAACGACTTCCGTGAGCAGATTGCCCAGATTAAGAAGATGGGTAACCTCAAGGACCTCGCGTCGATGATCCCAGGTATGGGCAAGATGCTTCGCGATGTGGATATTCCAGATGACGCCTTCAAGCAGACAGAGGCTATCATCGACTCGATGACACCTGCTGAGCGCGAGAATCCAGAGATTATCAATGCGCGTCGTCGTGAGCGAATCGCAAAGGGTTCGGGCACCACCGTGGCAGATGTAAATCGCTTGCTCAAGCAGTTCGAACAGACTCGCAAGATGATGAAGACTGTGGCGGGCGGAGGCCTCCAGCAGAAGATGAAGCAGATGAAGCGAGGCGGCGGTCGCCGTAGATAACAGCGCACAAATTGATGCCGTGCAATGTTGTCTCGAGGCCAGAACAAACGACAACATTGTATATAGGCAGAATACGATACTATCCGTAGATAGGGAAGGGCCAACAATAAAAGGGGCGGGGAGTGAGAATAAAGTTCGCACCGCACCAATAGGGGTCCAACCCAAATCTGAAAGATAGAGCAGGACACAGAGGTCCACAACATTTTATTCCACCTCATATACTTAGTCGCACATTGGGTGATGATGGGTATGTGGGGTGGATTTTTTTTCTACGCACACGCAATGTGTGATCACTCCGTGGCAAAAGCCATATATATAAGGAACGCGCGCGGAGGCATATTCCGCGAAAATCTATCACTAGAAAGTGTAAATTTTCTTAAAATTTTGTTGGCCAAAAATTATGAATTTTGCCAAAAAAAGCTCTATCTTTGTAAGTGAATAAGAATTGGACATGAGACGCCCGACCTTAATGGGGAGGTTGGAAAACACTAACTACTAAAACTTTACCGACTATGACTGACATTGAAATCCGCGATGCCCTCCTCCGCGGCGATGAGGAGGTGACTATGAAGTTTTTCTTCACCGAGTGCAAGCCACTCTTCTACAACATCATTCGCCGCGTATTCTCTTATGATGTTGACTACGACGAGTGCATCAACGAGTTTTACATCCATATTATGGAGGACAATGGCAAGCGACTGCGCCAGTTCCGTGGCGATCGCGAAAACTCCATCTTCAAGTGGATTATGGTGGTTGCCATTCGTTACTTCATCAAGAACCGCAATCAGGTGATAGATAACAACAGCAAAGCGCCTCTTAATAAGAAAAAGGATGTGGAGCTGATGTGCAACACCGAGTCAAGCATCGATGCCAACATCGATGTCACTACCTTGCTCGAGAAGATGCCTAACAAGCGTTACGCTTTGGTCATCCGCCGCCTTGTACTCGAGGATGCTGAACCAGAGGTAGTGGCCGAGGAGTTAGGCATCAGCGTAGCAAACCTCTACAACCTGAAACGCCGAGCGTTAGCAGCTATCACGCTGCTTACGCTTGACAAGATTAAGTAGATAGATTGTTTTGATTAGAGTAATATATGAAAGAGGGAATAATCGTTAATGGTATCACTGAAGAGATGCTAGCCGCTTACCTCGATGGTTGTGCAACAAGCGAGGAGTGTTTGGCAATACTTAATGCTCTACCAGAGAGCGACGAACTTCAGGAGATTTTAGAAATAGCAATAGCTACTGAACGCGATCTCGCGCTGGGATTCAACACGGTTGAGATACTCCCAGCCGAGGCGATCGCCGCCACAAGCAATAATGGCAATAGATGCTGCATGGAGTGCGAAAAGTATATCCTCAATAAGAGAAAGATAGAGTACGACGACGAGGAGATTACAAAGTTAGCAGAAGAAAACAAGTGGAAGAGCGAAAACGGCACCGCCCTGCACAATATCGGACGAAGCCTCGAGAGCTTTGGTCTCTCGACAGCCAGACGCTTCAAGTCGACAATCGCAGACATTGTGGCAGCCCTTGCAGCGGGTGACGATGTGATTGTTGCGGTTGACGGTGGCGAGCTTTTAGGCGACTTAGAGGCCGAAAGACGGGAGGATATTCTCATTGGCGAGATACCAGACCACACCGTAGTAGTGCTGTCGTGCGATATTGAGGAGAATACCATTACGATATTTGATCCAAATAGTTCAAGAGAACAGGATGTCTACCCGCTGGAGCAGTTTATAGATGCGTGGGACGACTCGAAGAACTATATGGTAACATCGTTCAAGCGTGGCGCAAAAGAGTATATTCCAAAGCCTATTGATATCAAGGATGTAGAGCTTAGAGCCGAGATTACATCACTTAGCGAGGCAATAGCGGAAAACCTGCACGAGATTTGGGCAGAGCTACAACGCGCCGAGGGATGGAGATATGGCACGACACACAACGACGAACTTAGGATAACGCCCAATATGGTTCCTTATGCAGAGCTATCGGAGAGCCAAAAGGAGTCGAATAGGAATATGTCGATGCAGACGATAAAGTTGATACAGAAATTAGGATATGACATTATCAAGTATCAAAAGACACAGCTATATGCTGAACTGAAGCACAGAATACATTTATCACAATGTGAGTGCTACTGCCCACGATGCGGTGCCGTAATGTATGTAGGTCAACGCTACTGCGATAGATGCGGCGAAAAAATTGCAAAAAGTTAAATGGGGCAGAAGAAAAATCCGATAAGAGAGGCGAGGTTCAACCTCCCGAAAATTAAGCAAAAGTAAAGAAGCGATATGCGTGGTTAAGTTAAGTCTTAACCACGCATATCACATTTTATGCGAGCAGAGCTCGACGGTCTGAAATTGTTACTTATAACGGCTATATATACGCTCGAGCGTCTCCTTGATATATGCGTCAAACGCTGGCGTAAGAACCTCAATATCTTCGGCAAGACCCATAACAAAACGGCCTATACCCACAAAGTTACACACCTTCGTATCTAGCAGCCAGCAGCCATCATCGAGCGGCGTTATATCGCGCTCTGCAAGTGGATACTCCTCTATCAAGAGGTTGCGGGCGAGTAGGCCAAGGCGTAGTTGCACACGGTGCTGCTCGAAGCCCGTCATACGAAAGATATCAATATATCCCTCAGCGTGGTTGTCGGCGTGCTGCCACTCCTCGTCGAGCATCACAACAGCGCCGATACGCGATATTTTGAAGAGCTTGTTCATTCCACTCTCCGGCTCGTAGCACCACAGCTGCACATAGTTTGTCGTAAAACCAAATGGCTCCACTACCCTATCGCGCACCACACCCGTATGCGACGAGGCATAGTCGCGCAACTTAACCTGTCGACGCATCTCCATCGCCTCGAGGAGCATATTCACATTTGTAGCATTGCGACCCTTGACGATACTTGTAGCCATAGAGGTGCAGTTATATACCGATGTGAGCTTACGGCGTAGGTTCTGCTTGAGCGTGTTCGTATCATCGAGGCCCTCGATAAGCTGATTTACGATGTGCGCCTCCTCGTCGGTAAAGTGCACGAGCTGCGAAATATCCTTGAAGTAGCGGCTCTCCTTACCGAGTTTATATATGCCTCCCTCGAGCTTCTGCACTACAAAGCCAGCATCCTTAAATGTGTCGATATAGCGATATATCGAGCGGTATGTGGTGCCGAGGCGCTCAGCCAAGTCGTTAACCGTGTAGTTAACATTCGCCGTCATCAGCTTCATAAGGCGAAGCATTCGTTCGAGTTTTGGTTGTTCCATAGCCAAAGTATTTGAGTGTAAAGGTAGTTAATTTTGCAGAAAGAGCATCTATCGAACTATATAAAAAAGATTAAAATCTCTCGCGTGCTGGGCTTGAGTCTCCACCTCATAAGTTATATGACTCTATTTTTTACGCTACATCTTTGCAAGAATAAAAATATTTACTATCTTTGCACCACCAAACGCAATTTTGGTATTCGGAGAATCCGTAGCTCAGCAGGTAGAGCACAACACTTTTAATGTTGGGGTCCCGGGTTCGAGCCCCGGCGGATTCACCACCTTGAAGGAGTCGAATATTCGACTCCTTTTTCTGTATCAAATAGTTAGTCTTTGATGGTTTTAGGGTGAGAATCCAGCCCAATTCTGCGGGTTGCGCACTTTACACTCAGCTAAAATCGGGTGAAATTCGATGCAATTCTCCTTGCCCGATAATTCCAATCCCAAACGAAGAGAGAAGTGTGTGACCAACTTTCGCATTCTTCAAAAAAGGTTACGACTTTTTGCGGAATCGCTTGCGTGTTTCAAAGTGTGATGTTATGTTTGCAGCGTATAAAACGCTTTGTTACAGTGTATTGCATCGCTTTAATCAGGTTTGCAACGCTGTGCAAGGAACAAGAAAAATGAACGTAACATAAACTATTGCACCTATGGACAAAAGTACATTCTCGATTCTATTTATTATGCAGAAGGGCAAACCAAACGCTGAAGGCAACGCACCCATCTTTGCACGTATTACAATCAATCACCAAATGACACATCTTGCAACGCGCGACTACCTTCCAGCTGACCGCTGGCTGCCGAAAGAGGGGCGCACCGTTGGCCGCACCAAGGAGGAGAAGGAGATAAACGCCTATCTTGAT
>JAGBXR010000031.1 GCA_017629145.1 Alistipes sp. | reverse complement strand
GTTGAGAGAATAGTGCAGATACTTTCGCTCGGCGAATTTCGAGGCGATGGGCTGTACTTAGGCGTACTGCCCATTGATGAGATAATTCGTTAGCGGAAGTAGATGCGCTGTTATATCAACAAAGAACGACAAAATACACTTTTTATTCACTCTCTTATCTTATATATCAATGTGTTAGCTACTCGATAATTCCCAACACACGATTGGTATCGCGGATGATGCTGAGCGTCGCCTCGTCCTCGACAAATATCGAGTTAAGACCCTGCTGCTCCTGCGCTGGGTCGCCAGTATAGTCGTCACCCTTTGCCCAATACTCGTGGTCCTCGACGTGTGTTACAGCGTAGCCACCCCAGCTCCAGAAGTTGCAACCTGCAAGCTTACCACCCTCGGCTGCCGACTTCTCGACCATAGCAAATACGAAGTCGTAGTACTTATCGCGGCAGGTCGTAGTGCTCGTCTTACGGAAGTCGAGGTCGTCACGTGGCATACCAAACTCCTCGACAACTACAGGCTTGCCAATCTTCTCGCCAAGCTCGGTGTGCATAGCGATATAGGCATCGGTATTCTCGAATGCCACATCTAACTTCTCACGCATATTGTCGCCAGCAATCCACTTCCAATTGTAGGGCCATACGTGGCAGTTGATGTAGGCTATCTCGTCGAGGGCGTGAATCTTCTCGCATAGCTCCATATCCCACTCGCAGCCGTAGAAGCCCTCAGAGCCTGTAGAAATCATATGGTTAGGGTCGAGTTCGCGGATTAGACGTGCACTCTCGGCAATCCACTCTGCAAAGTGTGCCTTGTTATCCTCGGTCTTGCTGCTAAAGGCGCGAGGCTCGTTGCATATCTGCCAAGAGAATATCGCTGGGTCATCGATATACTTAATACCCGTATAGCGGTTTGTGCGTGTGATGATGTAACGCAAATGGTTGAAAAATATCTCCTTAGCTCGCTCATTGCGCACAAACTCGCCAGCAAAGGCGTTGTACGAAAACCATCCATCGACACGTGGTACGAGCACAGGCTCCTCGTTAGCCCACGCCACATACTGCGTGTATCCACCGCTCCACTCCCAAGCGTTGTTGAAGTAGAGCACAGCGGTCATCTCTCTCTTGCCAAGCTCCATCATAAGGTAGTCCAAACCTGCCAACACCTCGTCGTTGTATACGCCAGGCTCGGGCTGTAGGTTGGGCTCTATCTTGCCAAGCAAGCCATTCTCGCCCTCGCCACCTACTAAGATGCGGAGGTTCTCGATGCCCTGCGCCTTCATAAAGTCGAGCTCGCGGCAGAGACGCTCACGGTTGCCACCCTCACCCTCCGAGCCGAGGATTGCACCATACCAGAAGTTTGTGCCTACGAAGTAGTAGGGCTTGCCATTGCGGATGAACTGACCATTTTCCACCTTGATAATCTCGCCTGTGGGTGTCGTCTGCGTGTTGTTGCAGCTCGACATTACGACCGCGAGACCGATGATAAGTGCTGTGCACAAAGTACCGAAAATTCTCTTCATATTGTTATTGTAGTTTTGGTTTGACACTTGCTAAAATTTTTACAAACATACACAAAATTTTTGACATAACTGCTACCACCCGAAATATCGCACCGTGCAAGCTCGATTTTTTCGGAAAAAGCGGAGTGGTTATCTTGTAAAATTTGTGGGGATTTTATAATTTTGTAGGGTGAAATTGCGGACATATCGCCCAATGTATCACACGATTAGAGTAACGCACTGATAGTCAGAAGATTATCAATGCAAGCACTCCTATTACAAGATAGTAGAGACAGAGTATGAAACGAATAATTTTGTCGGGCGGAGGTACCGGCGGACATATATATCCAGCAGTGGCTGTTGCCGAGGCTCTGAAAAGAGCGTGGGGCGAGGAGGTCGAGCTGCTTTTTGTAGGTGCAGAGGGACGTATGGAGATGGAGAAAATTCCAGCCCTCGGCTACCGCATCGAGGGTCTTACGGTGGCTGGTTTGCAGCGCTCGCTGACCCCCAAAAACATAGTCAACAACCTGCTCCTGCCGTTTAAGGTTGCGAGTAGCGTGCGTCGTGCAAAGCGCATCATTCGCGAGTTCGGTGCCGATGTGGTGGTAGGTTTCGGTGGCTACGCCTCGGCTCCAGTGCTATGGGCAGCACAGCGTTTAGGTGTTCCCACGCTTATTCAGGAGCAGAACTCCTATGCAGGACTCACAAACAAGATACTCTCGAAGCGTGCAAAGCGCATATGCGTGGCGTACGATAGGATGGAGCGATTCTTCCCTGCGGAGCGCATAACGCTCACGGGTAATCCACTGCGTGGTCGTTTCTCGGCCGATGGCGGCAACCGCGAAGAGGCGTTGACACACTACGGTTTCAGCGCCGATATGCCCGTTGTGCTGGTCGTAGGCGGCTCACTCGGCACACGCACACTCAACGAGATGATGAAGAGCTGGATTGCTGGTCTCGAGGGCGAGGCTCCAGTACAGGTAATATGGCAGACTGGCAAGTTCTACGAGAAGGAGATGCAGGCCTTCCTCAAGGCCCACCCTACGCGCAACATCTGGCAGGGAGCATTTATCGAGCGTATGGACTACGCCTATGCGGCAGCCGACGTGGTGCTCTCGCGAAGCGGTGCCTGCACCGTATCGGAGCTATGCTTGGTGGCGAAGCCAACAATCTTTGTTCCCTCGCCAAACGTCGCCGAGGATCACCAGACGAAGAATGCTATGGCACTCGTAGAGAAGGGTGCAGCGGCTATGGTACACGACAGCGAGGCTGTGGCGTGCGGTATGCGTGAGGCTGTGGCTTTGGCCGAGGATACAAAGCGTTGCGAGGCGTTGAGCCGCAATATCGCAGCATTGGCCATCACTGACTCGGCAGAGCGCGTGGTGCGCGAAATCGAAAAACTTATTACGAAGTAGGAGATGGAGAGAGTCTACAAAAACATATACTTCTTGGGCATTGGCGGCATAGGTATGAGTGCCATAGCTCGCTACTTTATGCACGAGGGCTATGCTGTGGCCGGCTACGACCGCACAGCGACACCTCTGACACGCGAGCTGGAGGCCGAGGGCGCAGCCGTACACTACGACGACGACCCCGAGCTTATCCCCGAGGCTATGCGCTCGGCAGAGGATACCCTCGTTGTACTCACACCAGCAATCCCCGGCGACCACCGCGAGTGGGCGTGGCTTAGGGGGCGTGGCTTCCGTATCGAGAAGCGTTCGCAGATGCTCGGCCACCTCTCTACGGGCAAGCTTGTGATGGCTGTGGCAGGCACACACGGCAAGACAACGACATCGACACTCGCCGCGTGGCTCAACCACGCAGCAGCGCACGAAGGCAGTGCCTTCCTCGGAGGCATATCGCGCAACTTTAGCTCGAACCTGGTGTTGGGCGAGGGCCGTCGCTTAGTTGTCGAGGCCGACGAGTATGACCGTTCGTTCCTGCGTCTGCACCCCGATGTTGCGGTAATCACGGCAGCCGATGCCGACCACCTCGACATCTACGGCACGGTGGAGGCTATGGTCGAGGCCTTCGAGCAGTTCGCATCGCAAATAAAGGAGGGCGGTGCGCTCATCCTCAAGCAGGGTGTGGAGCTTAAGTTCGACAGCTCAACGCGCAAGCTCTACCGCTATTCGTGCGACAATGGTGGCGACTTCCACGCCGAGAACATACGTTTGGCAGAGGGTGGTCACTACCTCTACGATATCGTGACACCCGATGGCCGAATCGAGGATTGCCGCCTCGGCATCCTGGGTAAGGTACATATCGAGAACTCGGTAGCTGCGGTGGCTATGTTGTGGTACGCCGCGAAAATCGAGAATAAGGCGTTGGATAGTGAAGCTCTACGCGAGGCACTCTCGTCGTTCGAGGGTGTGAAGCGCCGTATGGAGGTATATATCAACACCCCCGAGCAGGTCTATATTGATGACTATGCCCACCACCCCGAGGAGCTGCGCGCAACGATCGAGTCGTTGCGTGGCATCTTCCCCGAGCGACGCATTATGGCTATCTTCCAGCCCCACCTCTACACACGAACGCGCGATTTGGCCGAGGGCTTTGCCGAGGCGTTATCGCTGGCGGACGATGTGGTGCTTGTGCCGATATACCCAGCGCGCGAGGAGCCTATCGAGGGCGTATGTTCCGAGATGATTGGCCGTATGCTCACCAAGGAGTGGACTCTGGTCGAGAGAGAGGAGCTCGCCGAGATGCTTACGAAGACCAAGAGCGATGTCGTTGTTACGTTCGGAGCGGGTAACATCGACGTTGTATGCAACGACGTGGCGGCTGCGCTACGCACAAAACTTTAGCAAAGGAGATGATACGCAAGTATGCGAAATATGTAGGTTACGGCGCGTTGTGGGTGCTGCTTATTGCAGTTGTTGTGTGGGCACAGCTCCGCACCAGCGAGCATATCGACACCGCAACGGTGAGCAACATACGCATCGAGGTCGAGCAGGCCGGCGAACGCACGTTTGTCGACAGCCGCGCCCTCGAAGAGTGGATTGGCAACAAGGGCCTCTCGCCCATAGGCAGCACACTCTCGAAGGCCGATATCGCACAACTCGAGAGTGCCGTATCGGAGCATACGGCTATTGCCGAGGCGAATGTCTACCTCACCTATGATGGCGAGGTGGCTATCGACGTGGTGCAGCACGAGCCTATCGCACGATTGCGTATCGATGGCTACGACGCATATATTACGGCCGACGGCTGTATAGTGCGTGCCGCAGATGGCTACAGTCTGCCAGTGACGGTTGTTACAGGAGGCTACAAACCTATCTTCGGCAAGAAGTATACAGGATATGTCGGCGATGTAATACGCGACTCGATAGCCACGCTCGACAGCTACATTGCCGAGCTCGAGGCGCAGAAGATACCCCACTTCGAGCAGCTCCAGGACAACAACAAGGCACTGCGCCTTGTAACCTCGCAGCGTATGCGCCAGGGAATGTTTATGAGCGACGAGGAGTTCGAGATACTCAACAACGACCTCAAGCGCCGCAAGAGCGAAGCACGCAGCAGCTACCGCCACCGCAAGCAGGATATCGAGGCGAAGATCAGCGCTCTGGAGCGCCGCCAGGAGGAGACACGCAACAAGCAGCGACTGCTCAAAAACGAGTACGACGACTTTATGTCGATGGTTAGCTTCCTCACGCACATCTCGCGCAACGAGTTTTGGAGTGCCGAGATTGTTCAGGTGATAGCCTCGGGCGGACGAGGTAAACCTGTGGAGCTCTCGTTCGTGCCACGCTCGGGACGTTTTACCGTCGAGCTGGGCACCACCGAGGAGTACGAGCGTAAGCTCGCAACGCTAAACCGCTTCTACGAGAATGGCCTCAACAACATAGGTTGGGACAAGTACCGACACATTAGCCTTCGCTACCGCGGACAGGTGGTCTGCCGTTAGAGACGAAGATTTGGAAGAGAATTGAAAATAAGAATAAAACATACAGAACGATGAAAGGTAAGCAAATTGTAGCAATTGACGTAGGTTCGACAAATGTGGTAATCGCCGTTGGCTCGGTCGAGGCAGATGGCCTCGTAGATATCCGCGGCATCGTGTCGGAGCCTATCGACGGTATGAATGCCGGACGTGTGGTAAATGCCGAAACGGTGGGTAGCGCCATCCGTACGGCAAAGGAGCGCATCGAGCAGGAGCTCGGCATCAGCATTACGGAGGCCTATGCAGGTCTCTCGGGCGACTTTATCCGCTGTGAGCCTGTCACCGACCACGTCTACGTGCAGGATGAGTTGCGCAACGGCAGCAACCAGGTTACACAGGGCGACCTTAACGACCTCGACCGCCGTATGCGTAGCGTGAAGCTACCCGACGACCGCGAGGAGATTATCTCGATGGAGCCTCTGCGCTACACCCTCGACGACCGCGAGGTGGATGTACCTGTGGGCGCCTACGGCCACGTACTTGCTGCAACCTATAACTTCGTGCTTTGCGACCGCTCGATGCGCGACCGTCTGCGCCAGTGTCTGCAGCGTCAGGGCATCAGCGTCAAGGAGTTCGTTGCCAATGCCCAGGTGGCACATCTCTCGGTAGCTACAACCGAGGATATCGACGAGGGCTGCGTTGTTGTCGACCTTGGCGGCGGTGTTACCGATGTTACGGTACTACTCGGTGGCAAGGTGCGATATATGGCGTCGATACCTGTCGGTACGGATACCATCAACTCGGATATCCGCGCCTACGGAATTCCTGCCAACTACATCGAGTCGCTGAAGCGTCAGTATGGCTCGGCAGTCAAGGAGTCGGCAACCGACGATAAGATTGTCTTCCAGTCGGCACGTCGCGGTACGACAAAGAGCATCCTTCGCCGCAACCTCGCAGGCATCATCGAGGCGCGTATGTGCGAGATTGCCGATTGGGTGCGCCGCGAGATTAAGAATGCCCACTGTGGCAAGGAGTTCCAGCCAGTGGTGCTCCTCACGGGTGGTGGTGCCGAGATGCAACATATCGAGGAGTTGTTCCTCCGCGAGCTCAACGTCATCGACGTACGTACGGCATATCCCGAGTATGGCTTTACGGCAACTATGTCGGAGCATATCTCTACAATGGCATACTCGACCGTAGCATCGTTGCTTCGTTATGGCTCAAGCCACGGCAGCTGCAACGTCCCGAAGCGCGTACCACAGGCCGAGGAGCCAGTGCTTGAGCGTGCGGCATTCGAGCGTCCAGCTTACGAGCGTCCACAGCAGACACAGAGTGCGCCACAGCAGACACAGAGTGCGCCACAGCAGAGCGAGGAGAAATCACGCGCGACAGTCGGCACACTGCCTCGTATTGAGGCAGAGGATGTTGCAGATTCACCTGTCGACAACATCGACGACACAGGCAAATATGGTCTTGAGGGCGACAAGACGCCAACACTTTGGAACAAACTCCGCGATAAGGCTACAAAGGTGGTTAAGTCGTTCACTGCAAGCGAGGATGATTTCGAGTTGTAATTTGTGACAACACAAAACAAAGAGATTATGGATTACTATGGTAACAATACACACTCGGACGAGCTTATAGAGGCTTTGGCTGGTGAGAACCAGACGGAGATGGAGCTCGACGCCAACTCGATAATTATGGTTATCGGCGTGGGTGGCGCAGGTGGTAACGCCCTGACACATATGCAGAAGATGGGCATTACGGGCGTCAACTTCGTAGCGTGTAATACGGATAAGGCGGCGCTGAAGAACTGCGCCGTTAAGAACAAGATACAGATGGGCCCTGGTCGCGGTGCTGGTAACAAACCCGAGAAGGGTCGCGAGCTGGCCATCGGCAGCGAGGACAAGATACGCACCCTGCTCGAGACCTCGGGCGTGAAGATGCTCTTCATCGCGGCAGGTATGGGTGGTGGTACGGGTACGGGTGCTTCGCCCGTAATCGCCAAGATAGCCCACGACTTGGGCATCCTCACCGTTGCGGTGGTCACTATGCCGCTGCGTATGGAGGGTCCTGGCCGTTATGATAAGGCCGTAAAGGGTATCGCCGAGCTCAACCAGTGGGTAGACTCACTGCTCGTCATCGACAACGAGCGCGTACGCCAGATGTACGGCAAGCTCAAGCTCACCGAAGCTTTCGGCAAGGCCGACGATGTGCTCGGTATGGCAACAAAGGGTATCGCGGAGCTTATCACCGTCGAGAATGCCTATGTGCGTGTCGATTTTGCAGATGTCGAGACCGTTATGCGTGGCAGTGGTCGTGCGCATATGTCGGTGGTTAAGGCTTCGGGCAAGAACCGCGCGCTGGAGGTTGCCGAGGGTGCGCTCTCATCGTCGCTACTCGACGACAACCGCATATCGGGAGCCAAGGAGATTCTGCTCAGCTTCTCGGTATCGGATATCGAGTTGCTCACGCAGGACGACGTGACTATAGCAATGGAGTATATACAGAACAACGCGAGCTACACCGATGACGATGGCACGATACACTCGGCAGATATCATCTGGGGAGCCAGCGAGAAGCCCTCGTTGGAGGATGACGAGTTGGAGTTGGTTGTTGTGGCCACACGCTTTGCCGATGGCACAAAGCTGAATATCAACCCAGTGTACACCAAGCCCGAGAGCAGCAATCCTTTCGAGGCGGAACCCGAGAAGGAGGAGGTTGCAAAGCCTTTCAAGCCCGAGCCGCAGAAGATTGAGACTACACGCTTTCCTTCACCAAAGCCTCCTGTGACAATCCCCGTATCGTCGGATAGATACAAGGCTCTGAAGACACAGCTCACAAGCCCTGCGTTTGTGCGTCGCAACGAGTCGTTCGAGAACGAGAACGATAGAACGGTGCCTACGACGCTATTCCGCGAGAAGCAGCAGGAGAGCGAGCCAACACCAACGGGCGGAACACTCACGTTTGAATAAACCGATTTATAAGTGATGCTAATGCCTCTTATGACACTCGATAGCACGGCACTCCTGCGTGCGGCACACAATGGCGCAACGCTCGACAATGACCACCTCACCCCAAGCCTTGAGGCTGTAAGCCAGAGCGCCGATGCGGTGGTCAACGCCATAGCTATCAACCAAAATATCGACTATGTGACGGTAGTAGGCCTCGCACTACTATCGTTGCTACTGCTGGCAATATCGGCGATGTGCTCGGGCTCGGAGGTAGCCTTCTTCTCGCTCACGCACAACGACCTCGACAAGCTCGAGAAGGAGGATGATGCGAGCTCGCATCGCGTACTTGCCCTCCTTGAGAATAGCGACCGACTGCTTGCCACGATACTTGTGGGTAACAATATGGTCAACATCTGCCTCATTATCATAACGACGCAGCTTATCGACCAGCTCTTCATATTCAGCGGCGTGTGGGACTTCGTCTTTAAGACCATTGTCGTAACGTTCCTATTGCTGCTCTTCGGCGAAATTATGCCCAAGGTATTCACACAGACCAACCCTGTGCGTATGTCGAAGTTTGCATCGATGCCTATGCGTCTACTCAGCTGGCTGGCATATCCTCTCGCGATGGTGCTTATGCGCACAAGCAGCCGCGTGAGCCGTTTTGCGATGAAGAGCACCGAGATATCTATCGAGGAGCTTGCCAATGCCGTAGACCTCACCGAGACAGGCTCGGAGGAGGAGCAAAAGATGTTGTCGGGTATCGTGAGCTTCGGACAGACCGAGGTGGTCGAGATTATGCACTCGCGTGTCGACATTACGGGTTTGGAGTTCGATGCACCCTACTCGGAGGTTAAGCGCGTGATTGTCGAGACGGGATATTCGCGCATCCCGGTATATGGCGATGATCTGGACGATATTCGCGGTATACTGTACGTCAAGGATCTGCTTCCGCACATCAACGAGAGCGAGAGCTTCGAGTGGCAGACGTTGCTGCGCAAGCCCTACTTCGTGCCCGAACATATGATGATTGACGACCTTCTGAAGGCCTTCCAGAAGCGCAAGATACATATCTCGATCGTTGTGGACGAGTATGGCGCAACACAGGGCTTGGTGTCGTTGGAGGATATCCTCGAGGAGGTTGTGGGCGAGATTAACGACGAGAGCGACGACGACGAGGAGAAGCTCTACGAGAAGGTTGGCGAGCGAACATACATCTTCGATGCGAAGATACACATCCGCGAGTTCGAGCGCGTCATAGGCTACGAGGAGGAGGCATTTGCCGATGTCGAGGGCCACGCCGAGACCCTCGCAGGACTTATGATGGAGCTTAAACGCGACCTGCCACGCCGCGGTGATGAGCTACGCTCACACGGTGCGAAGTTCTTCATCGCCACGATGGATGGCCGCCGCGTAGATAAGATCAAGGTCGAGATCGATGGTTAGGCTCTTTGTCGAGAGCGTGCCGCCCGTATATCTATGTTGCGACACGCTGCTTACCGCCGCAGATATAGCCTCGGCAGTGCGCTTCCAGAACGAGGCGCGCCGCAACGAGCACCTCGCCTGGCGACGTATCGTGCGCCGCGAGTTGGGACGCAGTGTGGCTATAGAGTACAACGAGGTGGGAGCACCTGCGGTCGACAGCGCAAACACCTATATCAGCGTGGCACACAGCCGCGAGAGGGTGGCCGTAGCTATTGCCGACGAGAGGGTGGGCATAGACATAGAGCGCATCGACAGAGACTTCGGCCGAGCGGCCGAGCGTTTCGCCTCAAGCAGTGAGATATCGCTCGGCGAGGGAGATGGCGCGTGGTTAGCGAAGCTTTGGACAGCGAAGGAGGCTATGTATAAGTATTATGGCGTGCGTGGCGTAGATCTGCGCGACGAACTGCGTATAACCGCCATAGACGCGGCACGCGGAGTGCTCCGCGGTGAGCTCCGCAGCAAGGAGGCGGTCGAGGAGGCGGTCGAGGTGAGCTTCAAGCTATACGACAACAGATATATTGTGGCTACGGCAGTAGCAGCGAAATAGAGAATTCAGAAGTAACGAGATGGCAACATCTGCACAAAACAGTACAATATCACTCGGTAGCGACTCGCTTGGCAAGCTCCTTGCGCGCTACGCCATACCAGCGATTATCGCTATGGCGTCGTCGTCGCTATACCATATCATCGACAGTATATTTATCGGCCACGGCGTGGGAGGCACAGCCATCTCGGGTATGGCAATCACGCTGCCTATTATGAATATCGCCTCAGCCTTCGGTGCTATGATCGGCATCGGTGCTGCGGCACGCATCTCGATACGTCTGGGCGAGGGCAACAAACGCGCTGCTGAGCGCATCTTGGGCAATGCCGTGCTGCTCAACCTGATACTCGGTGTCGGCATTATGCTCATCTTCCTGCTATTCCTTGACCCGATACTTATCTTCTTCTCGGGCGGTAATGCCAGCGAGGAGGCCATCGGCTATGCCCGCGATTTTATGGAGGTGATAATGTTTGGTAACATCATCACCCACCTATATCTCGGACTCAACGAGCAGCTTCGCGCCTCGGGATATCCTCGCAAGGCGATGTATATTATGCTCACGGCTATCGCGCTCTGTACGCTCTTCAATCCGCTGTTTATCTTCGTTCTGGACTGGGGCATACGTGGTTCGGCGTGGGCTACGGTTGTGGCACAGAGTGTGGCGCTGGCTATACAGCTCCACCACTACACATCGCCAAAGAGCTTCCTGCGATTCCGCCGCAAGGCATTCCACCTCGACAAGGCTATTGTGGGCGCGATAATCTCGATAGGTATGGCACCCTTCCTTCTCAACCTCTGCGCATCGTTCGTCACACGATTTATGAACACCGCACTGCTAAAGTATGGCGGTACGGGCGAGTGGGATATTATCTCTGCCGCCACCTTCGATGGTAATGTCGGCGATATATATGTGGGTGCTTATGGTGTGATGAACCGCGTGATACTACTCTTCATTATGGTTGCCCAGGGCTTTAATCAGGGTATGCAGCCTATCGTTGGCTATAACTATGGTGCAAAGCAGTATGGCCGTGTGCTCACGGTGCTCAAGTATACGATAATCTGCGCTACGTGCGTCACGACGCTCGCCTTCCTGCTGGGTGTACTCTTCCCTCGCGAGGTTGCAGCTCTCTTTGTGGACTCGTCAAATGGCGTTGCCGACCAGGCTATGGTCGAGGTTGTAGCTCAGGGCTTGGGCGTATGTATGCTGATATTCCCATTCGTGGGCTTCCAGGTTGTTGCAGGTAGTTTCTTCCAATATATAGGTAAAGCACCTTTGGCAATGTTCCTCTCTACTACACGCCAGCTACTCTTCCTGCTACCGCTACTCTTGGTGCTTCCTGCACACTTTGGAGCTATGGGCGCGTGGGTGGCTATGCCTATTGCCGATAGCCTCTCTATCGCTGTGGCTGCCATATTGCTTACTCTGCAGGTGCGTAAGCTCCGACGTATGGAGCACGACCTGCACTTCAAGGCGTAGAGATAGAGCTAAAGGAATTTAGGGAAATTAGTGAGTTTAGGGAGAGCTTGCGCGCTTGGATGGAGGCTAAAGGAGTTTAAAGAATTTAAGGAGTTTAGGGTGGGCTTGCGCGCCTTTGGAACGCACTCTGCTCCTTAACACCCCTATATTCATTAATTTCCTTAAACTCATTAAATTCCTTAATCTCACTAATCTCCCTATTTTCCCTAATCTCCCTAATTGCCTTAATTCACCACCTACCCACCTGCACACCCTAATTTGTTGTCAGAGTGGTGCAGATGTGGTGCATCACAAAAGAAACCCTCTCGGGATAGTACTTTGACGTACAGCCCGAGAGGGTTTACTTTTAGGGATGTGCCGCAGATGCGCCACTATCACAACAAATTACTTGAGGTTGAGCTTCTTACGAATATCCTTAGGAATAGCGTTCTTGTGAACAATGATGTTCATAGTCTTATAACGAACGAATGCCTTTGAAGCATACCAGTGTCCCTTATAAACACCAGCCTCACCCCAAGAGTTCTTTACCATATAGTACTCTGTACCGTTCTGATCCTTTGCGATACCGTAGATGAGCATACCGTGATCGTCTGTTGTCTCCCAGTTGTCATAAGCAAGCTGACGCTCCTCCTGAGTGCACCACTTCTGTGTTGTTGGGCGTGGAGTGTTCTTCTTCTCCTCCTCGGTCAAGTTGAGCCACTTAGCCATATCTGAACCCTGAAGATCTGTTGCGTCAACCTCCTCAGGAAGAACTGCAGTACCCTGACGAGTGAAGCCCTTCTCGCTAACGTCGCTACCCCAAGCTATGGTGTAACCCTCCATAATAGCGTTGTCGAATACCTCCATAAGCTCGTCGATAGGGAGGTTGTATGACTGTGCCCAACGCCAGTTATCAGGAATCTCGATAGCGAATGATGTGTAGAATGGGTGGTGAGTGTAAGATGTCAACGATACATAGTCTGCAGCGTTCAAGCCCAAAGACTCATAGAATGACTTAGGAGTGTACTCAACACCGTTGTAAGTGAATGACTCTGGACGCTCGCCGAGGTATACATCGTGGATAGCCTCGATACACTTCTTCCACAACATATTGCCCTCTGGGTCTGACTGCAAGCTGCGGTGCTTACCCTCTGCGATAGCTGCTACAACAGCGTCGCTAACTGCTGAAAGCTCGTTGTGTACGCTGAGCTCCTTGCCATACATTACGCCTGGACGCATCTCTGCCTCAGGAACGAGACCGAAAGCCTCCATACCATAGATTACATCGTAGAATGAACCACCCTGTGCGAAAGATACATCACCGTGAGTGCGCACTGCCTTCTCTGCACGATCGAGGTAGGTGTTGTGTACGATGTACATCTCCGAGAAGTCGTACTCACCCTTACCCATACGCAACAACTCTGACTCGATGAATGCCAATGATGAGTAGCACCAGCAAGTACCTGCCTGGTTCTGGTTCTTGATGCTTGTGATAGGATTCTGCTTCACTACAGTGAACTCAAGACCATTCTCCTCCTGAGCCATAACACCAGCCGCCATCATAAGGCCGAGTGCCAAAACAAAGATCTTCTTCATAATTAATAGTATTTAGGTAAATAAAAAATTGTTTCTGTCTAATGTGTTGCTGGCCTACTTCTTGGTCCTGGCAACAATCTTCTGACACTCCTCGTAGGTCAGTGTCTCGACCTTGGCACCACGTGGCAAGCGGTAGTTCTTGCCGTTGTAGGCGATATATGGGCCGTAGAGACCCGACTTGATTACCATCTGTGCATCCTCCGTAAAGGTGCGCAGTGGTGTCGAGGCGCTCTTCTGCTTGTCGCTGTTCTCCTTAAGCAGAGCCTCGGCTCTCTCGCGCGAGATGGTGTATGGGTCGTCACCCTTTGCAAGCGAAGCGAAGGTCTTGCCGTGGCGCACATAGGGGCCGAACTTACCAATGCCGACCATAAGTGGCTCACCATCCAACTCGCCAAGGTTGCGTGGCAGGGCGAAGAGCTCCAATGCCTCCTCAAGCGTGATAGACTCGATGAGCTGTCCCTTCTTGAGCGATGCAAACTGACCCTTCTCGCCATCCTTACCCTCAAGCTCGACCATAGGGCCGTAGCGACCGATACGCGCCTTGACAGTAAGGCCTGTCTTTGGGTCGATGCCCAGGACACGCGCCGACTGGTAGCCCTTCTCGTTCTGCGTGCCGATAGCGGCATCCACAAGGTTGTGGAACGGATCGTAGAACTCGCCAATCATCTTCGTCCAGGTGATCTCGCCCTCGGCTACACGATCGAACTCCTTCTCGACATTTGCCGTAAAGTGATAGTCCATAATCGAGGCGAACTGCGACTCCAGGTAGTCGTTAACGACCATACCTATATCTGTAGGCGCGAGGCGGTTCTTCTCCTTGCCATAGCTCTCGGTAACCATCTTCGTAGTGAGCTTCGAGCCGTTGAGCGTGAGCTGCTCGGTCTGGCGCTTCTGACCGTCGCGGTTCTGCTTAACGACATATCCGCGATTGATGATGGTGGTAATCGTTGGCGCATAGGTTGAAGGACGACCGATGCCAAGCTCCTCAAGACGCTTTACCAACGCCGCCTCATTGTAGCGAGGTGGTGCCTGCGTGTAGCGCTCTGCTGCGGTGATTGTCGTATAGTCGAGCTTATCGCCAATCTCCATCTTTGGCAACAAGCCACCCTCGCCCTCGTTCTGCGCATCCTCGTCGACGCTCTCCGAATAGAGACGCATAAAGCCATCGAAACGTACAACCTCACCCGTAGCTACGAACTGCTCCGAACGCTTCGAGAGGTTGATGACAACCTGCGTGCGATCCAGCTCTGCTGGTACCATCTGCGAAGCTACCGTACGCTTCCATATAAGGTCGTAGAGACGCTTCTCTGCTGCTGTACCCTCGATCTCGTGACGCTCGATATACGATGGACGGATAGCCTCGTGAGCCTCCTGCGCACCCTTGCTCTTGGTCTTGAAGTTGTGCGGATATGAGTACTTCGCACCAAAGAGGCGTGTAACCTCGTTCTTGCACTGCGTGATAGCCATCTGCGAGAGGTTCACCGAGTCGGTACGCATATAGGTGATAAGACCCTGCTCGTAGAGCTTCTGCGCTACGGACATAATCTGCGATACGCTCATACCGAGCTTGCGGCCAGCCTCCTGCTGCAACGTTGAGGTAGTGAACGGAGGTGCGGCATAGCGCTGCACAGGCTTCTCCTCGGCCTTGCTTACGACGAACTGCTCGCCGATGCACTCCTGCAGGAACTGCTCCGCCTCCTCTCGCGAGTCGAAAGCCTTCGAGAGCGTAGCCTTGAAGAGCTGCGCCTCCTCGTCACCCGCAGCGTGGAACTGCGCAACGACGCGGTACTGGGCAACAGACTTAAAGGCTATGATGTCGCGCTCCCTCTCAACGATAAGACGCACAGCAACACTCTGCACACGACCTGCCGAGAGTGCTGGACGCACCTTCTTCCACAACACTGGCGAGAGCTCGAAGCCCACCAAACGATCCAAGACGCGGCGTGCCTGCTGTGCATTCACCAGATTCATATCGATGGTACGAGGTGTCTCGATAGCCGCAAGGATGGCGCGCTGCGTAATCTCGTGGAACACGATACGCTTCGTGCGTTCTATAGGCAGGTTCAACACCTTGGCCAAGTGCCAGGCGATAGCCTCTCCCTCGCGGTCCTCATCGGATGCCAACCACACGGTCTTCGCCTCACGCGACAATCGTGCTAACTCATCGACAACCTTGCGCTTATCGTCCGGAATCTCGTATATTGGTTCAAAATCGTTGTCTACGTTGATACCGAGTCCCTTCTTCGCTAAATCGCGGATGTGGCCAAAGCTCGACTTCACCATATAGCTCTTGCCCAAGAACTTCTCGATGGTCTTCGCCTTGGCTGGAGACTCTACAATAACTAAATTTTCTTGCATCTTATAACGTCACTCAACTGTTCATTTATAGATATAGCAAAACCTAAGCATAGGGACTTAGGTTCGCTGTTTCGTCATCACTTCGTATCCTAAACTATTACTTTACAATCGTATAGGTCATATCCAGCTTAATCGGAGCTGTACACCTCTCGCCACCCACATCGCCGTCCGAGCCATTGATAGCCTGACGCTCGAGGCCGAAGAGCGAATATGCATCGGGAGCGATATATGCCCTGCGTAAGCTTACAAGCGACTCCGAAGCTGGCTCATAGCCGGCAGCAAACTTCTCGAGTTTGACTACGCCATTCTCGTCGACATTGTCCGCCGCAGCATTCATCAGCGACTGCACGAAGCCCGAGATGTTCATCGTGTAGCAAGCCAACGAACGGTTGAGCGTACCATCGAAGTCGATAGTATAGTTCGCCTCAACAGAGTAGGGGTAGTCCGACACCGCGATAAGATTTGCATAGTCGGTATACAAGCCCAGGCGTGGCATCGCGCTATCCAAAATTGGGGTGATGTACATCGGGTCGATCATCATATAGTCGTAGTCCGAGCCCTCGAGATATATCGACAAGTGGGCCTGGTTGACAGCAACGACAGACTCCTTGTTCTCGAGAACAATATCGGCAAGCGACTGTATGAACTCATCGCTGAACTGCAACTCGGTAACTACGCCACCCATACCATCGACATAGCACACAAGCGTCTCCTCGCCACCGTTGACAACAAAGTCGCCACCCTCGTTCTCGACACTGAACTTGGCAGTCGAAAAGTCGTGCTCCACCTTGTTGATAGAGACGTTGCCAACCTCGAGATCGTAGGTGTCGGGATCGAGATAGAAGTTGTAGACCATATTTGTGGTATCGCGGATGATCGTAGGATCCTCCTCGTAGCGGTCACGGGCATAGAGTAACATCGCTGTACTCTCCAGCTCCGTTGCAAACGTTGCGCCACGACCCTCGGGCTGCTCATCGGCAGCGGTGATGTATACACCGTGCACCTTATCGAGGAATGCCGCCTCGTTGCCCACAACGTAGATCTCATCGGTATCGAGTGCGAAGCCATTGTTGGCCTCAAGATCGCCGAGGAACATCAAGCGCTCGATATACTGGCGCGTAGCGCTGGTCTCGTTCAGACGCAACGAGCGCTCCTGGGGCGCTGTGACGTCACCCACATATACGCCGCGTGCCTGATCGGGGAAGTCGAACGTGAAGATCGGCTCCTTTGAGATGTAAGGCGTAGGATCGAAGTTGATGTAGAAGCTCGAATCAGCCGATGTGCTAAGGTAGTCGTTGGTCATAATCTCGTAGACCTCGTAGCGCTGCGAACGTGTGGTATCACCGTGAAAATCGGTGACATACAACGACAGACACATCGAGTCGAAGATAGGGCGGTAACCCCAGCCACGATCCTCGTGCAGGCTTAAGCTGAACATCATCTGTGTCATAAAGCCCGAGCGACGCATACCGAACGTATCGCTGCACTCATAGCCGAAATATCCCGAGCCTATGTTCGTAGAGGCGATAGAGTCGGTGACATAGAGGCGTGTCGAGGAGAGACGACAAAGCTCCGCCTCGCCATCACCCTCGCGCATAGTACCCTTTTCGTAGACTCTGCGGCGAAGCTCCATCTTCTGATTCGAAGGCAGAAACTCCGAGCCCATAGTGTAGTCCACGTTAGTGGTACAGCTGCTCACAAGAGTAGCCAAACAACATATTAAGAGTATGTTACGCAGAAGCGTCTTACAACTCATCATAGAATTTCTTATAGTTATCGAACTTCACACTATCCTCGACATCCTGATACTCGAGAACCTTCTTGCCATTGGCGCGTGCATACTCCAGAAGCGAAGCATCGGCATCTGGCGAGGTTGCGATGACACCGTCGGCATACTCCATAACGAAGCGATAGAGGTTTTGGTATGAAGGCTCGTCCAAAATCTTCATATTGCTGTCGAGAATTCCCTCGCCCTCGAGCTTCTGACGGAAGCCATCGGCCAACAAGCCGTCGAACTTATCGCCCGTGAGCGAAAGCACGATCTTGAGGTCGCGGAAGAGAGGATCGTCGTAGAACACCTTCTTGAGATACATCGGAACGATAGCAGAGAACCATCCGTGGCAGTGCACGACAGATGGCGACCAGCGCAACTTCTTGACAGTCTCGAGCATACCGCGTGCAAAGAAGATAGCACGGTCGTCGTTATCCTCAAAGAACTTGCCGTCGGCATCGCAAAGTATTGCACGACGTGAGAAGTAGTCGTCGTTGTCGATGAAGTATATCTGTATGCGCGCCGAAGGGATAGAGGCCACCTTGATGATGAGCTGGTGGTCGTTATCGTTGATGATAAGGTTCATACCCGAGAGGCGAATAACCTCGTGTAGCTGGTTTCGGCGCTCGTTGATACAGCCGAAACGGGGCATAAACGTACGTACCTCGTCACCACGCTCCTGCATCTGACGTGCCATATCGAGACTGAGCTTCGAGAGCTCGTTCTCGGGCAGGTAGGGTGATATCTCCTGACAAACGTACAAGATTTTATTTGTTGCCATAATTGTCCTGTTTGTAACTGCAAATATACGACTAATTTTCTACAATATCAACATCGCATCGCCATATGTACCGAAGCGATAGCCCTCCTCACGCGCTACGTTGTAGGCATTCATAACCTTGTCGTAGCCGCCATACGCCGCAACCATCATAAGCTGTGTCGAATATGGCAAGTGGAAGTTCGATACAAAGGCATCAGCCGATGTGAACTGATATGGATGGAAGATGAACTTATTGGTCCAACCCTCCGCTGGCTTGAACATACCGCCTACAGATACGGCTGTCTCCAACGTACGCATAACGGTTGTACCGATAGCCACAATCTTGTGACCAGCCCTCTTCGTATTGTTCATCTGCTCGACAGCCTCGGGCGTGACGAAGAACTGCTCCGAGTCCATCTTGTGCTTCGACAAATCCTCGACATCTACCGTACGGAAGTTACCCAAGCCTACGTGGAGTGTGATGAAGGCACTCTCGATGCCCTTGATCTCCATACGCTTGAGCAGATGCTTCGAGAAGTGAAGGCCTGCTGTTGGGGCTGCCACAGCACCCTCGTGCTTGGCATAGATTGTCTGGTACCACTCCTCATCCTCTGGCTCTACCTTCTCGCGCACCCAGCGTGGAAGAGGCATCTCGCCAAGGCTGTAGAGTGCCTCCTTGAACTCCTCGTACGAACCATCGAAGAGGAAACGGAGGGTACGGCCACGCGATGTGGTGTTGTCGATAACCTCGGCACCCATAAGCTCATCGTCGCCGAAATAGAGCTTGTTGCCGATACGAATCTTACGCGCTGGATCTACCAACACGTCCCACAAACGCAGCTCGCGGTTGAGCTCTCGGAGCAAAAAGATCTCGATATCTGCACCTGTCTTCTCTTTGCAGCCTTGCAAACGTGCTGGGAATACCTTCGTATCGTTGAATACGAACATATCCTTCTCGTCGAAATACTCGATAATATCCTTGAAGAGACGATGCTCGATATCTCCCGTTTTGCGATCCAAAACCAAAAGACGTGCATCGTCACGATTAGTCGTAGGATACTTTGCAATCATATCCTGCGAGAACTCGTAACCATACTGCGATAACTTCATATAGCTCCTATTTTTCTAAAAAAAGTGTAACAATCAAATTATATACGCAAAATCTGCTATTTTGTTTCACGCTCACGCAACTTTTCCATAAAATTGTCGAGCGTATGCGCCTCATCGACAACAAACGAGCCACTGCGCGTACGGCGCAACGAACTCAAATAGGCACCACTACCCAGCGCCTCGCCAATCTCGAACGCAAGCGAACGGATGTAGGTACCCTTGCTGCACTCCACTCTGATCTTGATGCGTGGCAGGTCGTACTCCACAAGCTCCATATTGTAGATGTTGATAAGCGCCTTCTTGAGCTCGACCTCCTCGCCAGCACGTGCAAACTCATAAGCTCGAACACCAGCGACCTTCTTTGCCGAGTAGAGCGGTGGGAGCTGCTCGCGCTCACCTGTCAACGAGCGCAACGCCTCCTCGACAGCCTCTCGTGTGATATGCTCCGTAGGGTAATGGGCATCGATCTCGTGCTCCATATCGCCGCTTGGCGTAGTAGCACCCAACTGCAACTCTGCGACATACTCCTTGCGCTCGGCCTGCAACGCCTCGACCTGCTTCGTAGCGCGACCTATGCAGACAATGAGGATACCCGTTGCCAATGGGTCGAGCGTGCCTGCGTGGCCAATCTTAATCTTCGGATAGCCGCACTTGCGCAACTGGAACTTAATCTTGCGCACAACATCTGCCGAGGTCCACTCATAAGGCTTGTCGATGACAGCCACGTAGCCCTCCGTAAAATCTATATCTTTGAACGATAGCTCCTCCATAATGGTTTTATAGCTTGAGTATAGTTAATTCTGTAGGGTTAAAAGATGTATGAGCCGATAGCCACCACACCGACAACAGCGCAGTAGATGGCAAACCATATGAGCTTGCCACGCTTTACGACATTTATCATAAAGCGGCACGCCAAGCAGCCCACAACGAATGCCGAGATAAAGCCTGCAGCCAGTACACCGAAGCCAATGCCCGAAGATGCAAAGCCTCCATCGACAACATCCAGCAGCGCCTGACCCATAATCGGGGCGAGCACCATAAGGAACGAGAAGGTTGCCACAGCCGCCTTCTGATTGCCAAGTAGCAGACCCGTAGCGATGGTCGTACCCGAGCGCGAGAGGCCAGGCATCGATGCCACAGCCTGCGAAAGGCCGATGATAAAGGAATCGCGATAGGAGATACTCTCCTTGAGGCGTGGCTTTGCGTAGTAGGCGAACGACAGCAGAGCCGCCGTAAGCAGCAACATAGCGCCCACGACAAGCATTATGTATTGCGATGCAAGCAGTGCATCGATATGATCCATAAGCAGGAAGCCGACGATGCCAATAGGAATCATCGAGATGACAAGCTTCATAAAGTAGCGCTTCTCATCGTTCATACCGCGCGAGAAAACACCCTTCACAAGCCACCATATCTCGCTCCACAGCACAACAATAGTGCTGAAGACCGTAGCGGCGTGGAGCATAACATCGAACGTAAGGTTCTCCTCGAGTTCTACACCCATAAGCTCCTTGGCGAGCTGCAAGTGACCACTGCTCGACACTGGCAGAAACTCCGTGAAGCCCTGCACCGCACCCAAAATTATAGCCTCTAAAATATCCATACCTCCACTCGTTATTTATCCTCATTGAAACGCTTCATAATCGCATAGACCTCGAAGACGAAGCCAGCGATAACTACAATTGGGGCAAGTGTAATGCGTCGGAACGAGAATATAGAGTCGTCAAACTCCGTTGCGGTATGCTCGCCACCACCCGACATAAGCACAAAGCCGAGGACGATGACACCCAAGCCGATGAGCATCATATAGTAGTTCTTGCGCGTAAAGGGCATACGCTGATTGTTATTCTCCATAGTTAGTACAGATAAATCTTGTTAGACTTCATATTTACAAACTTGTTGACAGCAAATGCGCTGAACAACACCGTGATGACCACGCCCAAAGCGAGCATAGCACCCACAACTATAGCAACCTCGCGGTAGGGCAGAAGCTCAATACCCGCAGGCGTAAAATTCTCGACACCGTAGATTGTCAGGCATACCAACAACGCTGCAACGATGCCCGACACCAAGCCCTGCTTCATTGCGCTACCGAGCAACGGACGCATAATATACCACTTCGTAGCACCCACCAGCTTGAAGGTGTTGATCAAATATCGCTTGGTGTAGATTGCCAGACGTATGGTGTTGTTGAGCAGCAGCACCGAGATGACAAACAGCACCGCGAAGAATATAAGCATACCGAGGCATACGTGTGTAATCATACGCTGCATACCCTCAACGACCTCGATAGGAGGTATTGCGATATACTCCACACCCTCGAGCGTATTGACACCCGCCACGAAGCCCTCGATAGCCTCGCGCGTTGAGCACTCACCGCGCAGCATCACCTCGTAGCTGTCGCGCAGAGGGTTTTCGCCCAGAAGCTCGTCGATATCCAACTCGAACTGACGGCGGAAAGCCTCGTCGTTGAGCTTCGCATCCTTCGACAGTAGCTCGACAGATGCCACGCAGTCGGTAGCCATCATCGCATCGAGCACCGCCTTGCGACCCGTCTCGTCGAGCTCGTCGGCAAGCTCCACCGAGAGCGTGACATTCTCACGCAGCGACGTAGCCACCGAGAGTGCCGAGAGCGTCACATAACTCACCACACCCAACATATAGAGCACCAAAGCGATGCTTATCGTAGAGATTATGTACGACCTGCGCACCTTGCGCTTGAGTCGCTTTTCCTTTGCACTTGACATATCTTTATGCTATTCGTTATTCTCTGTTCTGACCCTTTTACGATATATTACCACAGCCGCTACCGCAACCACAGCAAGGAGTATAAGCCACGAAGCCGCACCCATAACAGCCGAGAGTGCAGTCCATCCCGGAGCGCGGAAACGCCACTCGATGGTGTGCTCTCCTGCCGGAAGCTCCGCACCACGCAGGATATAGTCTACAGCGAAGTAGTCGCTCTGCTCGCCATCGACATAGAGGCTCCAGCCATCAGCAAAATATATCTCCGAGAAGACCGCAAGCGAAGGCTCTGCCGAGAGCGACTTATATCTCAAATAGTTTGGTGCATACTCCTCGAGGGTTATGCTTCCATCGCGCGAGTAGCTCTCGGCCGCAAGCTCGACACCCTCGGCAACAACAGCCGTAGTGAGCAGGTTGCACTCGCCCAAAAGCTGAAGCTCATCGGCAGCTGTCGCACCACGCACCACATCCTCGACAAACCACGCCGCACCGTTAGGCTCCAGGCCACAGAACTGCTTCAGGTCGACATTGTAGCTCGCATCCTTCGTCTGCGCCTCGCCATTACTGTCGTTGAGAAGTATCACATAGCGCACGTTGAGAGCGGCAAGAAGTTCGCTGTTGTAGCTCTTGAGATATTTGTCGATGACCTCCTGATAGCGACCGAGCTTCGCACCGTGGTAGCCACCCACCGAGCGGTGGAAGTAGGATGCACGCGCGCTGTTGAAGGTATCGGTCGTGAGGTCCAGAACGCGGTAGCCCAAATCCTTGTCAGCCATAATCTTGTTGTCGGCATCCATTGGGGCCATAACCATTGGCGTACCCTTGCGCCACTTATCCTCACCCAAATAGCGCTTGTCGACACCCACCAAGTCGGCAACGACGATGAGTGCAACGAGTGCGATGAGCACCTTCTGCATAGCACCACGCTTAAGGCCTACCATAGTCCAGAGAACAGCATCTGCCGCGATGACGTAGAGCACCGAGCGCAGAGCATCCGCCACAGCAGCGCCACGACGTCCCGAGAGCACTGCATCGCGGAGCTGCTCGACCCACAGCGCATCGCCAAGCTCGTCGTAGATACCCTTCACACCATAGTCCGCAACGAGCAACATAGCAATGATAAAGGCGATGACCACGCCCGTGGCGATCGCTATACGACGGCGCAGCTGCTCCTTGCTGAACTCCGAACGGATGAGCGCGTTGAGCGCGAAGGCTGCCAACAAAGGCACACTCCACTCGACAACAACCAGCGCCATAGATACCGTACGGAAGTTATCGTAGCCGGGCAACAGGTCGAACATAAGTTCGTAGAAGCCCATAATGTTGCTTCCCCACGCCAACAACAGCGCAAAGAGCGTAACCGCCACAATCCACCATCGCTCACGCGCCGAACAGAGCATAGCGCCCAGCAGCGCGAGAAGTATTGCCACAGCACCCAGATAGGTAGGGCCTGCCGTATAGGGCTGCTCGCCCCAGTAGTTCGAGACATATTTTGTTGCACCCGCACTGCGCACATCGAAGAGGTAGTAGAAGTCGTTGATCAGCTCCTCATCGCCCATATTGAGCAGATACTCCACATCGCGGCGCGTGAGCTCGGGAATCTCACGGCGAAGGATGTTCGTCAGGTCGTTGAGCGCCTCGCCATAGATAGCCTCCTGTGCACCTCGGCTCTGCAAAACCTTTATCGCCTGCTCGTTGTAGTCACCCGACCAGGCACCCATATATCCCGGCACGAGCATATTGCCGCTCTCCTTGATGCCGTAGCTCCACGCCGTATTGTAGGCCATCTTCTCCTCGCGTGCATCCTCACCAGTTGAGGCCTCCGAAACACCTCGCGTCGTATGGTCGCTATGGCGCATCGTATACCACAGAGGTGCGACATTTGAGCCAGCAGCAAG
The DNA here is from genome assembly GCA_017629145.1 of Alistipes sp. Lineage (GTDB taxonomy): Bacteria > Bacteroidota > Bacteroidia > Bacteroidales > Rikenellaceae > Alistipes. The sequence goes on along the minus strand of JAGBXR010000031.1, from coordinate 3,461 downwards.
CACAGCAGCAAGAGCAAGCAACGCCGTACGGCGAGCAAACGACGACCACGCCTTATCGCGCAAAGCAAAGCATAGCTCGCTTAACCACAATGCCACGCAAGCCAGAAGGAAGTAGTAGGTGATTTGCGGATGGTTAGCACCCAACTCCAGCGAGCCAAAGAGCGCTGCAAGAGCTGCACCCACCCACATATTGCGACGCAGCGCATACCACACCGAGGCGACCAACGGCGGAGCGTAGACCAACGCCCACATCTTGGTGATATGACCAGCATCGATAATGAGGAAGAAGTAGGTCGAGAGACCATAGGCCAGACCAGCGATGATACCTATCCAGGGATTTACGCCCATAAGCACCACCGCGACCATCATACACAGCATCGCAAAGAGGGTCATATTCATCGGGCCATCGACAACCTTAACAACGGCACCCACACTGCGCTTGACCTCCTGTGACGTGTACTCCACATCGATAAGGTAGGCCGGCATACCCGAGAACATATTGCCCGTCCACTGCGGATCCTCACCCGTAGCGGCGCGGTGCTCACGTATATCCTGCGACATACCTGCATACTGCGCGATATCGCCCTGACCGAGCGACAGACCCTCGAACTGCGGAGCATAGAAGATATAACTCACCGCAAAGAAGCCCACAAGGGCCACAATCCACGGTGCTACGATGCCTCCAAGATGGGCGATATTTAGTCTTGTGCCACCCTCGCGGCAGCTATTTTTTACCTTCTCTACCATATATAAATAAAAAAATTCGCGCCAAAGTTACGAAAAAAGATTTGAATAATAGCAACTAAAACTCCAATAGTTCAAAAAAATCACTATCTTTGCATAATTGAAACATATGCTATGATTACGATTGACGAAATACGCCGACCTATTGCCGCCGACCTCGAGGCATTCGACAGCTTCGTAGGCGACAACTTCAGCGCAGAGGGTGACCTGCTGCAAGAGATGCTAACCTATGCTCTTTCATCACGCGGCAAGGGCGTAAGACCTATGCTCACACTGCTCTCGGCATCGATGAGCAAGCAGAAGGAGGAGCTCCTCTCTCAGGAGTGCGGCAAGGAGCGCAACTGCTCGAAGCGCACATACCTCGCAGCAATGCTCGTGGAGATGATCCACACAGCATCGCTCATCCACGACGACGTGCTCGACGAGGCGGACGAGCGTCGCGGAAAGCCGTCGGTAAATGCCAAGTGGCAGAGTAATATGGCTGTAATCCTCGGCGACTACATCCTCGCACGCACAATGTCGCTCGGTATGGCATCGGCACAGTACGACCTCATATCGTATATCGGCACAGCAATGGCAACACTATGCGAGGGCGAAGTGCTTCAGAGTCAGCACGCCCAGCGCTTCGACACCACGCGCAACGACTACTTCGAGATTATCTACCAGAAGACCGCGAGTCTGCTGGGCGTAAGCGCTGCACTCGGAGCTCTGTCGGTTGGCGCATCGCGTGAGGAGGTAGACCGTATGCGCAAGTTTGGCGAGGCTATAGGCATAGCATTCCAGATTCAGGACGACATCCTCGACTACAACCGCGAGAACAATACCGGAAAGCCTGCAAACAACGACCTCCGCGAACATAAGATTACACTTCCGCTTATTGAGGTGCTGGAGCGCAGCTCGGAGGAGCGCCGCAAGGAGCTTATCGACCTTCTGCGCCGCTGCCACGAGGAGGAGAGCGCAGTGGACAAATTGCAGCGCATCGTCACCGAGGAGGAGGGCATAAAGTATGCCGCCGAAACTATGCACGCATACATAGCACGCGCTATGCATCTGCTGTCGAAATATCCCGACACACCCTACCGTGCATCGCTTATGAAGCTCTGCGCATTTATCGCCGACCGCGACAAGTAATAAGCTAATTCACAGATAGATAAAACAAAGAACATATAACAATTTATTTAGGTATGAGTACAGAAAAGAAAAACTACACGTTGGCCATCATCGTGATGATTCTCCTCTTCGGAATGATCTCGTTTGTGACCAACCTCGCATCGCCTATGGGCGATGTGCTCAAGAACCAGTTTGATGTAGCAAACTGGATGGGTACACTCGGTGTGTTCGCTAACTTTATCGCCTACGCCTGTATGGGTATCCCTGCAGGTAACCTTTTGCAGCGTCGCGGCTACAAGTTCACAGCACTTGCAGCTGTAGCTGTCGGTTTTACGGGTGTCGGCGTGCAGACTATCGCAGGTCTCTTGGCTGGCAACCTCGCATTTGGCGTATATCTGCTCGGCGCATTTATCGCCGGCTTCTCGATGTGTATGCTCAACATCGTTGTCAACCCTATGCTCAACAAGCTCGCTGGTGGCGGTAACCGCGGTAACCAGCTCTTGCAAGTGGGTGGCTCGTTCAACTCGTTTATGGGTACTGCCGTAATCTTCCTCACAGGCGTATTCGTGCCAAACATCGCTAATGCCGAGATCAGACAGGTGTTCCCTCTGATGTTCATTGCACTGGCTATCTTTGCACTCGCATTTGTCGTTATCCTCTTCACTGCAATCCCTGAGACAGAGCGCGTTGCAGCAGCAGAGGCGAAGAACGACTCGAAGATTGGCCCTATGTCGTTCCGCCACTTTGTGCTTGGCGCTGTGGCTATCTTCATCTATGTAGGTGTCGAGGTAGGTATTCCTAACGTATTGCAGAAGTGGTTGCAGAATGGCGGTCTTGAGGCTGTTGCAGGCAATGCCGAGAGCATCGCTGCTACGGTAGCTGCTACATACTGGTTGCTTATGTTCTTTGGCCGTTTGGCAGGCGCTGCCCTCGGTGCAAAGTTCTCGGCAAAGAGTATGCTAACAGCAGTTTCGGTACTCGGCCTTGTGTTGGTTGGTGGCGCTATGTTGCTCAACCCATCGATTACCGTAAACCTCCCAGTGTTCAAGGGTACCGATGGCTTCGGCCTGGCCGAGGTGCCTATCAACGCTGCATTGTTGGTGTTGTGCGGTCTCTGCACATCGGTAATGTGGGGCGGCATCTTTAACCTCGCTGTTGAGGGCTTGGGCCGCTATACGGAGAAGGCTGCAGGTATCTTTATGGCTCTGGTGTGCGGTGGTGGCATACTCCCACTTATCCAGAACTTCGTGGTTGACCTCTCTGGCAACTACTTGGTAAGCTACTGGGTGATTGTCGCAGGCCTTGCATACTTGCTCTTCTACGCACTCGTAGGCTCGAAGAATGTAAACAAGGATATCAAGGTTGAGTAATTTATTGTGATAGTGGCGCTCCTTCGCCACCTCAATCCAAAGAGCGAATGGGAAATACGCTAAGTATGTCCCATCCGCTCTTTCTCTTTATCGGTGGTAAATTAGCGCCACTCTGACAACAAATTAGGGTGTGCAGGTGGGTAGGTGGTGATTTAGGGAGATGGGGGCTAAGGGAATTTAAGGAATTTAGGGAAGGCTTGCGCGCCCTTAGAACGCACTCTGCTCCTTAACACCCCT
>JAGBXR010000030.1 GCA_017629145.1 Alistipes sp. | reverse complement strand
CTGACACCCGAGACCCATAGAAGTTGTATAATTAGAGCTGATTTTAGGCACACGAAAAGTGGGAAACCGCAGTTTACTTATTCCCAAGACTATAGAAGTTGGAGAACAAGGGGAGTTTTAGGCATACGTTAAGAGCGAGTCCGCAGCATACTGACACCCAAGACCCATAGAAGTTGTATAATTAGAACTGATTTTAGGCACACGAAAAGTGGGAAACCGCAGTTTATTTATTCCCAAGACTATAGAAGTTGGAGAACAAGGGTAGTTTTAGGCATACGTTAAGAGCGAGTCCGCAGCATACTGACACCCGAGACCCATAGAAGTTGTATAATTAGAGCTGATTTTAGGCACACGAAAAGTGGGAAACCGCAGTTTACTTATCGTAAATGAGGATTTCCCACTTGAGTGTAATGCCAAAGCAGCCTAATTAGGCAACTTCTATTTTTAGAAGGTTACGCCAACCTCAATATAACCAGCATTATTACCCGCACTGAAATTGGTTCCACCTTCGGGATTTATCCACTTGAGACTCTGTGATGCGAGACCGAGGGAGAGGTTGAAGTTGCCAATGGTGAGACCAGCACCAAACTTACAGAATAAACCTCCCTTGATCTTGCCATATCCACCTGCACTGAAGTTCGAGGCGAGAACAAAGTTGTGACCTATACCGAGTGTGATGTATGGTGCTACAAGTCGGCTTACTGGATAGTATCCCTTGACATTAGCATAGAGAGGGAGTGCCACCACACCCCACGTCTCGGGCGATGGTACAGAGAAGAGGTGTACAAGGTCGCAATCGCCATAGGCATACTGCACACCCACACCAAGACCTGCAAAGAGGAACTTGTTGAAACGTGCACCATAGACAACATCCAGGAATGGACGTGCAAGGTTGGTGTCCACCTTTCCGAAGTCCTTTGTATTGAGCTTACCTCCGGCGATAAATCCTGCGGTTATGTCGACCTGATGCTTGAGACGCATAGACTTGTGCGATGCTCCGTGAAGCTCCTCATCGTAGCTACCTGCAGGTGATGCCGCAAATGTTGATATGGCTGTAAATAGCGCAACGCAGAGTGTAAATATTTTTCGTTTCATAGGTTTACTTTTTCTTTTATCGAGGTAAAGATACAAAAAATTTGGGAATCCCAACCTTTGAACTCTGAATTTAGAGATGTTTATAGATTTGAGGAGAAGAAATTAGCGATATTTTAGGCATAAACTAAGAGCGAGCTCCTCGCATAGGACTAGTATGCTCCGAACTCGCTCTTCGTATATAACGACAAAATAGCCTTATTCTATAACCTCTATATCTGTTTACGCATACGCGCTACAGGTATATCCAACATCTCACGATACTTGGCCACGGTACGTCGCGCAATGCGGTAGCCCTTGTCGTTGAGGATGTCCATAAGATTCTCATCGGTGAGAGGATGACGCTTATCCTCATTATCTATGCAGTCTTGTAAAATCTTCTTGATCTCGTAACTCGACACCTCCTCACCCGATGATGTCTGCATACCCTCAGAGAAGAGCGATTTAAGCAGAATGATACCAAACGAGGTCTGGATATACTTGCTATTTACCACTCGAGATATTGTCGAGACATCCAAGCCTGTACGGTCGGCAACATCTTTGAGGATCATCGGGCGAAGTTTGCTCATATCTCCATCGATGAAGTAGTCGTGCTGTAAATCCAAGATAGTTTGCATCGTGCGCATCAGTGTATCCTGACGCTGCTTAATGGCAGATATAAACCACTTTGCCGAATCTATCTTACTCTTAACGAATTGCAACGCCTCCTTATCCTCAGCCTTCACCGTACCGTCGGGAGCAACCATATCGCGCATCATTTCGCGGTAGCGACGCGAGATACGCACCTCGGGGATACCTGCCGAGTTGAGCATAAGGCGCATAGTGCCATCGCTATTGTCGAGCAAAAAGTCGGGAACGATATATGGCGCGGCATCGATACCGCTATCGGTATAGAGGTTGCCAGGCTTGGGCGAGAGGCTGCGGATGTGCTCTATAGCCTCGCGGAACTCCGCCTCCGAAACCGAGAGACGCTGTATGAGACGCTCATAGTGCTTCTTGGCGAAGGCCTCGAAGTGCGAATTTATGATCTTCGATGCGAGGCGCTTCGTGGGTGTATCGAGTCTCTGGCGTGCGAGTTGCAGCTGCAAGCACTCCTGCAAGGTGCGCGCTCCGATGCCTGCTGGCTCGAGTTCCTGAACAAGCGCGAGGATACGCTCTATCTCCTCGACACTAACATCCATACCACGCGTGAATGCCAAATCGTCGGATAGCGACACAAGGTCGCGGCGCAGATAGCCATCGTCGTCGATGCTGCCGACAATAAATGCCGCAACGACCATCTCCTCGCTGCCAAGCTGACGGAAGCGCAGCTGCTCGACGAGCGACTCGCCAAGCGAACGTCCCTCGGTGATGTATACAGGGCGCTGCTTATCGTCCTTTGAGAAGTTGTTGACGCGTGCCTTGTACGAGGGGGTATCATCCTCCTTGCCTATATACTCATCAACAGATATCTTCTCTGGGCGCTCGACACCCTCGTCCGCACCGTCACTCTTGGAGTCGACATCCTCCTCTAGAACTATATTATCCTCTATCTCACGCTTGATGCGCTCTTCGAGCTGCATCGTGGGCAGTTCAAGAAGCTTGATCATCTGTATCTGTTGCGGCGAGATTTTGGCCTGCAGCGTAATTGTCTGTTGGAGTCGGTTTGCCATAGTCTAAATCATTAAAAAAAACGAACAGTCGGCCTTAGGCCGGCCGTTCGTGTGGCGAGGGGCTGTCTCCGTATCCTAGAACTCAGCGTTCTTTGGCGTACGTGGGAAAGGAATCACATCGCGGATGTTACCCATACCCGTAACGAAGAGGAGCAGACGCTCGAAGCCGAGACCGAAGCCAGCGTGTGGTGCCGAACCCCAACGACGTGTGTCGAGGTACCACCATAGCTCGCGGCGGCTCATACCTAACTCATCAACTCTTGCACAAAGCTTGCCAAAGTCTGCCTCGCGCTCCGAACCACCAATAATTTCGCCAATTTGTGGGAAGAGAACGTCCATAGCACGTACGGTCTTGCCGTCGTCGTTGAGCTTCATATAGAATGCCTTGATCTCCTTTGGATAGTTGATAAGGATAACCGGACGCTTGAAGTGCTCCTCAACGAGGTAGCGCTCGTGCTCCGACTGAAGGTCGCAGCCCCACTCGCAAGGGAACTCGAACTTCTTGCCCGAAGCCTTCAAAATCTCGATACCTTCGGTGTAGTTCAAACGTACGAAGTCGTTGTCGAGGACAAACTGCAGACGCTCCAAGAGGCCGTTGTCCCACATCTTGTTCATAAACTCGAGATCCTCGCGGCAGTTCTCCAATGCATAGCGAATGAGGTACTTAAGGAAGTCCTCCGCCAAGTCCATATCGTCCTGGAGCTCATAGAATGCCATCTCTGGCTCGATCATCCAGAACTCGGCCAAGTGGCGAGGAGTATTAGAGTTCTCGGCGCGGAAAGTAGGACCAAATGTGTAGATCTGACCCAAAGCCAATGCACCAAGCTCACCCTCAAGCTGACCAGATACTGTAAGACTGCAAGGCTTACCGAAGAAGTCCTGTGAGTAGTCTACAGCGCCCTCCTCTGTGCGTGGAGGATTCTGGATATCAAGGGTTGTGACGTTGAACATAGCACCTGCACCCTCGCAGTCCGAAGCTGTGATGAGTGGAGTGTGGAGGTAGTAGAAACCCTTATCGTTGAAGTACTTGTGGATAGCGTATGCCATAGCGTGGCGGATACGCAACACAGCACCAAAGGTATTGGTACGTGGACGCAAGTAGGCGATGTCGCGCAAGAACTCCAACGAGTGACCCTTCTTCTGGAGTGGGTAGGTCTCGGGATCGGCTGTGCCGTATACCTCGATGCTTGAGGCCTGAACCTCGACACCCTGACCTGCGCCGAGTGACTGCACGAGCTTACCGTCAACACGCAAGCAAGCACCTGTTGTTACGCTCTTAAGCACTGACTCGTCGATCTGCTGGAGATCAACAACAATCTGAATATTTGCCACGCACGAGCCGTCGTTGAGCGCAATGAATGCAACATTCTTATTGCCACGCTTTGTACGTACCCAGCCCTTTACTGTGACATCTCTGCCGTCGCCCTCCATACGGAGCATCTCGGCGATTCTAACTAACTTCATAACTCTGTATATTATATTATTCTTTTGTTCCTTTAGTCGAAAGTGGAGATATAATCACGCAAAGTTACTATTTTTTTTACAAACGATTGCACTTGCTCCACTTTTTTGTACCTTTGTCCATAATATTGAGACCAAAACTATGCAAAGATATAGGATTATAGGGCTATTATTGCTCTTCGCAGCCTCGTTGCTATGCTCCAAGGCCTCGGCACAGGCTCGCATCACACGTTCGGAATTTATCTGCTACGACAAGCGCGAGGACGCTCTTCGTGACATCCGCACAGGCATCGACAAGCATATCGCACTCAACCCCACGCTCCAGTACAGTAGCGACGAGGGTACGGTGCGCAACGTGTATGAGCAGGTTTTCGAGGTGCCTGCGGCGTGGAACGACTACAACGCATATATGCACACCGAGAATATCGGCGAGGATTACACCATATTTATCAACGGCAAGCAGATAACACACGCCGTAGACCGCCTAACACCCACCGACCTCTTCATATCGCCATACCTCGAGCAGGGCGAGAATACGGTGGCTATCGTCACCGTTGACGAGCCATATATGTCGCGTATGGACGAGGCTCTTACGCAGGCCGAGCGCACGAAATTCACCAACTGCTACATCTTTGCACAGCGCCGCCTCGCGATTTATGACTACAGCGTGCGTATGCTTCCCGACTCGCTCGGCCGCTTCGCACAGCTGCATCTCGACATCATCGCCGACAACTCATTCTCGACCGACGAGACTATCAATGTGGGATACGACATCTATGCTCCCGATGGAAAACTTATGGAGTACAGCGTCAACGACCTCGCCCTTACGGGCCACTCGCGCGACACGCTCCGCTTCCGACCCTATATCTATCACTCGAACCCTAACCGCTGGTCGGCCGAGAATCCCAAGCTTTACGATGTTATGCTCTACGTAAAGCGCAGCGGTATGCTCTGGGAGTATATTCCGTTGAGCGTGGGCTTTGCCGAATATGGATACAACGACTGCGGAGAGATTACCCTCTTTGGCAAGCCGCTGAAACTCAACAAGAAAGCATACAACGCTGCGGCAGATCGCGCAACTACCGAGCAGGAGATACGTGCGCTGAAGAAGTCAGGTATCAACACTCTATGCCCGAACTACCCACAACCAAAATGGTTCTACGACATCTGCGACCACGTGGGTATCTACGTTATCGACTGCGCAGCTATCTCGTCGACTTCAACGGGTGATGACCGCAACATAGGTGGCACACCAGCAAATGCTCCAGAGCTGGTGGATGAGTATTTGCAGCGTGTCGAGGCTATGTACCATCGCGCGCATAACCACGTGTGTATCATCGCCTTTGCACTGGGCAACGAGGGCTCGGGCAATGGATACAATATGTACAAGGCCTACGAACTGCTCAAGGCCAAGGGCGATAGCCGTGCGATAATATATGCCGGAGCTGATGGCGAGTGGAACAGTGATTTATAGTTAGAGGGTATGAATATCGAACTTATCGTTGTCGGCAAGACCGATATGAAGGAGGTCGAGGCACTTATCTCGATGTACAGCAAACGGCTAAACCACTATGTGCGTTTCGCCATTACGACGCTTGCCGATGTGCGCAACACAAAGAAGCTCTCGGAGGCCGAACAGAAGCGTTTGGAGGGCGAGGCTATATTGCGTCTGATGAACGACAGCGACCACGTGGTACTGCTCGATGAGCGCGGCCAGGAGCTGCGTTCTATAGAGTTTGCCGACCTTGTCCAGCGCCGAATGTCGGCAGGTACGAAGCGTCTGTTGTTTGTTATCGGTGGCCCCTATGGCTTCTCGGAGGCTGTCTACCAGAGAGCCAACTCGATGCTCTCGCTCTCGCGTATGACCTTCTCGCATCAGATAGTACGCGCTATATTTACGGAGCAGCTCTACCGCGCGTTCACCATACTTAAGAACGAGCCATATCACCACGAGTAGAGGAGATATATTGTAGGTACGCACCCGTAGGGCTTAATGAAAAGATGGAGCGTGGGGACGCTTCGCCTTGCGGGAATAGCTTGCGCGCCTTTGGACACCGTCTTGCCCTGTAGGTGCGCTCTAAGCATCAAGCGACAACGCAATAACAACCTTACTTACTCGCACACCCTTATTTCTTGTCAGAAGGCTGCAGATGCTGCAGCGATAAAGAAGTTGCCCCAGATAGGTAGTACTTAATGTACGTCCTATTTGGGGCAACGATTGAGATGCAGCTGATGCTGCCTTATTACAAGAAATTATGCTTTGTAGAGCTCTACATCAGATACCTCCGACTCAAGAATTGCAGTGTAAGCCTCCATAACCTTCTTCGATGCGTACTTCACGAATCTCTTTGCAGGAGCTACATACTCCTCAACCTCGTTTGCCTGACGCAACAAGATGTGTGAAAGAATGATGTAACCAGCAATCTCCACAAGGCGGCGTGAATGCAAATCCTTGTAACCTGCACACTCCTTATCCAACGCCTCAACACGTTCGATAGCCTTCACGAAGAGCTCACGCAAAGCCACGAGCTTCTCGCCCAAGGCACGTGTTGCATCGTTGCATACGAGTTCCTCGTAGCGTGCTATCTGCTCGAGGTATGTGCCCTTGGTCACGTGGTTGATGGCAGCAACAACCTGAAGCTGTGTTGTACCCTCGTAGATATTGAGGATACGTGCATCGCGGAACAGACGCTCGCAAGCATAGTCCTTCATATAACCCGAACCACCGTGTACCTGGATAGAGTCGTAGGCAACCTCGTTAGCAAACTCCGAAGAGAACATCTTTGCCAAAGGTGTGAAACCATCAGCCAAGCGATTGTAGAACTTCATCTCCTGGCGCTCCTCTGCTGTAAGGCCACGCTCCTGCTGGATGTGTGCCAACTGCTTGTAGATATCTACGAAGCGAGCTGTCTCATACAACATTGCACGCGATGCCAACGTCTTGGCCTCCATATTCTTAAGCATCTCGGAAACAGCCACAAACTTATCGATAGACTTACCAAACTGCTCACGCTCCGCGGCATACTTCAATGCCTCGCGGTAGGCAGCCTCGCAAAGACCTGTCGACTGTGCTGCGATACCAAGACGTGCTGCATTCATCAACGACATAACGTACTTGATAAGACCCATCTTACGGTCACCTACAAGCACTGCGGGTGCGTTATTGAAGACAAGCTCACAGGTTGGTGAACCCTTGATACCGAGTTTGTTTTCGATACGGCGCACCTTAACACCACCATCGCGCTTGTCGTAGATGAGCATAGACAAACCACGCGCATCCTTGGTACCCTCCTCTGTACGTGCCAACACCAACGAGATGTCGCCATCGCCATTGGTAATGAAGCGCTTACAGCCGTTGAGACGCCATACACCAGCCTCCTCGTCCCACGTAGCCTTGAGCATCACAGCACCAAGGTCCGAACCAGCATCTGGCTCGGTGAGGTCCATAGCGCAGGTCTCACCAGCCGATACGCGAGGCAAGTACTTCGCCTTGATCTCCTCGGTTGCGAACTCGTTGATAGTCTCGGCGCAGTCCTGCAAGCCCCAGATATTCTCGAAACCTGTATCGCCACGCGACACCATCTCGTTAGCCATAGCAAAGCAGGTAACAGGCATATTCAAACCATCGAAACGACGAGGAAGAGTCATACCGCTGAGGCCAGCCTCGATCAACGCCTCGATATTGCGAACAGTACCAGAGGCATACTCCACGTGGTCGTTAACTACGCGAGGACCCTCGTGGTCTACGCTCTCGGCATTTGCGGCGATAACCTCGCCCGAAACCTCACCGACAATCTCCAATACGCGGCGGTAAGAGTCGAGAGCATCCTCAACATTTTGAGGAGCATAGTCGTAGAGCGAAGCATCGGCAAAGTTACGCTCCTTGAGCTCGATAATTCTCTGCATCAAAGGATGAGAGAGGTGGTACTGTAAATCTTTGTTATCTAGAAAAAAGTTTGCCATAGCTCCTACTTCGAATTTTGCTTGTAATACTTAATCATTTTAGGGATAACCTCCTCAACGCTACCGGTGATAGCATAGTCGGCAATCTTGTTGATTGGAGCCTCGGGGTCGGTGTTGATAGATACAATCATCGCCGAGCCATCCATACCTGCCGTATGCTGAATCTGTCCCGAGATACCGCAAGCGATATAGAGCTTTGGACGCACCGTAACACCTGTCTGGCCAATCTGACGCTCGTGCTCGGTAAAACCTGCATCGACAGCAGCACGCGAAGCACCTACCTCGCCACCGAGAACATCTGCCAACTCGTGAACGAGCTTAAAGCCCTCCTTCGAGCCTACGCCGTAGCCACCAGCAACGATAATCGAAGCACCCTTGATGTTGATCTTGCGCTCCTCGATGTGACGCTCAACAATACGCACCGCAAGGTCGGTATCCTTGACCATCTTCTGCCACTCGATCTCGCGCACCTCGCCAGCAGCAGACGTTGCAAGCTCCTCCTTACGCATCACACCCTCACGTACGGTAGCCATCTGTGGACGGCACTCTGGGTTCACGATGGTGGCGATGATGTTACCACCGAAGGCTGGACGAATCTGATAGAGCAGCGAGTCGTACTCCTTGCCTGTCTTTGCATCCTTATGCTCGCCGATAACCAACTCGGTACAGTCAGCCGTAAGACCACTGTGGAGAGCCGATGATACACGTGGCGCGAAGTCGCGACCTACAGGTGTTGCACCAAAGAGAACAATCTGTGGCTTCTCCTGCTCGATAAGACCCACCATAACTGCTGTGTGGGGCAATGTGCGGAAAGGAGCAAAAATCTCATCCTCGGCAACCCATACGGTGTCGGCACCAAACTTGGCAAGCTCCTTTGCAAGGCCCTTGACGCTCTTACCAGCAACAACAGCCTCAAGCTTAACACCCAACGTGTTGGCCAACTCGCGGCCCTTGGTGAGAAGTTCCAGTGAGACGTCAGCAATCTGCTGCTCCTCAATCTCGATATATACAAATACGTTATTCATACTCTTCTTGGTTTAGCCGAGCGTGTGGCTCGCGATAAGTTCCTGCATCAAAGACTCGATATCCTTGTCATCTGCCGTAAGCGCCTTTGCCTCCTTGGCCTGGAACACTACGTTCTCAATCTTCTTCACCTTCGTAGGCGAACCCGAGAGACCGAGCTGCTCGGGATCGGGATTAACGTCGGCAGCAGCAAACTCGATGATGTGCAAGTAGGGACGCTCCTCGATGAACGCCTTGCGCTCCTCTGTAGCAAGCGCAATCTCCGATGTTGCAAGAGCATACTTATATTTCATTACACGCTTCGCGTTGCGAGGACGGCACTCCTTTGCCGAAGCATTCACCGTGATAACGGCTGGAAGTGGAGATACTACAACCTCTGAACCACGCTCCAGGCGGCGCTTGATAGTAATCTCGGTATCGTTAATATCGACAAGTTCCTCGGCATATGTCACCTGTGGCAAGTCGAGCTTCTGGGCAACCTGTGGACCTACCTGTGCAGTATCGCCGTCGATAGCCTGACGGCCAGCTACGATAATATCTGGCTCAATCTTGCGAAGTGCGCACGATAGAGCATACGATGTTGCGAGTGTATCCGAGCCAGCAAACTCCTTGCCCGAGAGCAGGTAACCGCCATCGGCACCACGCCACATAGCCTCACGTATAACGTCGGCAGCACGCTGTGGACCCATTGTCAAAACATATACTTGAGCACCCTCGATACGATCCTTCATCTGAAGGGCCATCTCCAAGGCATTCAAATCTTCTGGGTTGAAGATTGCTGCAAGTGCGGCACGGTTTACCGTACCCTCCGGAGTCATAGCATCCTTGCCCACATTACGAGTGTCGGGCACCTGTTTTGCCATAACCACGATTTTCGTTACTTTCTTCATATCTACTATATAAATATATGTGTTTCCTTTTACCGACGACTGTACCAAAATTGGTAAAAATGTACTATAACCTGGACAGACCGAAGCGTTCAAATATACTCAATTTTGCCTAATTATCTATATGTTTTTTACGATTTTTAATAACAAAAATTATAAATATTTAATAATCAAGCAATTATATTTTTACGAAATTTTTCCGTTTTTCCACCAATCATTTATCTTTTTCAACGAATATTGAGCTACTCATTGAGGTCTATACCGATGCGTCGATAGCAATTTATGAGGTTATACGCAATCACCTCACTGCGAAAATGCGAAGAATAGTCTCTGCCCTTTTGCGCCATTTCTGCTCTTAACTCGCTACTCGCAGCAAGACGTTCGATAGCCTCCTTGAGCTCTACGCGGTCGTTGGGCGATACGTATATCGAGCCCTCGCCTCCAGCCTCCTCGTGACTCGAACCACTCGATGCAATTACGGGCACACCCATTGTTATCGCCTCGATGATACTCTGCGCAAAACCCTCGTATATCGAGACATTGAGAAACATCTCTGCACCGGCATATATCGCTGGCAGATCGTCACTTGGTACTCCATAGAGGAACATCACCCTATCCTCCAGGCCCAACGACTTGATACGATGGCGTATCTGCTCGGTGTTACCCGTACAGCGGCCCACGATGACTAACTGCAGCTCCTTGTCCTGCACCTCGGCCATCGCCTCGACGATAAGGCTGATGTTCTTGCGCTCGCTCTGCGTACCCACAGTGAGCATATAGCGCTCGGGCAGTGCATAGCGCTCACGCACAACGGCGAGTTGCTCGTTGCTTAACGGAGTGTGAAACACCTTGTCGCAGCTGCGATATATGACGTCGATTTTCTCGGGGTCGATGTGGAGATACTTCACCGCGTCGCGCTTGACGCAGTCGCTGACCGCCACTATACGGTCTGCAAGGTGCAGCATATAGGCTTTGTGTAACCTGAATAATGCTCGCTGCAGTGGATTGTAGAAGGATGCGAGATGTATGAATTCGAAGTCGTGAAGTGTTACGACGCTGCGTATGTTATGACGTGCGAGGCCTAATGGCAACTCGCCAGCGAGGCCGTGGAACAGAGCCACATCGCCCCTCTCGGCATCCTTTGCCAGACGGAAGTTGCGCCATAGCCAGGTGAATTTGCGCCAGAATGCACCGTCGGGCTCCATCGACTCGATATTTGCGCGATGGTCAAGCGCATCGTAGGCAGCATTGGGGTGTCGCTTACGCACATACATACGTACGTAGCAGTGGCGTGGCGAGGCGGCAGCCAACGCATCAATAATCGATCGTGAGTAGTTACCCAGATCGGTGTTGTTGGTGTTGGCATAGTGCGCATCAAAACCTATAGTGTATCCGTGCTTCATCTTTGCAAGCCTTATGCAGCCCTAAATTAGGGCCACTATTTTGCAAAGTTAACAATTTTTTGTTAGAATAGTCTACTCTTTCGCCATTTTTTCGTAGCACAAGATAGCCTATTGAGCTAAATCTAACAGAGCAACAGACTGATTAAAAGATATTTCGAGTGATGTATCGAAGGATAGAGAGCCGAGAATAAGAGCTGGAATAGGGATAAAAAAATTGAGACATTCGAAAGGTATTCGACGCGGCAGCTATCCTGCTCGCTGTCTTAGTAACAAAACACGGCATCGCATTTTTGCGATTGCCATCTTTTGCTACAACCCTCCGATTGCCTCTCCAACCTAAAACTACTAACCTAAATGAACCTTAAAACTTCACTGCAAAGATACGGCGAAAGTTTGAATCGCGCAACTTTTATATTAAAAAATTTCAATAATTATTTCAAAAGTTTTATTAACGGTTGTTTTTGGGGGATGAACTGAATGATTTGAGCGATGAACGGGAGGGGTGTTTTTAGGTGGTTTTTAGTGATTTTGAATGATTTGCAGCAAATTGAGTGGCTTTGGGGGTTGCGCGCCATTGGATAGAGCATAAGGAATTTAGGGAAATTAGTGAATTTAGTGAGGGCTTGCGCGCCTTTAGAACGCACTCGTGCCCCTTAATCTTCTTAATCTCCCTAATTTCCTTAAACTCCTTAAATTCCTTAATCTCCCTAATTTCTTTAAAACACCACCTGCACACCCTAATTTTTCGATAGAAGTAGTTAGATGCGGCACTGACACGAAAAAGCCACCGATGGGTAGTACTTGATGTACGTCCCATTGGTGGCGTTGACTGAAGTGTCGCAGATGACTGCTTATCTCGAAAAAT
>JAGBXR010000029.1 GCA_017629145.1 Alistipes sp. | reverse complement strand
TTGCAGGAATAAGTGCCAACACAACAACGATCATCACACGCTTGATATCGTTACAGTCACGAACGTGTGCACCCTTGCGAGGAGTAACTGTGTTAGGAACAAAAAGGAATGTCTCGAAGCCCTCGAATGTTGAGTGCAAGAAACCGAGCTTACCTCCCTCAGAGAAGGTGGGCTTAATCTTATCTACAAGTTTACGCAAGTCCATAGTTTAGCTCTCCTTAATCATTAAGTTAATACCATTGCGTACGATCTGCTGCATCTCGATCTTCGAAGGATCAACAAACTCGCAAAGAGCCAAATCCTCTGGCAATACCTCATAGAGACCAAGATTCTCCATCTTGTCCAAGTCGCCAACAAGGATAGCCTTGAGCAGATACGAAACATATACATCCATAGGCAAGTAGTTCTCGTAGAGACCTGTTACCACGAATGGACGCTCACCACCGTTGAGGTTAGTGTCGAGCTTGTACTCCTTCTTTGGGCAGAGCCAAGAGAAGTATGCACGCGATACAGAGAAACGGTGGAAACGAGGCATAGCCCAGCCGAGCAACTCGTACTTGTCACCCTCAGGGATGAGAGTTACAACGTGTGCACCAGCTGCGATGTAACCGTCAGCCTCGGTCTTGACACCTGTGAGCACGTCACCAGAGATAACGCGAACACTTGCTGGCTGCTTGCCAACGATTGACTCGATAGCAGCACCCGAGATGATGCGCTTGTACATAGGCTTCTGCGCCTCGCTACCAGCAACTGCTACTGTCTTCGACATATCGAGCTTGCCAGCGAGAACCGAACGACCGATAATTGCAACATCTTGGATGTTTACAGTCCATACAACGTCACCCTTTGCGATACGGTCGATGTGGTGAATCTGGATACCAACATTACCTACTGGGTGCTTACCCTCAAATATGTGATACTCAACACCCTTGATCTCGGCCATAAAGCCCTCGTCGCCCTTGCGAGCCGAGAGGTGAAGCTTACCATCGGTCAAGCGAGCGAGAAGTGCCAAACCTGCCTCAACTGCTGCCTTCTCCCCCTTGAGGATGAAGTTGTAGTCTGGAGCCAATGGCGCAGAGTCGAACGCCGACACGAAGATAGCCTTTGGCTTTGCCTCTGGGTTGGCGATAACGCCATAAGGACGCTCAACGATGCGAGTCCAAAGACCCGACTCAAGCAACATCTCAACAATCTCCTCACGCTGTGCCTTGGCAACATCTACCTTTGGCAGCGCCTTGTACACCTGCTCCTGGTCAGGCTCTACAGCGACGTTGAGCAGCTTACGCTTCTCACCACGGTTGATGGCCGAAACCACACCGCTAACTGGAGAAGTGAAGAGGATGCGTGGGTTGTTCTTGTCAAAGAACAGAGCGCTACCTGCCTCTACCTTGTCACCAACCTTAACCAACAGCTTGGGAGTAACGTTCTCATAATCGAGCGGACTAACTGCATAAGAGGCAGCCATTGGAGCATTCTCCACGACCTTCTCTGCTACACCAGCCAGCTTGATGTCGAGACCTTTACGTAATTTAATGTTTTTCGACATAAAACTGTTTGTTAAATTAATTTAGTTATTTTGTTATGAATTGTGTTCTTGGCATTAACAAGTCATACTTTATGACCATTAAAAATGCGCACGAAGTTACGATTTTTTTTTGAAACGTCCAATCTTTCAGCCGCGATATTTGTGTTTTGCCCGATAATTTCGTACTTTTGTAGTCGAACTGCGATCTATGAGCTACGACTACGTCGACATACACACCCACTCACCGCGTGCTGATGTGCTCTCACCGAGGATGTCGGGAGTACACCCCTGGGATGCTGAAAAGGGCTGCACACTACCCCACTTCGAGGAGTGCGACATAGTCGGCGAGACGGGTCTCGACTACACCCGAGAGGTCAGCTACGAGGCACAACAACGACTCTTCGAGGCGCATCTCAATGCTGCCGAAAGATTGGGAAAGCCCGTTGTGCTACACGTAGTGCGCAGCTTCGAGGATGTGATGCTGACGCTCAAGCGCTATCGACTGCAAGGTGTAGTATTTCACGGATTTACGGGTTCGGAACAGCAGGCGGCACGATGCATCGAGAGGGGCTATTACCTCTCTTTTGGCCACCGTTCACTGCGCTCACCGAAGACACGACGCGTCATAGCATCGCTACCGACCGAGAGGCTCTTTTGCGAGACCGACGACAGCAGCAATCCTACAATCGAGCAGATATATGCCGAGGTTGCCGCGCTTCGCTCGACAAGCATCGAGGAGCTTAAGGCGCAGATAATTAGTAACTACGAAAAACTTTTTGCCTCAAATGGATAATTGGTTAGAACGCACCGAACTGCTGCTTGGCAGCGATAAACTCAACACACTACGCAACGCCCACGTACTCGTTGTCGGTGTAGGCGGTGTGGGTGCCTACGCTGCGGAGATGGTTGTACGCGCCGGCATTGGAGAGCTCACGATAGCCGATGCCGACGTTGTAGGCCTGAGCAATATCAACCGTCAGCTCGTTGCCCTGCACTCGACCGTAGGCAAGCAGAAGTGCGAGATTCTCGCAGCTCGTCTGCTCGATATCAACCCCGAATTGAAGCTACACACCGTCAACCGCTTTATCAAAGACGACGAGACCGATGCACTGCTCGACAGCGCGAAGTTCGACTATGTGGTAGATGCCATCGACACCCTCTCTCCAAAGCTCGCACTTATCAAGGGAGCACTCGACAGAGGCATTCCGTTGGTTAGCTCGATGGGCGCTGGTGCGAAGACCGATCCGACACTAATGGAGATTAAGGATATATCTGAAACACATCACTGTCCTTTAGCACATATGCTGCGCAAGCGTTTGCATAAGATAGGCATCAAGCGCGGCTTCCGCGCCGTATTCTCCCCAGAGCCCATACGCGAGGGTGCAATGATTTTATGCGAAGAACAGAACAAAAAATCGAACGTTGGCACCATATCGTACATTCCTGCACTCTTCGGCATAGGATGCGCCTCGGTCGTAATACGCGACCTTATCGGCGAGATGGGTGGCAACGAGGAGAGATAACCAAGTAAATAAAACTATTAAAACAAAGAGTAGATATGAAGAAAATCGTTTTTTTGGATGAGTATAGCATCGCTGGCCGTGACATCTCGGCGATCGCCTCACAGGGCGAATATGTAGCCTATGAGTATACTCGCAAGGAGGAGGTCATCGAGCGATTGAAGGATGCCGATATCGCCATTACCAACAAGATCGTAATCGATGGCGAGGCTATGCGTCAGCTTCCACGCCTCAAGCTCATATGCATCGCAGCCACGGGTATGAACAACGTCGACCTCAACGCCGCAGCCGAGCTCGGCATCGAGGTGCGCAACGCTGTTGGTTACTCGACAACATCGGTTGCCGAGACGACATTGGCATCTGCGCTCGCGCTCGCACGCAACATTGTATATTTTGATGAGTATTTCCACGATGGCCGCTATGCAGCTGCCGACCGCCCATTCTGCTTCGACCGTATGACATCGGAGATTCGCGGTAAGAAATGGGGTATCGTAGGCCTTGGTAATATCGGCCGCGAGGTAGCACGCCTCGCCTCGGCTTTCGGCTGCGAGGTGTCGTACTTCTCGACATCGGGCGCAAAGCGCGAGGAGGAGTACCCTGCTGTTGAGCTCGAGAAGCTTTTGCGCGAGAGCGATATCGTCTCGGTTCACTCACCTCTCAACGACCGCACACGCGACCTTATTGGCGCGGAGCAGCTCGCAATGATGAAGCCATCGGCATTTATTATCAACGTGGCACGTGGTGGCATTATCGATGAGGCAGCGCTCGCCGAGGCACTCAACAATGGCACAATCGCCGCGGCTGCGCTCGACGTCTTCTCTACCGAGCCTTTGGCAAGTTCGCCACTCTACGACATTAAGGATAAGTATCGCCTCCTGGCATCACCCCACAACGCCTGGGCCGCAGCCGAGGCTATCGACCGCCTCTTGGGCTGTGTTGCCGAGAACATCCGCGTGTGGATGGCAAAGCAAGCATAGCCCAAACGACATACAACATATAACGCCACCAAAATGGGTGGCGTTTTTTTTGTAGGGCGGTTAAGGAATTTAGGGTGGATAGACTGGATCGGGAATTTAAGGTGGGCTTGCGCGCCTTTGGATAGAGCATAAGGAATTTAAGGAAATTAGTGAATTTAGGGAGAGCTTGCGCGCCATTAGAACGCACTCTGCTCCTTAACACCCCTATATTCATTAATTTCCTTAATCTCCCTAATTTCCCTAAATCACCACCTACCCACCTGCACACCCCAATTTTTCGATAGAAGTAGTTAGCTGTGGCACTGACACGAAAAAGCCACCGATGGGTAGTACTTGTGGTACGTCCCATTGGTGGCGTTGACTGAAGTGTCGCAGATGACTGCTTATCTCGGAAAATTCCCAATTTCTTGTCAGAAGGAGACAAAGTGCCACACAGGGCAAAAACGGCGACAATTGGTAGTACTTGAACGTACGTCCCATTGTCGCCTTTTTGTCAGAGGCCGCAATCGGCCCTTATCGCAAGAGATTAAATGTTGAAGCCAATACCAAAATATGCATTCAACGATGTTGTAGCACGTGGAACGCTCATACTCTTATACTTAACGTAGCGAGTATCGATATAGTCAGTACCAAGATAGAAGTTGAAACCTGTGCAGTGAACATTGAGAGCAAAACCGAAGACGCCAATCTTTGTGCCAGAGAGGAAGGTGTGGCTAAGAGTTGCCGAGAGCCAGTTCAATGGTCGGAAATTGGCAGATAGCGTAAGCTCGGTATATGGTTTAGTCTGGCCAAACTCGGTATGCGAGAGCAGACCAAAGCCAATACGGTCATCGAGGATGTTATACTCCGCACCAACATTAAGCGTGCAGTTGAGCATCGTGGTGTAGCCACGTGTTGCAGCCTCGGAAACAACCATCTTTGAGTCGAGACCATAGTCCGCCTCGCCTGTCGAGAAGTTGACACCGTTGAAGTGGAACTGCGTATTGAGGTCGGCAACAGCCGCAGTCTTGCGTGACCATCTGATGAAGCCAAGGTCGGTAACAGCCGCCGAAACACGCAATGTCTTGTCGAGAAACTCCATCTCGGCACCAAGGTCGATGGCCATACCTCCACTACCCATCGCGAAGCCACCGGTGCCAATCATATCCAAATTGAAGACATCGCCAGGACGCAACTTGCCGAGTGATACGACTGGTGCGTTGAGATATACCGTACCATTGACATTAGCTGCCACCTGATCGGGCTGAACATTCGCAGATATCTGGTCGAAATCAGCCGAGACGTTGGCGATACCCATAAGTATCTTTAGGCGCGCACCTGCCTTGAGCCAGTCGAGAATCTGATAGGTGGTGCCGACATAGAATTCAGTATAGGCATTGACACCCAATGCCGACTCGCTGAGGTTATAGTTGCCGTTACCCAGGGTCTTAAGCACTGTAAATATATCTTTCGAGAGAGCCATATCGCCCTGCACACGAACGTTTGCTCCGAAGTTCCAGAACATATCGTGCTTGTAGAAACCAGCGCCAAAGAGTGCGACATTTACACCCATCGATGCCTTCTCGTATTTGGGCAATCGGCCAAGAAACTCCTCGGAAGATACCGAACTATGCAAGGCCGATACTACCTGACCATCTTTCTTATAGAAGAAGTTGTCTACAGAGAAGAAGTTGGTATTAAGCTCGGCAGAGACACCGCTCAATGCAGGGATGACAACATAGGCGCGCTCGGGTGTCAACGCTGGGTTCATATCCGTACGCAGATATGTGCCCTGCATAAAGTATGATGAGTTGAGCGTCTGCGCCATAGCTCCGCTTGCGGTCAAGAGCGCAATAAGAGCAAGAAGTAGTGATACTATGTTACGTTTCATAATATTCAAGTGTTAGATAGGTAGTTGGTTAGGTCTATTTTTCGGGGTTGAGATCAATAGTGACACCACCATTAAGCTCGAGCTGCAAACGCGCACTGAGGCCCTGTGACTCCTTGAGCGCCACACGTTCGTGGCTCGCTCCACGCGCCTCGAAATCGAAACGTATAGACTCAATCTGATCGATACCAGCGAGATTGCCATTTGGCACCCTAAGCTCGAGGCGCATATTCGACTCTGCCGCCGACACACCATCCTCCGAGCCAGCAATCACGTTGCTGCCCTCGGGGAAATTCACATTGATAGGCGTAGGTACGCCATCGACATCCAAAAGCTCGGCATCAAGCGCAAAGTCGAGCGGTGCGCTGTTCTTGAAGTTGATAAGAAGCGCAATATCTCTAACTCTCACTCCATCGATAGCAAGCTGCGAGAATATCTCGCGCAAGCCACCCACAGTGCCAGAATAGCCGATAGCCAACTCCTTGTTGAATGACAAAGGCACATTCACCGAGTAGTCGTAGCTGAGCGTAAACTCATCCTCAACGTACAACGTGCTAACACACTCGTCATTGGTATTGACGCTGAGCGACATCTCGAAGGCCTCGGGCAGCGAGCCGCTGAGTAGCTTACCAACAGAGCAAGCCACAAAGATGTACTCCTCACTGCTATACTCCTCACGATGACTCTCGTCTGCAAGAACGAGATGCATCTCGCCAGGAATGATATTGCCATTGACATACTGCGCAGGCTTGATTGCAATATTCTCGAACGATACGGCATTCTCGGGATGAGCCACACCGCCACTCATAGGCGTGAGCTTCGCGCTGATGAATGCATCGAGCGAGAGAGGATTGCGCAGATTGATGCAGATGACAGGCGATAGGCCCACACCCTCGATCTCAAGATTCATACCCGATGACAGATCGCCGAGGTAGATAACCTCGCTATGCTCGTAGCCGTAGGCGATACGTCCGCTTACCGACTTAACATCGAGTTCTACGGCATTAAGGCCTGTGCTGATGACAATATCGTTGTTATCCTCTGGCATAAGCGCCGATACCATAATCTCGGCATCCTTGGCGAAATGCACCTCGATGTCGGGAGCAAAGTTCATATGCACCACGCCATTCTCGGGACGCAGACCGTCGCCCTCAAACTCGATAGAGGTGAGGCCAATTTCAAGTCCCTCCTCCAAATCGGCAAGTGTAGCCTTGAGCAGATGACCACTCTCGACATACTCGTAGTTTACACCATCGAGCGAGTGCAGATTGAGGTATGCTGGGAGTGTGATATCTACCTCGATAAGCTCGGCAGCATCGCCAAACCAATCGAGACCTCGCGCGAAGAGCGAGATGTGCGAATCGTCCTTAAGCTCAATAGACTTGATGCTCTCAATCTCTGCTGGGAGATTATCGATAGTCACATCGTTGGCCTCGGTTGGGTGGTACTCAACGAGCTTCACATCTTTGTTGAGCAATACATCAGCATCGCCATACTCGAAATCGGCATTGACGTTGAACATAGGAAGGCTATCAAGCGAGAGCTTACCTGGCTGAACATCCATCGAGAACGACAGGTCGTAGGTCAATGCCAATGGGATGTCGAGTTCGTGGTTGTCATCGAGCGATTTGTCGTTGATAATGCGGTCTACATATAGCACAAACTCCACATTCTCATCGCCAGGCTTAATATCGTATCGCTTGACAAAGTGGTTGTCATCGTAGTTTATGCCCTCGTCGTCTGACATTACGAACTGACCACCATCGAGTCGCAAATCGATAAGGAGCTCACCGCCACCGTTTATCGTTTTGAGGTCGTTAAGGTCGAGCTTGAGGTGTAGAGGAGCACCCTCACGACCACTCTCGATATCCTTGAAGAATACCGCTACGATGTTGTGAATCTGCTCTGGCACCTGGAAGTGCAGATGTTCTGGGGTGATTGTCTCGTTAAGATGACCAGTGATGGCATTCTCGATAAATACAGGGATGTCGAGACCATACTTTGTGTACTTCTCCAACTCACCGAGGTTAAGTTTCATCTGCTTGGTGCTGCTGACCTTGACAGCCTCTGACGAGAGATCGAACTGGGGATATTCAACACTAAATGAGCTTGTCATCGATGGGATCTCGAGGCTGTTGGTAACGCCCTCAACCTCGAAGCTGGCCTCATCACCAGCAAAACGGAGACTATACTCGCCAGTCACTGGGTCGATGTATAGGCCCTCGATCTCGACTCCATTATTGAGCATACTGCCGATGCTCATCTCCTCGAGATATCCCAAAGGGATAATGGTCTTACCCTGTCCCAGCGTCACCTCAGAAGAGGTCTCATCGAGACGGAAATCCTTATCCACACACGCCACTGCGGAGAATGCGAATAGTGCCGCAACAATGCGGAGAGTTAATTTTTGTAGTTTCATATGTGTGTATTGTTTTTAGATTTTATGCTACGAGCAAAATCGCGATAAGCAAAGATACGATTTTTTCTGCAACTTCAAGCAATTTTATGCGACTTTCTACAATTTATTTATAATAGTCGGAGGTTTATTGACAAATTTATGCGGCATAATGAATAGTAAGAATTAAAGAGTTTAGGGAAATTAGAGAATTTAGGGAGAGCTTGCGCGCCTTTGGATGGAGGCTAAGGGAGTTTAAGGAGTTTAGGGAATTTAGGGAGAGCTTGCGCACCCTTAGAACGCACTCCGCTCCTTAACACCCCTATATTCATTAATTTCCTTAAACTCATTAAATTCCTTAATCTCCCTATTTTCCCTAATTCACCACCTACCCACCTGCACACCCCAATTTGTTGTCAGAGTGGTGCAGATGTGGCACTGACACGAAAAAGCCACCGATGGGTAGTACTTGATGTACGTCCCATTGGTGGCGTTGACTGAAGTGCCGCAGATGCGCCACTATCACAACAAATTAAAGTGAGTCAATATAAGCCTTTATCTTGGGGAACGGATCTTCCCAACCCTCTGGCTTGATAACCTTGCCATCCTTGGGGTTGTAGTGAGGTTTACCATCAGGCCAAAGTTTAGCCATATTTGCCTGCTGAACAATCTCGAAGAGCTCGTCTGCAGGAATGCCCATCTCGACCATTGTGCCAAGAGCAAAATACATAAGGTCGATCATTGCATCGGCCTGCTCATAGATGTTGTCGGCAACCAAAAACTCGGCAACCTCCTCCTGCATCCACTTGGCACGCGAGAGTGCACGCTTCTTATCAATCATTCGTGGCTCGGTAGCCACTGGGTGGCCGAACTTCTCGTGAAATTCGCGCACATCGTTCCACTCTTTCTTCATTGGATTTATATTTTTAGTCGTTTATATTCCGCTCTACAAGCGACAAAGGTAGGAATTTTCATCTGAAGGTACAACGATATTACAACAATTTAGCTATCTTTGCCACAAATATTTATCGAGAACGATGGCAACAGCAGTAAAAGCAAAATTCAAGTGCAGCTCGGAGCGCATATCACAGGTGCCCAAGGATGAACTCAAGGACATAGCCTTCATCGGACGAAGCAACGTAGGCAAGTCGTCACTGGTGAATATGCTCACAGGTATCAAGGGCCTTGCAAAGGTGTCGGGCACACCCGGTAAAACACGACTAATCAACCACTTCCTTATCAACGACAGCTGGTATTTGGTAGACCTTCCCGGCTATGGTTATGCACGTGTATCGAAGAGCAAGCTCGGCGAGTTCTCGAAGATTATCACCGACTATGTGCTCAAGTGCGAGAAGATGCACTTCCTATTTGTGCTCGTCGACTCACGCCTCGAGCCCCAGAAGATAGATCTCAACTTCATTGAGCTTCTCGGTCAGAATGGCGTACCATTTGGCATTATCTTTACGAAGGCCGACAAACTCTCGCAGGCACAGCTCAACCGCAGCATCACGACCTATAAGAAGACTCTCGCGGAGCAGTGGGAGGAGCTGCCTCCAATGCTCGTCTCGTCGAGCGAGAAGGGCACAGGCCGCGAGGAGATTTTGGCATTCATCGAGGAGTGCTTGAAAAATTATTAGTAAATAGGAGGAGAAAAAGTTGCTTTTTTGGCTTATTTGCCGTACTTTTGTCTTTGAAAAGGGCCGTGAGCGCGATATTTGTGAGACATAGAGCTTTACAATAGCAGCCGAGCACAACTTTTCGACCATTCCCACGAGGGAAGAATTAAGGCAATGAGAGATACAAACCTTACTTAAATTATATTATGGCGATCCACAAAATCAAATTCTTCGCAGGCCGAGGCTCACGTTACCTCGCCGAGAAGATTGCCGCCGAGTATGGCATTAAGCTCGGCGACTCTGACGTGTTGCAGTTTAGCGACGGTGAGTTCCAGCCCTGCTTCCACGAGTCTATCCGTGGCTGTACGGTATTTATCATTCAATCAACATTTCCACCTTCAGACAACTTGATGGAGTTGCTTATGATGGCTGACGCTGCACGACGTGCATCAGCACATCAGGTAATCGCTGTCATCCCCTACTTCGGTTGGGCACGTCAGGACAGAAAGGATCGTCCTCGCGTACCTATCACCGCACGCCTCGTTGCCAATATGCTTATCGCAGCAGGTGTTCAGCGCGTGATGACTATGGATTTGCACGCAGACCAGATCCAGGGCTTCTTCGATTTGCCTATGGATGCACTCTACGCATCGGGCATCTTCGTGCCTTACATCCAGAAGTTGGCTATTCCAGATTTGTCTATCGCATCGCCTGATATGGGTGGTGCAAAGCGTGCTTCGTCATATGCAAAGCACTTCAACGCACCTATCATCATCTCGCACAAGGAGCGCGCAAAGGCTAACGTCGTTGGCTCTATGACCGCTATCGGTGAGGTTGAGGGTCGCAACGTGATCATCGTTGACGATATGATCGACACAGCAGGTACTATCTGTATGGCAGCTAATATGCTTATGGATCGTGGCGCTAAGAGCGTTCGCGCAGCTGTTACCCACCCTGTGCTTTCAGGCAAGGCTTACGACCGCATCAACGAGAGTGCTATCCAGGAGGTTATCACTACCGACACTATTCCATTGAAGGAGGGCGAGGATCTCTCTAAGTTTACGGTATTGAGCGTAGCTCCAATCTTCGCGGATGTTATCGAGCGCGTACACAACTACAAGTCAATCTCTTCTATCTTCTATCGTTAAGATTTAGAGTTTAACAACTGAGAGCCTGTCTAACAATCAAACAAGTTAGACAGGCTCTTTTATTTAACAAAAACGTAATAGAGCTGTAATTAAGAAGAAACAGTACGACACTATTTTTGCATCGTATTTAGAGGAAATGATTTAGAAAAAAAATGTTTGAATTATGGAGAAGAGATTAACAGTAGCACTTGTTGCTCACGATGCTATGAAGCGCGACCTTGCGGAGTGGGTCGAATGGAATTGGGAGAAGCTCATATCACACCGTCTGATTTGTACTGGCACGACAGGGCGTATTGTAGCAGAGACACTTATGGAGCGTCGAGGCAAAGATTCCGCACATACAAGATTTGATATTACGATGCTTAAGTCTGGCCCTTTAGGTGGCGATCAGCAGCTCGGAGCGATGATTGCAAATAACGATATAGATATACTCATCTTCTTTTGGGACCCGATGTCTGCACAGCCACACGATGTGGATGTCAAGGCACTACTTCGCTTAGCCACACTATATAATGTGCCTACGGCAATCAATCGCTCGTCAGCAGACTTTATAATCTCATCAACGCTTATTACCAACGAAGAGTATAAACCTGTCATTAAGGATTACAGCTCATATATAGAGAGAGCAGTAAAATAGTCGCATTATTGTAAAATATCGGAAATATACCATAATAGAAGTTTAGTTTGTATCTGCAATACGCATAGTACAAACTTTTTTTGTGCATTGATATCACACAACTAAGGGGGTATAAACAAAAAAGAGGACAAATCTTGCGACTTGTCCTCTATGGTAGGACTCCATATAGAAATCTCTAACTGATTTATCCTCGACTTTGAAGCTGCCACTCATATTGCAAAGCAATGCAAGACAAGGTCTTGCCACAAGCCCTCCTTTTCAAAGGAGGGTTTGGGTGGATTGTAGATATGACTGAGGACTCGAACGGCTTTAGCCGTAGCGCGGATACCTTTGAGCGCAGACCAAAGGTCGAGCAATAAACCCTTTCATATCCGCGCAACCTCCGACATTTAAGTGAGTAGTGCTACCGCCGATACTATAGAGTAAATGATTGCAAGCGTAACACCGAAGGTGGCGGGGTGTAGTGGTGTAAGCGGGGGGGGCTTGCACACTACGCCTACACCACTACACACCATTGGCTATGCAGTAGCTACACTTGCAAGCATACATAACATCGAAGCTTCTCACCCCCCCCGCTACCATAAAAAAAGAGGAAACCGTTTGGTTTCCTCTATGGTAGGACACCACATCGAAATTTCTAACCGATTTCTCCACGACTATGTGGCTGTGTTTCAGATTGCAGAGCAATGCAAGGCAACGCCTTGCCACAAGCCTCCCTTATCAAAGGGAGGTTTGGAGGGATTGTAGATATGAGCCGTTCGAGGCCGACCCCAGCTACCATAAAAAAAAAGAGGAAACCGTTTGGTTTCCTCTATGGTAGCGGGGGGAGGACTCGAACCTCCGACCTCCGGGTTATGAGCCCGACGAGCTGCCAACTGCTCTACCCCGCGATGTATCGTCAAATGGTCTTGTGACCGATTTTCCTTATTTGCGACTGCAAAGGTAGTGCAAATATTTCAATTCTCCAAATTATTTTTGAAAAAATTACAAAACAAATCCTGCTTCCCTCATAAATCAGCCAGCAAACTAACAGTATTTTTATCGGATAAAAGAATAAATAACTACAGTATTTGAAGGATATTTATGCATCATTTATACCCAATACTCATTCTTCTCTATTACTAAATAGATGGTATCTATTGCAAAAGTGAGATATTATGCATATATTTGCGTGTTGAACACACGAAATAAACACATTCATAATGAAAAACAGACTACTCAAGATAGCGCTTTGCACAGCACTCATATGTAGCGCAATTGCAGCAACAGCGCAGAATAGAGTTACGGTCAAGGGCGTAGTAACATCAGCCACCGACTCGATGCCGCTTATCGGCGTGAGCATCGTCTCGGGCCCAACATCGGGTACTACGACCTCAGTAGACGGCAGCTACAGCATCACTGTGGATGGTGGCACAACGCTGCTATATCAGTACATCGGCTACCGCACCGCAGAGTGGGTAGTACCTGATGGTGCTACCGAGGTAGAGCACAACGTAGCACTCGACGAGGATAGTCAGACACTCGACGAGGTGGTTGTCGTAGCCTACGGTACACGCAAGAAGGGTACAATTGCTGGCTCGGTAGCAACCGTCAAGGCCGAGAAGTTGGAGAGTGTGCCTGCAGCAGGTTTCGACCAGGCGTTGCAGGGACAGAGCCCGGGTCTTATGGTGCTCTCGAACTCGGGTGAGCCAAGCAAGGCCGCGACATTCCAGATTCGTGGCACCAACTCTATCAACTCGGGAACATCGCCTCTCTTCATCCTCGACGGTGTGCCTATCTCAAGTTCGGACTTCAACGCCATATCGCCATCGGATATCGAGTCGGTATCGGTGCTTAAGGATGCATCGTCATCTTCGATCTATGGTGCACGTGCAGCCAATGGCGTAGTCGTGATTACCACAAAGCGTGGTACGGCGATGGATGCTGCAAAGATAACATTCCGCACGCAGGTCGGCATCTCGCAGCTTGCACTCGGTAACTGGGAACTTATGAACACCTCGGAGCGCATTGCCTTCGAGAAGGAGATAGGTCTGGATGCCGGCCAGAACTACGACCTACTGAGTCAGACGGATGTCAACTGGCTCGACGTAGTGTTCAACAGCCACGCCTTGTTGCAAAACTACGATTTGTCGGTTAGCCGCGCTACGGAGAAGATGAACTACTACGTGTCGGGCTCGTTCTACGACCAGGATGGTATTGCCCTCGGCTCTACGTTCCGCCGTTATAACATACGCGCTAATGCCGACGTACGCGCCTCGAAGTGGTTGCGCCTCGGCACCAACACGATGGCCGTATATGAGGAGGTGCAGCAGGCCGAAGATGGCGAGTATGCACTCTACTCTCCAATCTCGGCGAGCCGCTTTATGCTTCCCTATTGGAACCCTTACAACGAGGATGGTTCGATAGCATCGCAGAGCGACGGTAGCTGGAAGGGCACAGGTCAGAACCCCGTAGAGTGGATGGAGAACAACCGCCAGCTTAACAAGAAATACAAGGTGCTGACAACACTCTTTGCTGAGATTACACCTATGGAGGGATTGACAATCCGCTCGCAGTTTGGTGCCGACTTCACCAATACCACCGCCTTTGTGCAGTCTATGCCAAGCTATGCACCTAACAACGGCATCGGTGTTGCAGGCCGCGCAGCATACAACACACTAAACCTCACAATCACCAACACGATAAACTATCGCACGACGCTTGCCGACCGCCACTCACTCAACTTTATGCTCGGTCACGAGGGCATCGACTACCGCTACGAGGGTTTCCAGGCGGTGACGCAGGGTCAGAATAACGATTTCCTCACTACCCTATCATCGGGCTCACGCGCTATTTCGTGGAGCGATACTACCGATTCGTATGGCTACCTCTCGTTCTTCGGTCGTGGCGAGTATAGCTACGATGACCGTTACTATGCCGACGTATCGGTGCGTGCCGACGCATCTTCGCGCTTCGGACGCAGTGGTCGCTGGGCAGCATTCTGGTCGGTAGGTCTTATGTGGAACCTGCGCAAGGAGGCATTTATGGAGGGTGCCGACTGGCTCACCAATGCCCAGGTGGCGTTGAGTACAGGTACATCGGGTAACTCATCGATTCCGAACTACGACCATCTGGCACTTGTAGCTGGTGGAGCAAACTATATGGACAATGTGGGTATATATCCGTTGCAGAGCGGCAACGAGAATCTCGGCTGGGAGAAGCTCTGGACAACAAACATAGCGTTGCACCTCGGCGTTCTCCACCGCATTAACCTGGATGTGGAGTTCTACA
Organism: Alistipes sp.; assembly: GCA_017629145.1. GTDB lineage: Bacteria > Bacteroidota > Bacteroidia > Bacteroidales > Rikenellaceae > Alistipes. Next base: position 15,785 of record JAGBXR010000029.1, on the reverse strand, counting down.
ACAAGCTCACCACCGATATGCTTATGAGCGTGCCTGTGTCGTATGCCGATAAGGGCGAGGGCTTCCGCTGGGATAACATCGGTGCAATGGTCAACCGCGGTGTCGAGCTGTCGCTCAACGCCGATGTTGTACGCAGAGGCGATTTCGTATGGAACATCTCGGCAAACGTATCGTACAACAAGAATAAGATTACGGAGCTATACAACGGTCTGGATGAGTATGAGCTATCGTCGACAAGCACCAAGCTCGTTGTAGGACACTCGGTAGGCGAGTTCTACATCAACCGTTTTGCTGGTGTTAACCCAGCAAATGGTGATGCACTATGGCTTGACAAGAATGGCGAGGTTACCACCGAGTTCAACGAGAGCGACAAGGTGATGATTGGCAAGAGCTACATCGCCCCCTGGCAGGGTGGCTTCGGCACATCGCTTTCGTGGAAGGGACTCACACTCTCGGCACAGTTCAGTTGGGTAGCAGACCGCTGGATGTTCAACAACGACCGCTTCTTCGAGGAGAGCAACGGTCTATACTCGTCGTACAACCAGTCGCGCCGTCTGCTCTACGACCGCTGGAAGCAGCCGGGTGATGTCACCGACATTCCTCGCTATGGCGTAACACCACAGATGGACTCACGCTTCCTGGAGGATGCTTCATTCCTGCGCCTCAAGAACGTGATGATCAGCTACTCGATACCTGCCGACGCTCTGAAGAAGAGCAAGTTCTTCACCTCGGCGCGCATCTACCTGCAGGCACAAAACCTCTTTACGTTCACTCCGTTTATGGGCCTTGACCCCGAGTCGTCGAGCAACGTATACAAGGCGCAGTACCCTATGTCGCGTCAGTACTCAATAGGTGTAGACCTCAGCTTCTAATCTCCGACACGCAATGAAACGAACAGTTATGAATATACTTAACACACAGATAAAGAAGTTGTTGCTTACTGCAATGACAATCCTTGCCTCGACAGTACTCGCCACATCGTGCCTGGAGAAGTACCCCGAGTATGCTATCCCTGCCGATAAGGCTATCAACACCCTTGAGGAGCTCGACCAAGCGGCCATCGGCGTGTACGACGCCTTCAAGAGCGGCGCGCTTTACAGTGGATACCTCACACTGCTCCCCGACCTGCAGTGCGATTTAGCATATGCCATTAATGGCTACACCAACACCTACGGCAACATATGGCGCTGGGATATCCTCGCAACGAACGGCGAGATTACAGCAACTTACGCTGCGCTCTACGACGTTATCGCACGCGCTAACTTCCTCTTGGAGTATGCACCTCGCGTCGAGGAGACACTCACCACCGATGAGCAGATAGCTACCTACGAGCAGATTTGTGGCGAGGCCTACTTTGCTCGTGCGTTGGCCTACTCGGAGCTTATCAAGCTCTTCTGCAAGCCTTATGAAAGTCGTGAGCAGGCGGAGAATACACCAGGCGTGGTGATTGTCACCAAGTACAATAGCGACGAGCCTATGGTTCGCTCATCACTCGCCAAGTCGTACGACCTTGTGATTGACGATCTAGAGACTGCGGCACGCCTGATGGATATCGACGAGAATGCGCTGGGTGGCAACATCTATAACGCGGTATATTTCAACGAGTATACGGCCTATGCGCTTCGCGCACGCGTGGCGCTGTATATGAAGGACTACAAGACGGCCGTCGAGTACTCATCGCGCGTTATCGACAGCAACCTCTATGTGCTCTCATCGGCAACAGAGCTTATAACCGCAGATATGAGCCACTTCACATATATGTGGCAATATGACGATGCTACGGAGATTATCTGGAAGGTAGGCTTTACGATAAACTCCTATGGCGGAGCTTTAGGTCGCATCTTCTTCAACTACGACTACAGTTCGATGAAGCCCGACTACGTGCCTGCCGAGTGGGTGTTGTCGCTATACGATGCCAACGACTTGCGCTACGGCAACTACTTCTATAGCTACACCACAGGCTATAGCCACGCTCTTACGTGGCCTCTGCTTGTGAAGTATTTCGGCAACCAGAATTTCTTTAACAGCCAGATACTACACACGCTGATGCCCAAGCCTCTGCGCCTTGCCGAGCAGTATCTCATACGTGCCGAAGCATATGTCGAGGGCGAGACACCGAACTATGCATTGGCAGCTGCCGACATCTCGACACTCCGCGCTGCGAGATATCAGTCTTATGGCGGTGGCGTATCGCTCAACAGCAACAACGCGATGACCATAATCGAGGAGGAGCGCATCAAGGAGCTGTATATGGAGGGTTTCCGCCTTATGGACCTCAAGCGCTGGCATAAGGGTTTCGAGCGCACACCACAGAGCGAGTCGCTCGAGAATGGCAGTTCGCTCAAGATTGAGGCAGACGACCCACTCTTCGTATGGCCTATACCACAGCACGAACTCGAGTCTCCCGGCGCAATGATCGAGCCTAACGACAGCAACAAGTAGAAAACACGACATACTATGATACTCAATCGACTACACACAAAGCTACTAGCCCTGATGCTACTATGCGGCACAGCGTGTCAGAGCGAGCATACGACCTACGAAGGTCCAAACTACATACTCTTCTCGGCCGAAAGCTATACGCTCGGCATAATCGATGGTGAGGAGTGGTTCGAGATCCCTATCTCGGCAACTCGTCCGATGAGCGAGGATCGCAACATCGGCGTGGAGATCATCGACCGCGAGAGCAGCGCTATTGAGGGCTATCACTACACTATCGAGCACTCGACACTACACATCGCCGAGGGCAAGATGACCACAGCAGTGCGCATCAAGGGTAACCCCGACAATATCACAGCAAACGAGGCGTTGAGCATCAAGCTGCGTCTGGTACTTGACGAAGCGGAGGAGTGGGATATCTACGGCACCGAGACCGAGGTACATTTGCAGAAGTGCTGTCCAGTAAACCTCGATGCATTCACTGGCTACTGCAAGCTCACCTCGTCGTGGCTTATGCAGTATCTCAACACCGACTCACGTCTGGTGCGCACCTCACTATCAACTACCGAGGAGAACACCATCATCGTGGAGGATATGTACTACGACGGCTACAACATCAAGCTGCACTTCAATACCGACGACCGCCTCAACCCTACTATCGATTTCGATGAGCAGGTTGTCGGACTTACGGGCGAGGCCTTCGGTACGATATATGGCAATGGCAAGCTTATGCTCGACGAGCCATTGGGCTACACCTCGTATTATGGCACGTGCGAGAACTTCGCCGTACAGTACGCAATGCTCTATGTCGAGAATGTAGGTACGGTTGGCGTATATGTCAACATTTTCGAATGGATCAGCGATGACGAAGCCGAGCGCATTATGCGCGAAGGTTTTTAGTACAACCTGGGTCAATAGAGACTCATATAAACCGAAAATAAAACGATGCACAATATGAAAAAGATCAACTACTTACTACGATTTTTCTACGCTCTTACGCTCTTGTCGTTCACGCTTACAGCGTGCGAGAAGGAGAGTACCGAGGTAACCCCATTCCCAGGTGTTAAGACTATTGAGTGCTTTGCTGGCGACCGTCCAACATTCTCGTTCACAACAAGCAGCGACTGGCAATTATCGTCAAACGCATTGTGGTGCACTTTCATCACCTCGGCAGGCGAGGTGCAGGATATGTCGGGATATGCAGGTACGCACACCATCACGCTGCGTATCAGCAATCTGGATATAGCTAATGAACCTACAACAGCAAATATCACAATGAAGGCCAACGGCAAGGAGGCGGTCATCGTGCAGGTGATACGCGGCGCCGACAAGCCTTATATGCAGGTATACGACGTAACAGATACGCCTATCAGCGGCATCAGCATCGGCTATGTAGACTACATCCCATTCCGCATCGAGGCTAACTTCCGCTTCGCGGCAGTTTCGATTCCTGACTGGGTGGAGGTCTATGGCGGCTCGATATCGGGTAATGCTGGCGATAGAATCGAGGCTATGGCACGCATCGTTAACGATGGCTACCGCGAGCGCTACCCTATCACCGAGGAGGATGGCTACTACATCACCTTTGAGGATGAGTCGGGTAAGATAAGCGTGCAGGTTCCTATCCTCTTCCAGGGTATGGGTAGTAGCAACCTAACACTCGAGGGCCCTACAAGCAACAACTTCGGCTGGGAGGCATCGTTGGATGGTCTCTCATTCCGCCAGGTTGACGAGGCTACAGGTGCCGAGTTCGACTTCCCATCACCTCTCTACTTCACGATTACGGCGATGAACGACGACTACGAGATTATCGCCTTCGAGAAGGTGGTTGATTGCGGCATCCCATCGTATAAGGATAAGGCAAAGTGGATTCACTTCGACAAGGAGGAGATGACGCTGAGCATCGATGCAGCGGAGAATACACGCTATGGTCTGGTGCTGGCTCTGCCTCGCACAATATACAACCAGGTGCGTGGCGACATCAAGGGTAAGCTCTTTGAGAGCGACAATGCAACGGGCATCAACCTCGAGGTACTCAAGTACGACTATCTGAATTTTGTAGTCCTAGAGTTCACGCAGTTAAACTTCACTGAACGCGGCGCATATGAGGGTATGTACGTATACCACTCGCTTACGGCATACGAGATATTCTGCTCGACATACGACAACAGCGCAAAGATGGAGAGCTACGGTGTAACGGAGGCTTACACCTGTCCATTTGCATCCTCTATCGAGGGCAAGACCCCAGGTATCATCATCGACCCACGTACCGAGGGCTGGAATACAGCCAACTACGAGCAGGGCGTGGCTACCGTTGAGCTCTACAGCAATGGTGAGCGACTCACAAGCAAGGAGGTCGAGTATATGGTAGGCGAGAACAAGGATGAGGTTATGGCGCTTCATCTCTATGGCTTCAAGGAGAATTTCGTCAGCGACATCGACGTAGTCTTCAAGGTCAATGGCGAGGCAAAGAAACTCCTCGTTGTGACACCTCCAGCCAACTAATTGACACACGCAGAACAACGAGCTAATAGCGAACACACATTATGAAACGATTCATCATACAACTATCACTCATCCTTGCTGCGTCACTTGCATTTGTGGCGTGTGAACAGGGCGATGGTGAGAGCCTCGTGGCGGAGTATGGCTACGTGCAGTTTAAGGTTGTCAAGCAGAGCGCCTCAACCAACAGCAGCCGTGCTACACTCAACTCACTCGCCGATGCACACAAGCTTACGGTGGTTATGCAGCACGAAGGATCGACAATTACCCAAACACTGCCGCTGTCGAGCTATAACCAGACAACTGCTGAGTGGGGTGTGCGCAGCGAGAAACTGCGTCTGCTTGTGGGCAACTACGACGTCATCGGCTACTACCTCTACAACAATATGGACGAGGAGCTTCTCGCTGGTGGCAGCAACGGCCGCTTTACGGTCGAGTCGAGAGGTCTCACGCTGCACAATATCTCAACCGATGTGGTATCGCGAGGTATGGTCGAGTTCATCCTCAACAAAGAGTTCACGCGCAGCAACGAAGGATGCTACGACTTCTCGAAGATTCGTCGCATAGATATCACCGTACGCCACAACTTCACGCAGAAGAGCACAACGTTCGAGTCGCTTCCCGTAAGCTACGAGGAGTGCTTCGTTGAGGGCAGCAGCGACGAGGAACTCTATCCCAACCGCAACAAGCTATCGTCGTATGCTGTGTGCGACACCACCCTTTGGGTAGAAGCTGGCAACTACACCATCACGGCCTATACCACCTACTCGGATAATCGCGCACAGACGCCTATCGAGAGCCGCTCTATCGAGGACGCAGGGGCAGAGTTCAGCGTCAGTGATAACAGCCTGACACGCGAGGTTAGTGTACCAGTGCGCCTTAACGAGAGCGCCGAGCATATCAAGGACTACATAGCTCTCAAGGAGATTTGGTTAGCGCTGGATGGTCCAAACTGGAGCTACTATGGCGAGGAGTATCAGGCAGGAGCGAACTGGAATTTCAACAAAGATATAGATATGTGGGGCGACCAGCCAGGTGTCACACTCGACGGTAACGGCCGCGTTGTAAACCTCAACTTATCGGGCTTCGGCGCCGAGGGTATCGTACCCGAGGCTATAGGTCAGCTCACGGAGCTGTGTCTGCTCTACCTTGGTAACCACAACGAGCTTATCGGAAGTTATGCCGCGACATCGTCGTCACGCATCGACGCTATGGACTACCACGACAAGGTGCTCAAGTACGATGCGCGCGAAGCACTATCGCCAGAGCTTAAGAATGTTATCAATAGCGATGCTACACAGTCTCCTATACTCTCAACACGCATCAACAGAAAGGACGTGGCATTCGGCAATCTCACAAACGGCATCACAGGAATATCGCGTGCCGTAATGCGCCTCACGAAGCTCGAGCAGTTGTTTATAGCCAACTCGCCCATCACCTTCGAGGAGTTTATCTGCGAGCTCGACTCAGAGTCGGCATATGCCGAAGAGAGCGAATCGTGGAGCTGGAGCAACTTCACCGCATTGACCGATGTCGAGATTTACAACTGCCCAAGGCTCAAGCAACTACCTACCGAGATGCTTTGTGGTATGCCAAACATCCAGTCGCTCAACCTGGCGATGAATCAGAATATATCAGCAGAGCAGCTCAAGGCCGACTGGGAGGCGATAATCGATGGAGAGTCGGGCGACAATATCCAAATTCTGTATTTGGGTTACAACAACCTTATCGAGACACCATCGTATGACTACCTGAAGCGTATGTCGAAGCTCGGACTTCTGGACTGCACGAACAACCGTCTGGAGCGAGTACACCCCTTCGGCAAGGAGGTATCACTCACAACGATATATCTCGACAACAACCGCATCACGGAGATTGGCGCTGCCGAGGATGGCTACTTCTGTGGCATCAACCTTATGGAGACATTCTCTTGCAGCCACAACAAACTCACCGAACTTCCCGACATCTTCACCGCACGTTCGATATATGGATTGCTCTCGGTGGACTTCTCCTACAACAACATTTCGGCGCTGGAGAATGGCGACAAGTGGCGCGGTGTGAACACCACAACACTCAACCTCGCTGCCAACCGCCTCAGCGAGATGCCAAAGGCTATATTGGGCTCGGGCTCGCGCATCGAGACGCTGCTACTCAGCAGCAATGGTATGCACACTATAGCTGAAGGTTCGTTCTCAAGCGAGAATAGCGCATCGCTTACGACTATTGATTTGAGCTACAACAAGCTCACTCATCTACCCTACTACGACTTCTCGGCCGAGAATCTGCCATATCTCTATGGCATCGACCTCTCGAGCAACTCCTTCTCGGAGTTCCCATACGCTCCGCTATCGATTGCTACGCTCACGGTGATGAGCATACGTCAGCAGCGCGATGAGGCGGGTAACCGAACACTCCGAGAGTGGCCCCAGGGATTGTATCAGTGTCCAAAGATGTCGGCCTTCTACATCGGCTCGAACGACCTGCGCAAAATCGAAGATACAATCTCGCCATATATCCTTCTGTTCGAGATCAAGGATAACCCCAATATCTCGATTGATTTGAGCAGCGTGTGCTCCTATATCGAGATGGGCTACTATATGCTTGTCTACGACTCAACGCAGGATATTCGCGGTTGCGACGCACTAAACCTCGACTAAACGATAAACCGAAAGCACAATGAATATGTACAGACAATATATTATAGCACTCCTCGGAGCTATGCTCACAGCGGTGGCCTGTACCAACGATACGGCAACTATCGAGGGTTTCGAGGCCGATATCTCGACTATCGAGGCGGCAGCATCTGGTGGCGAGTACGACATCGCTATACGCTCTGCGGCAGAGTGGACAGCCATTGCGTCATCACCTTGGATTATGATATCTCCAGCGAATGGTCGTGGCGAGGTTAAATGTAAGGTTAAGGTAGACTCTACGCTTGTGAACGATGCACGCAGCAGCACCATACGTTTCTCGGCATCGGGCGAGGTACTCCGCGAGGTAGCCGTAACACAGCAGGGCTATGCCAAGCATATCACCCCCGAGCGCACCGAGCAGAGTGTCGCAGCATCGGCATCGCGAGATGACAGATGGTTCGAGAGCGCGATATCTGCGAATGTCGAGTTCGCGGTAGAGGCGGAATACGAGGGTGACGACAAGTGGTTGAGTGTCGACCGATTCGAACTTAACCTCGACCGCGGAGCACGCCCACGCAGCACAAGCCTTCGTGTCAAATGGAAGATAAACCCCGAGCCCAAAGAGCGCGTAGCGCACCTCCACCTCGTAGCACTCAATGCCGAGGATGAGCTCGAGAGCCCTTCGATTATTACCATACGTCAGGCGGCTGCACCACTTATTGAGGATAACCGCGCTGGCGACTCGTTGGCCGTACTCACAATCTTCGAGCGTCTGGAGTGCTGGAGCGACAACGGCATATCGACCAGCGAGCCTATGTCTAACTGGGACTGCGTACGTCTCTGGGAGGCTAATGACAGCGCACTTCCTGCTGCAGAGGCAGTCGGTCGTGTACGCGATTTGGAACTCAGCTTCTTCAATACCGAAGAGGGCATACCCCAGGAGATTCGCTATCTTAAGTATCTCGAGACATTCTCGCTCTACGGCAATGTGAATACTATGCTCAAGAGCATCGATATGGGTGAGGAGATATGCACACTCGAGCACCTGAAGTCGTTGCGTGTTGCAGCCTTCGGCCTTTGCTCTATACCTATGCAGTTTGCCAACCTCGGCGACACACTCGAGGTGCTGGATCTCAACTCAAACAACCTGTCGGAGATTCCCGAGGTACTCACAGCCGAGAACTTTCCAAGACTCGTCTCGCTGAATCTTGCCAACAACCGCCGTTCGATGATTAACAACCTGAGCGAGATTGGTTCGATGGAGACAAGTCCGGGTCTACATATCAACACGCGCAAGAGCGATGCATTGAGAGAGTTACTACTTTGGGAGAATCTCGAGGAGCTGTCGCTTACGTACAACTATATCGAGGGTACTATTCCCGACTTCCGCGTGGGCGAGGATGGCATAAGAGCATATACCGAGGCGGATATTAGCGAGCGTGGCGACACGTTGCTGTGGGCAGTTGAGAGCCGACTTCCACGCGTGCTTCCCAATATGAAGCAGTTTGACATTAACCTCAACTTTATGACCGGTGAGCTTCCCGAGTGGTTGCTCTACCACCCACGATTACTGGAGTGGGTGCCCACAACGTTTATCTACGTTCAGCAGGAGGCGTGCCACGACTCGGAGGGCAACATACCTTCGTTTGTCAATGTCCCCACATCGCAGGAGTACTACTTCGAGAAGTATCCGTTGATGCGCGGCCGCTTTGAGTTTAACGACGAAATAGAGGAGTAAATCGTATGAATAGCGTATTTAAATATTTGACACTTGGCGCATTGAGCCTTATGGTGGTATCGTGCGTCAAGGATATCGAGAGAATCGAACCCGCAGAGCAGACACGACCAGCAATTATCGCTGGAGAGGATGCCGCAGCAGGCGAGATTATCATCAAGTTCAAGCCCGAGATGGAGGAGATACTCGCCGCAGAGTTCACACGCTCGGGTGGCAAGGCTACACGTTCGGGTATACCTTCGACCGACGAGGTGCTCGACATCCTCGGAGCATACTCCTTCGAGCGCGTCTTCCCGGTGGATGAGCGCCACGAGGAGCGTACACGCGAGGCAGGTCTGCATATGTGGTACCTAGTACGTTTCGATGAGGGCGAGGACTTATGCACGGCATATGAGCGACTTGCACAACTCGGCGAAATCGAGAAGTTGCAGTACAACCACACTATCCACCGCAGCTACAACCCCGAGGCTACAGCGCATTTTATAAGTAGCGCCGACCTCGCCTCAACGACTACGCGTGCCGAATATAACCAACCATTCAACGACCCTGGCCTTTATCGTCAGTGGTGCTACATCAATCGTGGTGACGGAGAGTTCGCACAGCCTTGGGCCGGTGTTATTGCAGGTTGTGATGCTGGCTGCGAGGAGGCGTGGAAACTGTGTACGGGCGATGAGGATATCATCGTTGCGGTGATGGACGAGGCGGTGATGTGGAGCCACCCCGACCTTGAGGCCAACATATGGATTAACGAGGGCGAGGAGCTTCACGCTGGTAAGGATAGCGACAGCAACGGCTATAAGGATGACCGTTACGGCTACAACTTCGTGCGCAACACCGCAGCCATATCGTGGACAACAAATGGAAGTACGGGTCACGGCACCCACGTAGCAGGTACAATCGCTGCGATGAACGACAACGGCATCGGCGTTGCAGGCATCGCAGGCGGTCGTGGCGGCAAGGGTGGCGTGAAGATTATGAGCTTGCAGATTTTTGATGGTATGAATGCTGCCAACCTCATTATGGAGGCGCGCGCGATGAAGTATGCCGCGGACAATGGCGCAGTTATTTTGCAGTGCTCGTGGGGCTACAACTCATCGAAATCGAATCCTCTTATGGGCTATACACCTGGTCCTGCTACCGAGGAGGAGTGGGCAGCGACATACCCATTGGAGAAGGAGTCACTCGACTACTTTATACACAACGCCGGCTCACCCAATGGTGTTATCGATGGCGGTCTTGCGATATTTGCTTCGGGCAATGAGTATGCTGCGCAATCGTCGTTCCCTGCGGCATACTCGAAGTGCATATCTGTAGCTGCATTGGCAGCAGACTTCACCCCATCGTCATACACCAACTACGGCCCCGAGGTGTTGCTATCGGCACCAGGTGGGGATATGGAGTACTACGGCACACCCGGTCAGGAGGATGCGCAGTATGACGAACAGGGCATAATGTGCGAGCAGGGCGGCATCTTCTCAACACTTGTACTCAATGGCGTGGCTGGCTATGGCTACTACGAGGGTACGTCGATGGCGTGTCCCCATATCTCTGGCATTGCGGCACTCGGTCTGTCGTACGCAAAGGCACAGAAGCGCCACTTTACATCTGCAGAGTTCCGTAAGCTGATGTACGACTCGGCCGAAGATATCGACCAGTATATGCACGGCGAGAAGCTATTCTATATGAATCACACCTCGGCAGGTGCTACACCTACGAAGATGAACCTCAGCGATTATCGCGGCAAGATGGGTCGTCTGAGCGATGCAGGTGCTCTGCTTAAGGCTATCGATGGTAGTGGCCGCGATATGCGTCTTCCTAACCTCTACCTCGAACCAAACGCCACCGAGTCGATTGCTCTCGACAGCTATATCGAGGGTAAGGCCGAGAGCGTCAGCGTAGCAAAGCAGAACGTAGCAAAGGCCGAGATTAAGGACAATACGCTTGTGGTTACTGCACTCGGCGAGGGTCAGACCGCACTTACACTGCATTGCAGCGGTGGCGAGGAGCACCACATAACCGTAACGGTACGTGTCGGTGCGTCGGATAATGGTTGGTTTTAAACAATAAGACTATGCACCGCGCGAGATATATAATATGTTGTATAGTTGCAACGCTTGCCGTTATGCAGGTCTCGGCACAACATATACCTATGCTCTCGCGCGCAGCACTCGACAGCCTGGTACATCCAGAGGTATCGGCCGAGGCTCGAAAGTGGCTAACAGCAGAGAGGAGCACCATTGACCTCGGAAAGATTGATGGCGAGGAGAGGCTTCGCGCACGATTTCGTATCAAGAACAACTATAGCGAGACCATAGCGATTACGGCATTGCGCTCGACGTGCAGCTGTCTGAAGATTAGCGAGGGCGCAGAGAGTATCGCTCCGCAGAGCTGCGAAGAGGTAGTTGTAGAGTTCAACCCAGCAGGACGCAACGGCAGTTTCAACGTCGATGTGCTTCTCTACAGCTCGCTCGACGAGAGGCTTCCGAGTCTTCGACTGACGCTGTGCGGAGAGATAGAGTCGAACAACGAATGGTCGCACCTCGGCATAGCTATGGGTGCTTTACGCTTAAGTCGCAGAGAGCTGACGCTCGACAATATCGCGCCACTCACCACACGCAGCGAGCGTATTGTTTGTGCCAACACCCAGGAGCAACCACTCCGCATATGGTCGCGAAGCACCATCGAAGGGCTGACGCTACACTGCGAGCCCGAGGTGCTGCCACCCTTCAGTAAGGGGGAAATTGTCGTAAGCTACACGGGCGAGAAACTTGCGAACGACGAGCTGCGCACAATGCTTATCATCGAGGGCGTGGAGGGAAAGCCGATGGAGAGAATGATAGATATACGATTGAAAAACAGAGAATAGATATATGAAACGCTTTTATTTACTTGCTCTGCTGCTTCTTGGCGCAGCAGCAACACTCACAACCTCGTGCGAGAAGGAGGAGTCTGCAAGTCCAATAGTACAGACTATGGCTGTAACCTACGCATCGATTCACGGCGTATGGCAGGTCGAGCAGATTAACGACTGGGAGCTCGAGGAGGAGACCTTCTGCTACATCAACTTCAACCGCTCGGAACGCACATTTACGAGCTACGACAACCTCGCATCGATGTATGGACGCGAGCGTAGCGGCAGCTTCAGCATCGAGCAGGATGAGTATGGTCGCTACATCCTCAACGGCAGCTACGACTACGGCTCGGGCGACTGGGCTACAGCCTACGAGGTGACGATGGCCGCATCGGGCGAGGAGATGACCTGGAGGTCTCTTACGACTGACGAGCTGGTGCACTATGTACGTACCGAGGCGATACCCGAGCGCGAATAACAAGCGAAAATTAATTAAACACATAGAGCTATGACACACTTACACAAGATTTTTAGCGCGATGTTTATGCTCCTATCCGTTATGGGATTGTGGAGCTGCGAGAAGGAGGACGTAAAGCCCTCTGTCAACATCCCATCCATTGGCATCCAGGAGCCAGAGTTCGATAAAGCTACTATGACACTCAATGTACTTGTCGCACCATCTTCAGATGCCACAGCGTGGTATTGGGCTATCACAGCACAGGGCGCAGAGACTACCTATACAAAGGTGGCAAGCGCTGCTGCCGACGAGGTATCGGCAAAGGTGGAGTATGGTATTGAGTACACCATCGAGGCGTATGCCGAGAACGAGGCCGGTAAGTCGGAGGTTACAACTAAACGCTACTGCCCTATGCCCGACGCTGCCGAGGTAGCTATCGGCGAGGTAGCACTCGATGAGGCAACAATGAAGGCAAGCTGTAGCATATATCCATCGGCATTGACCACAGCGTGGTACTGGAAGGCTGCCAAGGCTGATGCTATCACCGAGGCAGAGTGGCAGAAGGTCGAGGGCAACAGCGAGACGGAGATATCGTTCGACTACGTGTGGGGCGAGAACTTCGAGGTGCGCGCCTACAGCGAGAATGCCGCTGGTAAGAGCGAGGAGAAGAGCATCAAGGTATATTTCGAGCCAGAGGCTGCAGCACTCACCCTCTCCGAGGTAGAGTTCGACAGCGCAACGATGACCGCAACATTCGATGTGACGCCATCGGCAACTACTGCTGTGTGGTACTGGAGATTAAACCCCGATGGCGAGACTAACGCAGTCGATGGCAACGAGCCAACGACACTATCGTTCGACGTAGAGTACGACACTACGTACAACATTTCGCTCCACGCAGAGAACATCCTGGGCCAATCGGCCGAGGGATATATCGTAGAGTTCCGCTACGCTGCTACGGCAATGGTCGAGATCGAGGTTGTGAAGGCTACGGCCTACACTATCGATGTGGCTGTAGAGAAGGCCGAGCGTTGCGCGCGCTATGTTGTAGGTGCTATGTCAAAGGCAACATTCGATGCCGAGACATTTACTACACAGGCACAATCGTCGCTTAACCCCGACCCTAACTATCCGTTTATCAGCTACAACAGCGCTACGCAGAGTGCTACGTTCACCGAGCAGAACCTCGTGCGCAACTCACGTATCGAGAGTGACGAGAACAGCGGTCTGGTACTTCTTCAGGGCGAGAAGTATATCATCGCTGTATATGCCGAGGATGAGGAGGGTAGCAGCGAGCTATACACTCTCGAGCACGTAGTACCCGAGGCTACAGAGGGCGCAGATTTCGGTCTGGAGCTCACTATGAGCGAGGAGCAGATCGGCATATCTTCAGCCAAGGCGACAGTTGCAGCACCTGCTGGCAGCAAGCTCTTTGTGGGTCTTATGGACTACACCATCACTTCAGGCGATGAGCCATTCACATTTGAGGGCAAGAGCGACGAGGAGTGCAAGGCCTACATCCTGGCAAACGTAGCAGGCATTCCTGCGGTTGTTGAGCAGACACGCGAGTATAACCTTGGCGAGGCACTCACCGCAAAGACCAACTATGTGGCGTATGCTGTAGCAGTAGACCCAAGCAACGAGGTTGTCAATGTAGCCTACAACATTTTCACAACGGCAGCACCACAGCTCGATGGTAAGGCAAATATCACACGTGCATATATCAGCAAGCAGACGGCACTCGACAAGCTCGAGATGCTGTTGTACGTAGACCGCGAGGCTACGAAGACGCGCGTATATGCAGCCCCAGCTACCGACCACGCATCGTATGCCGACAATATGGAGCAGATTATGGCTTCGGACGAGTATCAGAACTACCGCGAGGAGTATAACGTAGTTAACGGAATGTGCGTAGCTACGGTGACTATCTCGCACCCTGGCACCGACTACTATATCTATGCCGTAGCTCTCGACAATGAGGGTAAGGCTGGTGCTATGGTCAACGTAGCACAGCTCGCTGGCGAGAATAACGAATTCTATACGACAGCTACCGAGGTCGAGGAGGAGGAGGATGACTCTGATGACGATAACACTGGTGGCAATAGTGGTGGCAACGTATACGACAGATTCTTCGTAGGTACGGGTGTTGTGGAGATTGCCGCAGAGGTTATCGATGACAGCGACCCCGACGCTATATCTGTGAAATTCACACTCGTATCGAAGTCGGATAATGTCAAGGGCGTATGGTTGCACCGCATCGGTGAGGGTAAGACCAAAGATGTTAAAGAACAGGTGCTCAACGACTTTGCTGGCTATGGTAAGGATGACTCCTACCCCACAGGTACATCGTCGCTTAGATATCGCAACCTGATCACCTATACGTCATACACCGAGGAAAATATGATTTCGTATGACACAAACTATGGTGGTACGATTATCTCGGTTGTTGTCGCCGACAGCGACGACAAGATCAGCATCAACTACTGCTACGTAGCTGGCATTGGCGAGACCGAGCTGGATTCTTAAGTCATATGATTATATAATGTCATATGATTATATAATGCGAGGAGCTATCCACTGCGGATAGCTCCTTTTTATTTATAGGCAAACATAAATATCACTGCGATTCTAGCTTTCAGATGAATAATTTTTATGAGATATCCATTTCAATCTTAATCCGAAACTGGGCGTACGGCAGATGCATACCTGCGGGATCCTCCCTCTAGTTTAATAATTCTTCCGACATAACGGTTGTCATACTCCCGCCTCTCATTATCCCAATGTTTTACTGACAGATCCTGATATATCGAGAGTGATACTCCTACGTCTTCATAAGTGTAGTAGTATAAATCCTTTGAAGTCGAGCTCCAATATACGCAATGTCTCCATCCTATGCCGTGCCACGTTTCATTACCAGTTGAGTCGTGTCCAGCCTCTGGTAAAAAGATATATTTACCGTTAATTTTGCTTGTCAGCTTAAATCCTCTGGTGCCGCAGATGTAAGCAAAAGCAATTGTGCAATTATCCAGAAGCTCCTGAAAATCCTCCTCAGAAGGGAGTCTCCAGGTCTCGCCCCAATTGGCTCTTGCTGCATCATAAGCAGGATTACCCTGGATGTCACGTATCGGCTTTTTAGACAAATTGTTCTTTGGCCTCTTATCGTATATG
>JAGBXR010000028.1 GCA_017629145.1 Alistipes sp. | reverse complement strand
CCTTTGCCTCTGAAGCATTGAGTACCACGAAATCAGGCTCTCCGTAGTTTGCAAGCTCCTCCTCTGTAGGACGGATGAACATATTCTTAACGAAGTGTGCCTGCCAAGCTACCTCCATAATGAAGCGAATCTTGAGGCGTGAGTTCTCGTTAGCACCACAGAAAGTATCTACTACGTAGAGCTTCTTATTTGAGAGCTCCTTTGAAGCGATCTTCTTGAGCTCTGCCCAAGCAGCCTCTGTTACAGGCTTGTTATCGTTCTTGTACTCCTCTGAAGTCCACCAGATTGTGTCCTTTGTAGTCTCGTCCATTACGAAGAACTTATCCTTAGGTGAACGACCGGTGTAAACGCCAGTCATAACGTTTACTGCGCCCATCTCTGTTACAACACCCTTGTCAAAGCCAGTAAGCTCTGCCTTGGTCTCCTCTGCGTAGAGGGTCTCGTAAGAGGGGTTGTAGACAATCTCCTGTACGTCGGTAATACCGTACTTTGATAGATCAATTGTTGCCATAGTTGTAATCTTATTATTAATTTAACACATTGCTTAAATTCTCTCTTTCTTGTTGCATAGCCAACATTGCACATAGGGCTTATATTGTCGGCACGCAGGTATTCATTCCCCAAAAAGAACAAATACGGTGCAAATGTAAGAAAATATTTCGGACTGTGAAAGTTTTAACACAACTTTTATTAAAAAAAATTAATAAATTCACAAACCAAATACCTTTCTCGATTTTGATACATATTACCACTCGATTGTTCCGATAGTCAAAAAGCCAAACGCGCGTTAAACAAACGCCCTCCGTGGCATAGTTTGTGCTCAAAAAATTTGCGGTTTCAAAAAAAACGAGTACCTTTGTAGTGTTATTCAAAGGGGTTCTGATCTCACAAGGATTGGGATTCATTATTTTTTTATGCATACCGTAAACTGGGCTACAACGCTCCGTCGAGCATAAAAATGTTGAGCAGACAATATATATAATAATAAAAAGATACAACTATGAGTTCAGAAATCATCTACCTCACAGCTGAAGGTATGGCCAAGCTCAAGGACGAGCTCAACCATATGTTATCAGTAGAGCGTCCAGCAGCTGCGGCAGCTATCGCCGAGGCACGCGACAAGGGCGACCTCTCGGAGAATGCCGAGTACGACGCAGCACGCGAGGCACAGGGCTTGTTGGAGATGCGCATCGCGCAGCTCGAGCACACATTGTCAAAGGCGCGCATCATCGACGAGACAAAGATCGACACATCGAAGGTGCAGATCCTCAGCCGCGTAAAGCTCCTCAACCACAACGTAAAGCGCGAGGTTGAGTACACAATCGTATCGGAGAACGAGGCAAACTTGCGCGAGGGTAAACTCGCCATCGGTACACCTATTGCCAAGGCGTTGCTCGGCAAGAAGGTTGGCGAGATTGTCGAGGTGCAGGTACCTGCAGGACTTCTTAAGCTTGAGATTCTCAACATCTCAATCTAATTTTTGTGATACGCTGCAATCTGCGGCACCAACTCAACTCCTCGAATGGGAAATACACAATAGTATTTCCCATTCGAGGAGTTCTCATTTGGCACCACATATTACAACATCTGCCCCCCTCATAAGCCAATCTCACTCCAAGGCCACGCCCCCTCGCTATCGAAAATATTTTTATGGTAAGCTGCAACTTGTCCAATTCGCTAAATTTCCCAAACTCTTTAATCTCCCTCTCAACAAGCACTTTATAGCACATCGTTGCCTAAAACTTTTCTGAAAGCTCATTGCTATTTATAGAATGTTTGTTATTTTTGTGGGCGATATAGCGAAATTAAAACTATATCCCAACACTATGAAGCTAAACGCCACAACACAACGAATACTCCTCGTTTTGCTCTCCGTAGCACTTCTGTCGCTCGGATGGCTCGGTGCAACAGGTCTGACACTGCTTATAGCCCTCATCCCACTAATGATCATCAGCGAGCGTTACAGCGACTCGCGTGGCGACTGGTGGCGTATGTGCGGCTGGGCGGCACTCACATTTATGCTATGGTACGCCGCAACGATATGGTGGGTGTGGATCGCTACGCCCATAGGCCCAATCACCGCGGCTGTCGTAGGCACGTTCTACAACCTTGTGGCATTTATGGCCTACCACTACACCGCAAAGCGTGCCAAGCGCGCTGCGGCATACACACTCCTCGTATCGCTCTGGATAGCAACCGAATACGCCTACAATAGCGCAGATGTTATGACCTTCCCCTGGTTGCTCCTCGGCAACGGTTTCTCGGGCGACATATGGGCTGTTCAGTGGTATGAGTATACAGGCATCTTTGGCGGCACACTATGGGTGCTGGCATCCAATATCGCCATCTTCGAGATTCTGCGCAGCCACACAACAACGGCCATCGTACGCGCACTGCTCATTGTCACGCTGCCTGTAGCCTTCTCACTATGGCTCTACTTTAGCTACACACCATCGGAGCGCACCACGCAGATTGCTGTTGTACAGCCCAACGTGCCCTGCTACGAGGATGAGCGCCTCGAGGCCGATATGATGAATCCGCTCGACGAGATATGCACACTTGTCGAGAGCGTACCTGCGGAGGCATCGTTCGTCGTATTCCCCGAGTCGGCACTCGTCTACCTGCCGATGATTGGCTCTATCGACGAGGCCAACTACGGCCGCATCACCCCACTTCTCAAGCTCTTGCACGACGAGCGCCTTGCAGCCTCGAAGTTCCTTTTTGGTGCATCTACAACACGCATATACGGCACTACGCCAGCCACATCTACAGCGCACTACCACTCGCGCATCGGT
This sequence comes from Alistipes sp., assembly GCA_017629145.1. Taxonomy (GTDB): domain Bacteria; phylum Bacteroidota; class Bacteroidia; order Bacteroidales; family Rikenellaceae; genus Alistipes. The sequence continues at coordinate 6,208 of JAGBXR010000028.1, read as the reverse complement.
TGGTACGACCACTATAACTCGGCTCTGTTGACCAACTACGACGGTAATGTCGAGAATACGTACCACAAGGCGAAGCTCGTCATCGGCGTGGAGGCTGTACCGTTGAAGGATCTCTTCGACCTCTTCGAGATTGACCTCGGCGGTATCAGCGGACAGCTCGGCTGGGGCGAGGGTGCCAAGGTCTTCGAGAACGATGGTCTGAAGCTCGGCCCTGCGATATGCTACGAGGCACTATATGGCGAGTACTTCACGGGCTTTGCACGCTGCGGTGCCGAGGTTATGGCCGTCATATCTAACGACGGCTGGTGGGGTAACACCCCAGGACACAAGCGCCTCTTCGACTTTTGCCGTCTGCGCGCCATCGAGACACGCCGCGCCATTGCGCGAAGTGCCAATACGGGCATTTCGGGCTATATCTCACCACGTGGCAACACCCTCGGCGAACGCCTCACGTGGGACGAGCGCGACGTGCTATGCACCGAGGTAGAGCTCCGCGACGAGATTACCACATATACGCGCTACGGCGACTGGGTAGCACGCATATCGATATACGTTGCGCTGCTCTCGCTGCTCAACTATGTGGCCTACCGCATACGCCGCCGCAACCATCTCGTAGACTAACAATCGTAAACGAAACATATTAAAGTATATATATTATGAACTATACACAGACACTCGACTTTCTCTTCACCTCGATGCCCTCATTCCAGAGGGTGGGTGCTGAGGCTTACAAGCCAGGCCTTGAGCGTATCGCATCGTTCTGCCAGCACTTGGGCAACCCACAGCGCAACTACTACACTATCCACGTAGCAGGCACTAATGGCAAGGGCTCGGTGTCGCATATGCTCGCCTCGATTCTTCAGCAGGCTGGCTACCGCACAGGTCTCTTCACCTCGCCACACCTCGTAGACTTCCGCGAGCGCATACGCGTCGATGGCGAGATGATTCCCAAGCAGAAGGTCGTAAACTTTGTAGATAAGCACCAGGCAAAGATGCAGGAGCTCGACCTCTCGTTCTTCGAGATGACCGCAGCTATGGCATTCGACTACTTCGACCAGAGCGATGTCGAGGTGGCAATCATCGAGACAGGCCTCGGTGGCCGTCTTGATGCTACCAACCTCATCACCCCACTTTTGAGCGTCATCACCAACATCAGTTTGGAGCACACCGAGTTCCTTGGCGACAGCATCGAGAAGATTGCTGGCGAGAAGGCTGGCATCATCAAGAAGAGCGTGCCAGTAGTCATCGGCGAGTCATCCGAGGCCTACAATCACATCTTCGAGCAGCGCGCTTCGGAGCTTAACTCACGCCTCATCTTCGCCGAGAAGGAGTGGGTGCTGAACAGCGTCGAGCACTTCGACAACGAGAACCAGCATTTCAGTATGGAGCGCACACGCGACAACCGCAACTACGAGCTCGATATCGACCTCCTGGGCGACTACCAGCGCCACAACATCATCACAGCGTGCGCTGCTGCCGACTATCTTGCCGAGCATACGCCACTCACCATCTCGCGCCGCGCCTTCCGCGAGGGCTTGGCCTGCACCGCAGCTACAACGGGCCTTGCAGGTCGCTGGCAGGTACTCTCGCGTGAGCCATATATGGTATGCGACACTGGCCACAACACCGAGGGCATTCGCTACGTTGCGGCACAGCTCGAGGCTTTGGAGTGCGACAAGCTCTACTGCGTGATTGGCTTCGCTAAGGAGAAGGCTCTCGAGGATATTATGCAGCTCTTGCCACGCAAGGCACACTACATCTTCACTCGCGCCTCTATCGACCGCGCGCGTAATATCGAGGATATCACAGCTGTTGCCGCGCGTCTTGGCCTCGACTACGAGTCTGCGCCATCGGTTACCGAGGCAGTACACCGCGCAAAGTGCCTCGCAACATCGGCAGACGCTATATTCGTTGGCGGCAGCAATTTCGTCGTTGCCGAGGTGTAATGTTGAGATATTAGCCCATATTATACAACTTATAAAAGCGAGAGGTTGTCCACCCATTGGATGGACAACCTCTTTTTTCGTTACGTTTATAAAAAATCCGAGGCCCTCGGAATGAGAGCCTCGGAAAATTATCAAATTACAATTTGATTAGGCAGTAAAGTGTGGAGCACCCTTGTATGTGTTGCCATTAGCTGTTACCTCGAAAGTAGCGATGTAATCGCTGTTACCACCCATTGAGATAACCAGTGTACCAGAACCATCAACAGCTGTGCCATTATACTTAATATCGCTCAATGAGATAGTAGTGCTCAATGCAAAAGTAGACATTGCAGCTGTGATAGTATCACCATTTGCAGCTGTGAAAGTTATAGTGCTCATATCTGTTGTGCAAGATACAGCCCAATCCTCATATACCTCACCACCAGTAGTGTCACCCTCGTCAGAGCCACCCTCGTCAACATACAAGTCGTTCTTGAGAGTTACGTTAGAGAACTGGTGCATATAACCGCTTGCGTCAACCATATCAACATTGTTGAATGTGATTGTACCGTCACCGTTGTCAGTCCAGTCGAAAGCGTTCTTTGCCTTGAACTCAACTGCGCTGCCACCATTTGGCTGGTAGTAGCTATAGTTAGTGCCGCCGCTTATGTATGCAGTAGCGTTATACCACAAAACGTGCATTACATTACCCTCTGCATCATAGATGTCGAAGTTGTATGATGGAGAGCTGCCGTTTTTGTAACCACTATCTGAAACCTCAAGACGAGTAGGGTTAGTCATACCATACTTAGGAGCTGCGCTAAGGACACCAGTGTAGTTAGCCTTAAGTGTACCAGAGTACTCAGTGTAGAGAGTAAACTCATAAGTCTGCTCCTCACCAATCTTACCAGTAACCTTAAGGTCAATCTGGGTCATAGAATCGTAGTTAGGTGCATAAATATAAGTATTGTAGCCATCATAGTTGGTATTATTATAGAATGTGTAAGTACCCTCATCGATACCATATGCACCATTAGCATAGTAGAAGAAGTTCAAACTTACACCATTACCTGAGAAGTAATAGCTCAAGTTAGTGCCATCCAATGAGATAGTAGCGTATGTGAGCTCAAAAGGAGCAACCTCCATATCGATAACACCAGTAAATACCGCCTTAATCTGATCACCGTAGTATGCATCAGCGCCAACAATAGTTACAGTCTGCTCAGCACCAGCCTCACCCTCAACATTTACAAAGCCGAAAGGATACATCTGGGTACTACCATTGAAACCAGAGCTCCAGTTGTCAACATAGAAGTCGCCAGAAGCGCTTGAAGTATACATACCAGGAGCGATAGAAGTCAATGAAGAAGCGAATTTGATAACGCAGTACTCACCAGCCTCGTTAGAGAACTCGATCTTGTTTGAACCAGTATTTACAGCCTTAGTGAAGGTGTACTTAGTCTCCATTGAAGCAGGATCGTTGTAAACCTGAACATTGTATACAGAAGCATACTCAGAGTCAGTGTTAACTTTTGTATCGGCAGCGATAGCCTTAACATAGATAGTGTAGTATGGACCAGCAACAAGACCCTCGAATGTATAAGTAGTCTCAGTAGCAGTTACAAGCTCAGACACCTGCTTGCTGTCAGTCCAGTACTCATAGTACAACTCATATGAAGCTGCACCCTCAACTGCGTCCCAAGTAACCTTAACATCAGTGTAGTTAACTACCTCATAGTTTACATTTGAAGGATTTGGAAGAGGAGTAGCATCACCTGGAGAGTAAACGCCCTCAACCTTACCTGCATAAGTTACAGTGAATGTAGAACCGTTAGCATCCTCAAGGTTGAATGTAAGGTTATACTGCTTGTTCTCAGCGTCGTGAGCAACAGTTACAGTACCCTCAACCTCAAACTCCCAACCAGTCTCTGCACCCTCAGCGTTAAGGTATGCAACAGCACCACCAATGTCGAATGTACCCTCAGCGATGATCTTGCCTGCAACCTCGGTATCAAACCACATCTGAGAGAACTTGTAGTTGTCAGCAGTAAAGTTAAGTGTAAAGTACTGCTCACCATTACCATTTACAGACTCTGCAACAGCCGCTACCTCAGCAGCCTCTGGTGCAGGAGGGTTGCAAATACCGCTTACTACACCCTCATAAACAAACTCCCATTCACCACCTTTGTCATCGATGAAGTAGAAGTCAAGCAAGTAACCCTCATCGAGGTGCTCAACGATGATAGAAGTCTCCTTAATATTTGCATAACCACCCCAGTTAGCGTAGTCTGCATACAAGTAGCCGAGGCTGTGGTTTGCATTTGTATCCTCATAACCATCTTCGTTCTCTGGGAGGAGACCACCCTCTGCATATGTGTATACATTAAGCCAGATGCGTGCGCCATCGATAGTGTCGATAGTGAACTCGTAACGACCGTTCCAAATATTGTTGTTTGCAGAAATTGAAGTTACATAGTCAAGAGACTTAGCCGCGAAACCGCCTACAGAGAATGTAGAAACTACACCTGTCTTGAATGCAAGTGGGTTAGCCTCTGTGGTGAACTCCTTAACATAAGTATCCTCGTTCTTATCAGTGATAATTACGCGCATTGACTCAACCGCAGCAGCCTCACAAGCGAACCAGAAAGTAGGCTCAGAGAGGTTTGTAGGAAGAAGCGTGTAAGCCTGATTTGCGAACTCAACACGTACGTTGTCGATCTCCTCGAAAGCAACTACATCACCGAGCTTAAGGGTCATCTTTGCAAATGCTGTAGCAGGCTCAAATACGAGCTGTGCGTGCTCTGGCAATGCACCCTCGAATGCAGCCGAAGCCTTGAGGATGTGAGCAGCTGGCTCTACAGAACCTGCCAATGGAGTCTGGGTACCAGGAATAGCTGGAGTCCAAGCATAACCCTGAATGTCATAATTATAAGCATTATCCCAAGAAGCCTTTGGAACGTAAGCAGTGATAACACCACCGTCGAAAGTACGGTCATAAGAAGCAGTGAAAGTACCTACAGCACCATCCTCATCAACCTTCTGCATAAAGATATCGGCGTTGCCTGAAGGACCCCAAGTTGACTCTGCGTCCGCAACCTCAAGAAGGACTGCCTCGCTGCCATCCCAGAATGAAGGATATGCATCGCCATCCTTATCACCAAAGTGTGAACGAGTCTCAGCATCGAAACCTGCGCTGAACTCAATAACATACTGATTCTTAACTGCGTTAATCTCGTCATTCTCCTTCTGACAAGATGTGAATGCCATTGCAGCTACTGCAACAAGCATCAAACTCTTAAACAAATTCTTCATAGTTGCAATAGATTTACTCGTAATCACCATAATTCTCCTCTGGTGTAGTACCAATAGAAGAGTTGCCTGAAAGGCTGAAGCCGGCCTCAACAACTGTTGAAAGAACCTCAAGCTCAGGAGCTGTGTAAGTAGTTGTTTTCATAAAAATTAATAGTTAGTTAAAGTTATTTAAAAAAATTTGTTATTGTCCTAAACAATCTTTAGCATAGTATGCGACAATGACTCCCCAATTGGGCATATTTACTCACAAAAACTAAAGAATTAAAACAGGTGTAAGTGCTATACTCGGCCTACGCAATCATCACATTATCACGCACTTACGATACATATCTATATATACCGACAAAATCTATCAATACAAAGGTATAAAAAATTTTCTATCTACAAACACTTTGTGTATAAATTGTTTAAAAAGAGCTTTCAACAATATACAAGAGAGGCAAAACAAATGATTCTTTTAAATCATATTTATAACTAAATATTTATTCACAATCGAGGCTTAAACACCCCTGGCGATTGCATAATTATCAGCCTCGAAAACACCCACCACCAAAGGCAAACCTGGTAGCGCAACACCCCATCAAGCCCCATAAAAAAGCCAGGTTTAGGGGTGGATTGTATATATGTGGCCGCAAATAGCCGCCTCTTCAAGTCAGAATGCTGAGTTCGGCTGTAATAAAAAACTACACAGTAATCAGGTGATCCGTAATCTCTAACCAAAGGCTCGATAGCAAGACAAAAAGCCTCCCTTTGTCAAAGGGAGGTTTGGAGGGAATGTAAATATATGTGGCGGCAAATAGCCGCCTCTTCAAGTCAGAATCCGTGGGTTCGGCTTGTTTATGAACAAAAAGAAGCCCCTCCTTATCAAAGGAGGGGTTTGGGGTGGATTGTATATATGAGTGGCGGCAAATAGCCGCCTCTTCAAGACGAATCCGAGGGTTCGGCTATAATAAAAAAAGCCGAACCCTTAT
>JAGBXR010000004.1 GCA_017629145.1 Alistipes sp. | reverse complement strand
GTCGGAAATGTTTAGAGCATTCTGCAATCCGAGACAAATCGCTGTAATTCAGCAAATACATTTATAAAAAAAAGTGTGTAGCCGTTTGGACTGCCCTCTTTGGAAGATGTACAGCATAAACACTTGTAACACTCAATGTATCAAATCTATACACAAACAAAAGCGAAACGATTTTGCCCACAAAACCGGCTATTGCTTTTCTGAACAGAAATTCAGGAATAAAACGAGGACAATCACACAATACCTATAATATCATCATAACCGATACCAAGCAGAGGCAACCCCTCTGCTTTTTTTGTCGTTGTCCAACCTTTTCGGCTGGATGTCACTATCCTTTTTATGAAGCGACCTCAATCGTAACAACAAACAGATGTTTAACCAATAAAACCAAGAATTATGGAAGTATTAACAATCGAACACAGTGCTTTTCAGCAGCTGATTAGCAAAATTGATGCAATGGACGAGTTCATCCGCAAAGCAAAGTTAGAGCAGCAAAGTTCCCTCGATGACGATTGGGTCGATGGGCAGGCAGTATGCGAATATCTCTGCATCTGCGACAAAACCCTGCAACGCCTACGCAGTGCCGGCAAAATCACTTACAGCACCATCGGCAACAAGTACTACTACCAGATTGCCGAGATTAAGCGTTGCCTGCGAGCTCACACAATCAAAAGCAGCGAGGAGATGCTGCAAAACCTAATCGCCCACAAGCGTAATAGCAAAGCGAAGGCGAGTGCTAATGTTCAGTAAACCGAAGAGAGGTGGCTACAAATAGAGGCCATCTCGCTTCGATTTTGTCAATTCAAAAATTATTCGTAAATTTGTCATAAGCAACTGTAGTTCTGAAGTTTGTATGGCAAAAGTCGGACTCGAAAACGACACCTTGAAACGACCCAAGTGTCCCTCGAATTGGGAGTATAGTACTGGGCAAAGGTAATTGCTTGATATACAGAGTAGAGAGCAGATGGACAGACTCTCGTTTTCCGCTCAACGCACGAAGGATAGCATAAAGCTATCCTTTTTTTGTGCGTTTCGCGAAAGAGTCCGCAACCATATAGACAATCCCTCCAAACCTCCCTTTGATAAGGGAGGCTTTGCTTGGAGCAGAAAACGAGATTCGCCACGAAGCGGCCCCAAGTCGCCCCTTTCAGGGTTAGGGGGTGTAAATATAAGTTCGCGAGAAATCGCTCGCGCTTCGCGCGAGCTCGAGCCTCGTTTTGTCTTGGAAACGGACATTTATAAGTCCCGATTGGACACTTTGTTCGGGGAAGAGCGTTATAGTGTGAATAGTAATTGCACGATAACTATCCGCATATAGAAATAATTTGCTAAATTTGTACTACGAATCTTGTCTTAAAGATTGATAAACCCAAACCTGAAAAGACTAAAACGGAGACTATATGACAACTTGCGACCATAGTAATATTGTTATCAGAGAGGTAACAACAAAGCGCGAGCTTAAACAATTCGTGCAGTTCGGAATCGACCTATACAAAGGCAATCCATACTACTGTCCACCGATATTCTTCGACGAGCTCAACACCTTCGACCCAGAGCGTAATCCTGCGCTCGAGGTTTGCGACTTTGTGGTCTACATAGCCTATCGCGACAACAAAATCGTGGGCCGCATCGTGGGTATCATCAACCATCGCGCCAACGACGCTTGGAGCGTCAAGAAGTGTCGTTTCGGATGGTTCGACTTTATCGATGACTACGATGTCTTCAAAGCCCTTCTGGATGCCGTTGCCGAGTGGGGCAAGAGCAAGGGTATGCTCTGTCTGAATGGTCCTGTCGGCTTTACGGACTTCGACCATCAGGGCCTATTGTTGGAGGGTTTCGATTATAACTCTCCTATGGCAAGTCTCTACACATATCCCTACTATATCACTCATTACGAGCGCTATGGCTTACGCAAGGAGGCCGATTGGATCGAGTATCAGATAACGCCACCTGCAGAGGCTCCCGAGCGTATGAGACGTGTTGCACAACTTGTTGAGCAGCGATTTGGACTACACCTCGTAAAGGTCAAGAACTCCAGAGAGTTGAGAAAGAGATACGGATACTCCTACTTTGATGTGCTTGATGTCGCATATCAGAAGTTGTACAACTATCAGCCTATGACACCTCGACAGAAGCAGTACTACAGCAAGATGTATTTCCCGATACTGAACTTCGACTTTGTCTCGCTGGTAACCAACGACAAAGACGAGATTGTGGCTGTAGGTGTGGGTATGCCATCGCTTTCGGAGGCGCTGCGCAAATGTGGCGGACACCTCTTCCCATTTGGATGGTACCACCTCATCAAGGCGCTTAAGGCCAAGAGGATGACCGACTTCGATTTGTTGCTTATCGCAGTGCGTCCCGACTATCAGGATAAGGGTGTTACAGCGCTCATCTTCAGAGAGATGACTCCACACTTCCAGCGATATGGTATCCAGCGAGTTGAGACAACAGCCATTCTCGAAGACAACCATAAGAGCCGTGCCGGCTTCGAGGAGTTCGACTATATCCAGCATAAGCGTCGCAGAGCCTACGTCAAGGAGTTGTAACAAAGTAGCTATCACCAAACACCGGAGTCGAATGAAACACTCTATTTACGGGGAGCCCTATGCGGGAGATACGAAATATGTTGCGCTATGCCGTCTTTTGCAGTCCATATACAGAGTGAAGTGCAAGCAGGCGATAAGGCCATATGTCTGCAGGGATAGGCACTACTACTATGGCAACTATATCGCAAATGGCGAGACCTCGGGTGCTAACTTCTTAGAGGACTACATCTTCGAGTATGCAAAGCACAGGGTAGCAAACAAGAAGAGCTACGAGACTATCGGGCAAGACAGACTCTTCAACAATCTGCTCTCGAGCCAGCCTATGGCATTTAACCTGTTTTGTCCGCTCAGGCATATGGTGGAGCATAATCGCGAGGCGGCTACCGAGGTGTTACGTGCGGCGTTGCCCAAATACCGAATCGCACGTGTCGTGGATGTCGATTTGGAATTTATACCCTCGAACTACGAGAAGCTCACGGGCGATAAGAGTGCGATGGATGCGATAATAAAGTTTGAGGACGAGTTGGGTCGAAGCTGCTTCATTGCCATCGAGACGAAGTATTCGGAGGCGCTGGGTACAAACGAGGCCTCGAATAAGGAGCTTGCTGTGAAGGTCGCCGAAAAGCTGAAGTGTTTCAATTCGGATATTGCCAAACGTGTTGAAAACAAAGATGTTAAGCTGACGCAGATATATCGCAATTTCCTATTGAGTGAGGCCTATGGCATATATAGCGGCGCAGAGTCGTACTCTCTGGTACTTGCACCCGAGATCCACCCCTCGACAGACCGCGAGGTGCGCTCACTGCGCGATGAGCTAAACGATGATTTCAAATACAAGATAGATTCGCTTTCGTTAGAGAGCTTCGTTGAGGGGGTGCTTGCCAAGTGTCCCGATGCGTACAGGTCTTGCTTTGAGCGATTCCGAGAGAGGTATCTTATGTTCGACAAGGCTCGTAGTATACAGCAGTCGCTGTGATTATGGAGGCAAAAAAAAGGGAGGGTGTCCAACAAGTATGTTGGCACCCTCTTACTATTAAGAAGTTGTATAACAAGAGCTAATTTTAGGCTTGCGAAGTTCGAAAAAGCGGAGTTTACTTATCGTAAATGAGCATTTTGAGAGCAAGCGTAACGACAAAGTAGCCTTGTTAGACAGCTTCTGATGTATCATATCGGCCTTATCGCTCGATATCCTTGAAGTAGCGGTAGGTAGCCACGCGGAGCTCCTCGGCTGCTGGGTCGTCGCAGACGATGATGCCTGCTGGGTGGAGCTGTAATGCCGAGAGTGTCCACTGGTGGTTGTAGCTGCCCTCGATGGCGTGGCGCAATGCGCGCGCCTTCTTTCTTCCCGTAGCGAGGATGAGCACCTTGCGTGCATCCATAATCGTACCCACACCTACCGTGAGAGCCTTGGTTGGCACCAACGAGATATCGCCACCAAAGAAGCGCGAATTCACGGCGATGGTGTCGGGCGTAAGGGTCTTAACGCGTGTACGCGACTGCAGCGATGAGAAGGGCTCGTTGAAGGCTATATGGCCATCCTCACCGACACCTCCCATAAACAGGTCGATGCCACCAGCCTCGACGATAGAGAGCTCGTAGTTTGCACACTCGATAGCCAAATCCTCAGCATTACCATTGAGAATGTGAACATTATCCTTACAGATGTCGATATGGCTAAAGAAATTTGTCCACATAAACGAGTGGTAGCTCTCGGGGTGCTCCTCGGCAAGACCTACATACTCGTCCATATTGAATGTGATGACATTCTTAAACGACACCTTACCCTCTTTATGCAAGCGGATAAGCTCGCGGTAGGTCTCAAGAGGCGTAGAGCCCGTGGGAAGACCCAACACAAAGGGCTCATCGGTTATTGCTGCCTTAGCATTAATCTGCTCAACGATATAGGCCGCAGCCCACTCCGCTACCTCAGAGGTGCGATCTTTGATAATTACTCTCATATATCTGTTTTTAATTTAATCGTTACAACATCTGTTCCAGCTACGAGTAGTTAGAACATCTTAACAAATACCTCGATAGCCTGATACTCCGCCATACCGAGCTTGTCGTAGAGCTTCGCCGTATTCTGCGTACGCTCCTCGGCACGCTGCCAGAACTCGCGCGTGTCGCTACCTGGGAATGGCACGATATCCTTCTGCGAGAGGTGACGATAGATAGCGTGACGCTTCTTGAGCATCTCCGATGGCGAGAGCGGCACAGCCATATCTACAAGGCCGAGGTTCCACTCCATCCACGCACCACGATAGAGCCACAAGTGACACTCCTCACGCCAGTCGTCATCCTGCGTGCGCTCCAAAGCCTGAAGCAACGCCTCCATACAGGTGCGGTGTGTGCCGTGTGGGTCGGCGAGGTCGCCAGCAGCATAGATCTGGTGTGGGCGCACCTTGCGCAGAAGTTCGATGATGATGTCGATATCGGCATCGGTGAGCTCACCCTTCTTGATACCGCCAGTCTCGTAGAATGGCATATTGAGGAAGTGGGCGTTGGTGTCGGGGTTAAGGCCGAATGAGCGTACCGCAGCGCGTGCCTCGGCACGACGTATCGCACCCTTGATATCGAGCAGACGGCGTGGCTCGGGCTCACCGCGACGCTTCGTAGCTATGCAGTTGCTTATCTCGTCGTAGATGTTTCCGAGACCGAGTTCCTTGGCTGTGTCGATATTCTGCAACACCACATCGTCGTGTACCGCAACGTTACCCGAGGTCTGGTATGCCACGTGCACGTCGTGCTCCTGCTCTACGAGACGAATGAACGTACCACCCATCGAGATGACATCGTCATCGGGGTGTGGCGAGAAGATAAGCACTCGCTTGGGGTAGGGCAACGATGGCGCTGGACGCGTCGAGTCGTCGGCATTGGGCTTACCGCCAGGCCAGCCCGTAATCGTATGCTGCAGGTCGTTGAATACGCGGATGTTGATCTTGTCGTAGGTGCCGCACTTCTCGAGTAGCTCGCCGAGCGAATTCTCCAGATAATCCTGATATGTAAGCTTGAGGATTGGCTTGTTTACCTTCTCGCAGAGCCATACCACAGCCTTACGCACAAACTTGGGCGTCCACTCGCAAGGGCCTACCAGCCAGGGCGTGCTCTCGCGTGTGAGCTTCTCGGCAGCGTTCTCGTCGATGACAACCTCTATTGCGTGGTGCTCCTGGAGGTGACTCGCAGGTACCATATCCGTAACGTCGCCCTCGACAACCTGCTGTACCACGTTGGCCTTATCCTCGCCCCACGCCATAAGCACTACGCGGTCGGCACGCATAACCGTACCGAGACCCATCGTGATAGCCATCTTTGGGGTGTTGTCCAAGCCGAAAAACTGCGAAGACTGGATCTTGCGCGTGTGGTGCGAAAGCTCGACAAGGCGTGTTGGCGACTTCACGTACGAGCCAGGCTCGTTGAAGCCCACCTGTCCCTGCTCGCCTATGCCGATAATCATCAGGTCGATCTTGCGTATCGACTTATCGTACTCGGCGCAGTACTCCGAAATCTCGCTCTCTGGGACCTGGCCGTTGGGGATGTGTATATTCTCTGGGAGAATGTCTATATGCTTGAGGAAGTCGTCGTGTATGCGGTAGTTGCGACTCTGCTGCTCGTTCTTGCTGATGGGGTAGAACTCGTCGAGCGAGAATACCGCCACGTTGCGGAACGACACCTTACCCTCCTTGTAGCGCTTAACGAGCTCGCGGTAGAGACCCAGAGGTGTACGTCCTGTTGTCAAACCCAGCACAAATGGGGGCAGCTCCTCGTAGATGTCGCGTGCCGAGGCGTTGTCGCCGTGCGCACGCACAAGACGGCAGATGAGGTCTGCCACATACTGCACGCCGTGATACTCGCTCTCGAAAACTTTAGTAGGGATACGCTCGTAGCGGTGTACGATATCCCTCGGCGCAGACTCCTTCACAAGTCCACCATTCTTTGGTAGTTTGTACTTGCTGTTCATAATATAACTATCTTTATCTCACTAACTTAATCATTTGTTCGGACAATATCGGCTGTTCGCACTCACAGTGACTAACCTCGGATATGCCCATAAAACACTCAAAGATAGTAATTTTTCTCGAAAGATAATATTTTGATGCCGATTTTTTTTGGATGGGGGCTAAGGGAGATTAAGGAATTTAAGGAGTTTAGGGAGGGCTTGCGCGCATTTGGATAGAGCTAAAGGAGATTAAGGAGTTTAAGGAGTTTAGGGAGGGCTTGCGCGCCTTTGGAAGGGGGCTAAAGGAATTTAGGGAATTTAGGGAGTTTAGGGAGGGCTTGCGCGCCCTTAAAACGCACTCTGCTCCTTAATCTCACTAATTTCCTTAATCTCATTAAACTCGCTAATCTTCCTTAATCTCCCTAATTTCCTTAATCTCCCTATTTTCCCTAATTCACCACCTACCCACCTGCACACCCTAATTTTTCGATAGAAGTAGTTAGATGCGGCACTGACACGAAAAAGCCACCGATGGGTAGTACTTGATGTACG
>JAGBXR010000003.1 GCA_017629145.1 Alistipes sp. | reverse complement strand
CAGCGCAGTGAAGATCGCTGGCCGCAAGATCACTGACATCTTCGGCACCGAGGAGTTCCCCGCAGAGGAGTGGCCGCAGATGAAGAAGGACGTAACACAGGGAGGTGCTGCTATCATCAAGTTGCGTGGTCGTTCATCATTCCAGAGCCCATCATACCTCTCTGTTGAGATGATTCGCTCGGTAATGGGTGGTGAGGCATTCCGCTTCCCTGCTGGCACATACGTTTCTAACGAGCGCTACAACCACATTATGATGGCTATGGACACTGTTCTCGATCAGAACGGTTGCTCATACAAGATGCCTGTTGGTACTGAGGAGGAGATCGCGAAGCTCGACGCTTCATACGCACACCTCTGCAAGATGCGTGACGAGCTCGTTACATTGGGTATCGTTCCCGCTATCGAGGAGTGGTCTAAGATCAACCCTAACCTCTAATCATAGGGTAATATAAGTTAGGCTTAGGGGGTTATTCAGACGATGGATAGCCCCCTAACCATAAAATTGGCTTACCAATGAAAATTGCTGTACCTACACGCGACGGACACGTCGACGACCACTTTGGCCATTGCGCCTACTACACCATCTTCGAGATTGAAGATAAGCAGATAGTATCTACCTCGCGCCTCGACTCTCCCGAGGGCTGTGGCTGTAAGTCGAATATCGCCAGCGAGATGGAGGCTATGGGCATTAAGGTTATGCTTGCAGGCAATATGGGCGAGGGTGCGCGTCGCAAGCTCGAGAGCCACAACATCAAGGTTATTCGTGGTTGCAAGGGCGATGTTGAGGCTGTTATTCGTGGCTATCTATTGGGCTTTATTATGGACTCAGGCGAGGGCTGCGACCACCACAACTGCGGTAACCACTAAGGAATTATCTCTATTTTCCGAACTACCTATTCACACTCTACAACGGAGCAACACTCTACCTGCTTGCACAATCCTAATTTGTTGTCAGAAGCTGTGAGATGTGGTGCATAACAAAAGAAACCATCTCGGGATAGTATATCGACGTACAGCCCGAGAGGGTTTACTTTTAAGTATGTGGCCGCAGATAGCCGCTTATCTCGAAAAATTAAATTTGTTGTTAGAAGGCTGTAGATGCTGCAGCGATAAAGAAGTTAGGTTGATGCTTATAGTTAGAACCAATTTATTGATAGAAGTGGTCATATGTGGTGCATCACAAAAGAGGCCCTCTCGGGATAGTACTTTGACGTACAGCCCGAGAGGGTTTACTTTTTGGGATGCGCCGCAGATAGCCGCTTATCTCGAAAAATTAAATTTGTTGTTAGAAGGCTGTAGATGCTGCAGCGATAAAGAAGTTGGGATGGATGGTATATACTAAGCGTATTTACCATTCCAACAATTGAGATGCAGCAGATGCTGCCTTATCACAACAAATTTAGAAGAGGAAGCCAGTATTAATATAGAACGCTCCCGGACCATCCTGATTCTTAATCACAGGATTGCTGCTAAATTTGCTGATAGGCAAACCGTACTCAAAAGCTACGATAAAGTTCTGATTCATAATGAATCGCAAGCCGGCACCTACAGTGATATGTGGGCGATCACTACCAGCACCCTTTGCCATATACTCATCGTACTCGGCACGATACTGCTCCTCACCTCTGAAGCTCATATCATACTCCTTGGTCACCATTGTACCATCGCTAAAGAGTGTCAAACCAAAGGCAATATTCTGCTTCCACAATGTGAAGGATACGAAACGCCAGCGGAACTCTACATTATACGAGAACATATCAAGACCCTGCACACGATTACGCATCATACCGCGGATGGTACGATAACCACCCATACCATCGCGATCATATGTCTGACCCATAGTTGTAATATAAGGCAATACATAGTATGGAGCCTTATTACCAAATGTACCCTCATAGTTAAGTCGATATGCAAATGTAAGGATATCGTTCTTTACGATAGGCACATAGTGGCGGAATGTCGCTGAATAGCGATAGTGAGGGTTAGTCGTACCTAACCACTTTGGAGCCAACGTAACGTGAGCCTCGGCCCAGATACCACGCGATGGAGCACCTTCCTTATCACGCGTATCGAACATCAAACCGAAACGCACAGCGCTATTGACACCACCCCACGCCTCATCATCGGAGATAATACCCCATCTACGATACTGGTCAAAGAGCGGCATATCGTAGTTTGGATCTGATGGATCCGATGGATACATCTTGTAATCATCCTTATTCTTGTTTATCTTGTCGTAGTTCAACGCCTGCTGATTCTTGTAACCCTGCTTGAAATAGCTAAAGTGGTAGCCAGCCTCCCAGAACAACTTATTATCCCAGATATTACCAACAAAGTCACTCTTGAAAAGCAACGACAAACGGTTTACGCGATACTTTGGCGTATATATATAGGCGTCGTGATTGCTCTTATCCTTACCTGCGGCTACGCGGTCAGCATCGTAGTACGACATATAACCGTTGAAACCATAGAAGTCCATAGCCTTCTCGTTGGTGATCGTAAGTGCCGTGGACCAACGTACACCAGGGATAAGGAAACGGTTGTCGTAAGATACAACAAATAGCTGTGAACCTTTAGTAAAGAACGAAGCCTCTAAATACCACTGCTGACGAGTGTTAGGATATGTAGATCCATCGCCAAAATCGTAGATATTGAGCAAGGCACCAAGCTGGAAGCCCTTATCGGCATCATAGGCTACAGCTGGCAGGGGGCCAAAGTTATAACCT
The DNA here is from genome assembly GCA_017629145.1 of Alistipes sp. GTDB lineage: Bacteria > Bacteroidota > Bacteroidia > Bacteroidales > Rikenellaceae > Alistipes. The sequence goes on along the minus strand of JAGBXR010000003.1, from coordinate 64,547 downwards.
TTCTTAATAATCTCCTTCGATTTTGCAGCATCCTTCGCAACCTCTGTTGGAGCAGCATCAGTTGCTACATTCTGCGTCTCTGCCTCCTGGGCAAATGCTGGCACAGCAACAAGAAGAGCGAATATCGCAATTAAAAAGCTGTTTAATTTCATATTGTTATAAAGTAGGGTTAGAAAACATCTTATTACGAATCTCTCGATAGCACTGACGAAGTTCCTTATTGCGTAGCAATTTAACATCAGAGATGAATATGCGCAACAAACGAGCGAGCTCGTGAGCCACAATAGGCGCAGGGAGCAACAATAACGTTATAGGCAATGCCCATTGCCAAGGAAGTGCGACGTATGCGATAATCGAGTAGACAATCATCAGTACTGGCCAAATCACTAGATTCACTAAGTAGCGCACCGAATTGCGAAAAGCATAATCCTTGAGCTTTGTGAACAAGTATCGGCATATACCCAACACCGGAAGGCTCAAAAACGATACTGGCAACAGATATGGTATGAGTACAATGAATATCAAGCATTTAAGCACGCGCGAAAGTATAGGATACTTCACCGATACCGATGACATACTGATACGATCTGCGGTACGCAACTCAGAAGCACGCTTACCTAAAGAGAGGATATCTGCAGCAAGCGCAGGATTCGCCTCCTTGAGATAGCCGAGATGCTTAACCGTCATATTGTTAGCCGCGAAATGAGCATCTACACCTTTAAGATGACCAAGTTCCTTATCGTTGCGAAGGTGGCACACCTGGCTCTTGACCGTAGCAGCACATATCTCATATGTAGCATCGTAGTTCTCATCATTTGGGATGTAGAATATCGATCTCTTCATACGCTCGTCAAGCTCATCCTTCATAGCATTCATCTGCTCCGAAGAGGTCATATCAACGTGGTCTGTTATAAACTGACCAACATTAATAGGATCGCCAATCTGCACGCGTATTGTAGAACGGAAACGGAAGAAACTACCATAACGTATTCCGACCGGTACTATATATAGTGGCAGATCCGGCATAAGTTCCTGAGCCTGAAATGCAATTCGGAAAATACCCTTGGATAGTGGCAATGATGAGTATTTTGTTTGGTGTGTACCCTCTGGGAAGATGCAGAAAGGCACTCTATCGCGCAACACATCTACAGCACGTTCGATAGTCTCGTTATTCTTACGCACCTCATCCATACCATCACGCATACGCATAATAGGCATAATTTTAAGGAAAGTAAGAATCTTGGCAATCTTTGGATTCTTGAAGATATCGGCACGCGCTACAAAAACCTTAGGTTTTTGGTCGAGAGCCAAGATAACCATCGCGTCCATAAGTGCGTTAGTATGATTAGGAGCATAGATAACAGCCCCATCCTGTGGAATCTTCTCACGTCCTACATATCGCACTGTGCGGTACGATAGACGAAGTGCTAAATCGACGTAGTATCGCAAAAATGCATACAACGGATCGTAGTCTTGAATTCGTTTATCGCCTCGTTCTCTTCTGCCCATAACTACTTCTCCTTTCTTGCTGCACGACGGAACAACGTTGCCAATGAAAGACCCGATACGATATGCCAGATACCCCACAACGCAGTGATAATAACCATACCACCGTTATGCTGCCACACTTCAGGAGAGAAGATTGCAGGGTTAAAGAGCATCGCAAGGCCCAAGCCCGAGTTCTGAATACCCACCTCGATAGTTAATGAGCGACGATCTGACTTAGGTACTCGTAGAAGTGTCGCACCATAAAATCCTGTAGCAAGAGCACTTGCATTGTGAATAACAACCACAACCAAAGCGCAGAGAATAGCCGCATATACTGCCCAACGCTGCTCAAATGCAGAGAGTACCTGAGTAAGTGATACCAACACCATTGCTATAAACAAAAGGATAGATAGAATCGATGCTGGACGCTTTAGTTTGCTCGATAGATTTGGGAAGTAGCGCGATACAATAATACCCAACACGATAGGCAGACCCAAAATTAGAAGAATCTGCTGAAGCATATCCATAAATGGGATGGATAGCGTTGGGATATCGTTGTGCACCGAAGCATAACGGCAATAGAGCGTACCCCAGAACCAAAAGTTAAAAGGAGTAACCAATGGTGCAAATGCCGTAGTGATTGCAGTCATATATACCGACAACTCTATGTTACCACGCGATAGCGACGATATAAAATTGGAGATGTTACCACCAGGGCACGATGCCACGAGCAACATACCAATAGCCACCATAGGCGTAATAAAGGGGTTAAGCAATATTGCAACTAGGAATGTAACAGCTGGAAGAGCTATCCACTGCAAACAAACACCCAAAATAACCGATTTAGGATTGCGCAACAGATCCTTAAATGTCTGCAACTTGATACCTAAAGCAACACCAAACATCACAAATGCTAAGATGATGTTTACCACTAACATCTCACTCGCTCCGAGATTGACAATCAGTGCATCCAAATATTGTAAATTTTCCTTCATTGTGTATGGTTGTGCATCAATCGACGAGGATTTAAGCACATTAATAGTTTAACAAATATTTACAAAAATAGCTAAAATTTTTGGAATTGCCCAACCTTTTGACCTTTATTTCACAATTCACACACGATAATACGCATTTATACCTATTCGTTATATCGTTATTTACCCCATCGCCACACTCATAGCCAATGACACAACATACCATCTCGATAAAAACAAAAATGGCTCGAATGGTGATCCATTCAAGCCAATAACTACCCAATAGTTTAACCACTAAATATCGTGCGACAAAGGCGCCGGCTTTATCTCACGCATATCGAAATCACCCCAATGCTCTGCAACATAGTCTAAAGTAGAATTAATCTCCGCTACATCGAACGATGTCACAAGCTTTAGGCGAGTCTGCTTAAAATCGGGTAAACCCTTGAAATAGTTGGTCAAATGTCGTCTCATCTCAAGTATTCCTACCCTATCACCCTTAACCTCGAGAGATTTCTGCAAATGCTCTTTGGCAATAGCGACACGCTCAATAACCGTAGGCTGAGGCAATAGTTCACCCGTCTCAAGATAGTGGCGGCACTCTCGGAATATCCACGGACGGCCATACGTTGCGCGACCGATCATAACACCATCGACACCGTAGCGATCAAACATCTGCTTACATTTCTCTGCCGAGTCAACATCGCCATTGCCGATTATGGGTATTGTTATACGCGGATCATTCTTAATTTTACCGATAAGCGTCCAGTCAGCCTCACCTCGATACATCTGGGAGCGAGTGCGACCGTGGATTGTGAGAGCAGCAATACCGACATCCTGCAAGCGCAAAGCTATCTCCTCTATATTCTTCATCTCGTCACTCCAACCGAGACGCGTTTTTACCGTTACAGGTTTATTCACCGCCTTAACAATTTGGCGCGTCATCTCTACCATAAGGTCGGGATCCTTCATCATACCCGAGCCAGCACCACGATTGGCAATCTTCTTCACCGGACAGCCAAAGTTGATGTCGATAATATCAGAATTGGCGCTCTCGGCGATACGTGCTGCCTCGACCATAGGCTCGATAAGATGCCCATAAATCTGAATACCTACAGGACGCTCCTCGTCGGCAATATTGAGTTTGGCTCGCGATTTCCAAGCATCACGAATAAGACCATCCGACGAGATAAACTCTGTATAGACGACATCAGCACCAAACTTCTTGCACATATAGCGGAATGAAGGGTCTGTGACATCCTCCATCGGAGCGAGAAATAGCGGCTGTGAGCCGAGTTCGATATCTGCAATTTTCATAATTCACATCAAATAATAGCGCAAAGGTAGAAATTTTCGATGTAAATAGCGATTATTTGATAAAGAAAACTTACCTTTGCGCGTTAATAATATGAATATATTAGGTATAAAATAAAAAGAGTTAGTATGATTAACATCGAAGAGTTTATCTCAAGTATCGTTGCTACAGCTTCAAACGAGCTTTACGGCACAAGCGACAACTTGCAGATACAGAAGACACGCAAGGAGTTTGAGGGTGACTACACGGTTGTCGTATTCCCACTTTTGCGTGCATCTCGCAAATCACCCGAGGCCACAGCCACAGAGCTTGGCGAGAAGATCGTAGCATCTACACCTGAGATCAAGAGCTTCAACGTAATTAAGGGCTTCCTTAACCTTGTTGTAGAGCCTTCATTCTGGGCGGCACGCTTTGCGGACATCACAGCAACCAAGGACTACGGTATGGCACCGGCATCGGGTCGTACAATTATGATTGAGTACTCATCACCAAATACCAACAAGCCTCTTCACCTGGGTCACATCCGCAATAACCTCCTCGGTTACTCTGTGGCTACAATCCTCAAGGCTAACGGTCACAATGTAATCAAGGTAAACCTTGTAAACGACCGCGGTATTCACATTTGCAAGTCGATGCTTGCTTGGCAGCTCTATGGTAATGGCGAGACTCCTGAGACATCGGGAATGAAGGGTGACCACCTTGTAGGTAAGTACTATGTCGAGTTCGACAAGCACTATAAGGCCGAAGTTAAGGAGCTTATGGCCGAGAAGGGTCTTTCGGAAGATGAGGCAAAGCGCGAGGCATCCATTATGCGCAAGGCACAGGAGATGTTGCGTCAGTGGGAGGCCAAGGAGCCAGAGGTATATGCTCTCTGGGAGAAGATGAATGGCTGGGTATACGAGGGCTTCGACGTTACGTACAAGGCTATGGGCGTAGATTTCGATAAGGTATACTACGAGTCACAGACGTATCTTCTCGGTAAGAGCCTCGTTGAGGATGGTTTGAAGAAGGGCGTATTCTTCCGCAAGGAAGACAACTCTGTATGGATCGACCTCGAGGCAGATGGTCTTGATCAGAAGCTCCTGCTCCGTGGCGATGGAACATCGGTTTATATGACCCAGGACCTCGGCACAGCACTTAGCCGCTTCGAGGAGAATAGCCTCGACGATATGATTTATGTCGTAGGTAACGAACAGAACTACCACTTCCAGGTACTTAAGCTCGTTCTCAAGAAGCTCGGCTACGAGTGGAGTGACAATATCTTCCACCTCTCATATGGTATGGTTGAGTTGCCAGAGGGTAAGATGAAGTCACGCGAGGGTACAGTTGTTGATGCAGACGACCTCATCGCAGATATGATCGGCACAGCACGTGAGATGTCTGCCGAACTTGGTAAGCTCGATGGCGTATCAGAGGAGGATGCAGCAGCAATCTCGGAGATAGTAGGTCTCGGCGCGTTGAAGTATTTCATCCTCAAGGTGGACCCAAAGAAGACTATGCTCTTCGATCCACGCGAGTCTATCGACTTCAACGGTAACACTGGCCCATTCATCCAATATACTCACGCACGTATCTGCTCTATTTTGCGCAAGGCACAGGAGGCGAACATCTCTACAGAGGAGTTCACAGCAGCAGAGCTCCTTCCAGCAGAGGTTGAACTCATCAAGCTTTTGTCGGAGTACCCTGCAACAGTTCGCACAGCTGGCGAGCAGTTCGCGCCATCGGTTATCGCGGCATATGCATATGACCTTGCAAAGCAGTTCAATGGCTACTACCACGACCACTCTATCCTTAAGGAGGAGAACGTTGCAGTACGCGCACTGCGCTTGATGCTTGCCAAGGAGGTAGCACGTGTAATTCGCTCGGCAATGTCTCTCTTGGGCATTGCAGTTCCTGAGAGAATGTAATATATGGTATTACGGGGCTGTTCGAGAATAATTCGGACAGCCTTTTTTTAAATCGCATTATCCTATGATTCGACGCTCCATACTATCACTCTTTTCCATTGCACTCATCGCTTGTGGTGACAAGCATACGCCCAAAGCGGATAGTAATATCGATACAGCCACAACACTCCCTGCAGCAAATAGCATATGTTTTGAGCCCGAATTCTACCCATCGCGCATCGAATCATTCGAAGAGTATCAACGTGCTATTGATGGATACTGGGATAGTTTTAACTTTGAAGCTGATACGCTTGTCACAGCATATAATCGAACAAGCGTAATCCAAGCATTTGCCGACTATGTTGTCTACATAGAACCACAGCGCGCTGACTCGCTTCTTCGCGCGATAATTCATCGAGCCGAAGCAAGTCGCCCGGTACTTGATCTGTTCATCGACGTGAGCACAATGATACTACACGACCCAAACTCTCCGTTGCGCAATGACGAATATTATATACCAATACTCGAGGAGCTGATTGAGTCACCACATATGGATGAATACGATCGCATTATCTTCGAACACGATCTAGCCATAGCTCGCAAAAACCGAATTGGCGAGACTGCAGCAGATTTCACATACACGACGGCTGACGGCAGAGAGTCTCGTATGCACAATATCGACGCGCGATACACACTCGTTATGTTCAGCAATCCTGGATGTAATATGTGTGCCGATATCATCGCAGAGATCGACTCCTCTCCACTTATGAACGCTATGATTGAAGCCGATCAACTGAAGATATTGTCGATTTACCCCGATGAGGATCTCCAAGCGTGGCGTAATAAGTTAGAGTCGATGCCATCGAGATGGATTGTAGCATACGATAAAGAGATGAAAATATCGACTGATAACCTATACGATTTACGCGCAATTCCGTCGCTCTATTTACTTGATAACGCGAAGCGTGTGATAATCAAGGATGGCACGAATGTGGCAGCAATCGAAGCCGCAATGAGTAGGTAGCCGATATTAGCACAGTACTATTTATTCATAAAAAGAGGTTAAATATTTTGCAATTATAGCAAAATATAGTATATTTGCGCAGAGAAAAGTAACAATTATGCAGAAGCTCTACGTCATAGCAGGTTGCAATGGTGCTGGTAAAACTACAGCATCTTACACAATGTTGCCCGAGCTGCTCCACTGCCACGAATTTGTTAATGCCGACGAGATAGCTCGCGGCCTCTCGCCCTTTAATCCCGATAGTATGGCTATCGAAGCTGGCCGTTTGATGCTCCGACGCATTAACGATCTTCTCGAAGAAGGGACAGATTTTGCCTTTGAAACTACACTTTCTACACGCACATATCAGAAGTTTATAGAACGCGCTCACGAGTGCGGCTATTTCGTATCTTTGCTCTATTTCTGGCTTCCAACTCCCGAGCAGGCGATAGAGCGTGTTGCTAAGCGCGTAAGTCTCGGAGGACACAACATCCCCACCAATACTATCCGCCGCCGCTACGAGAGTAGTATGCGCAACCTCACGAAGCTCTATATGCCTATATGCGACTATTGGGTAATCTATGACAACTCGACAGCAGAGGGAGTTCGTAAGATTGCATATGGCTCAAAGGGCGAAATAAAAGAGATAGTTGACACGTTAGCTTATCAGAAGATATTGAGTTATGAGTGAGTTTGAGATAAGAGAACTACAGGAGAGAATTGATGCAGGCATCCTTCTTGCGCAGCGTCGATTGATTGAGCGCACGCGCAAGGATAACGGCGACTTGGTTGTTGTGCGCGATGGTCAAGTTGTCCGCCTCACACCCGACCAGCTACGTCAGTAGCATTCGGGCGTAACGTTGCGAACAAATGCCAAGAACAAAAGAAATTAAGAGATGCGATTACGGTCGCATCTCTTCTGTTTTATCCAGTACCATCGCTTAAACTAGCAACGATAGTATAGGACACAAAAAAACCTTGCTACAATTGCTTGCAACAAGGTTTCAGGGTGGAAGATGGGATTCGAACCCACGACCTTAGGAACCACAATCCTCTACTCTAACCGACTGAGCTACATCCACCATTTGATTTGTTTCCCAAATCGGGTGCAAATATACACACTTTTTTCTATTCTCCAAAATTTTTGGAGCTTATTTTATAAAAAATCTGTTCTTTGTGAGATTTCAAATAGGAATAACTGATTTTAGACGTAGCAATTACCACCGCACCACGTATCTACTCGCTCTAATATATCTCCTCTAACAGAGCTGCAAGACGTAGGCCACCCTTGAGCAACTGCTCCTCTATAGTCGTACGAAAGCGCCCCACATAGTCATACGACAGTTTGCTATCCTCGGGCGTTGCCTCATAAATAGTAGCGGCAATGCGTAACGACTCGTCGTACCACGCCACAACATCGCCCTGCACGTAACTCTTCGCCACCCTGCGCTCTACCCTATCAATCTGCTGCTGCCACTCGCTATAACTCCAGCGGTGCGCCGACTCCACTATGTCGCTATCCCACACCGAGTGCAGGTTTGTCTTCTTGCCAAAGAACGACACCTTCACTCTGTTGCCGCCCAAATCCTCGGCACGTCCTGCGTGCATCGGGCAGTGGAGATCGCCAACAAGATGTATGAGCATCATCAGCGCTACGCGCTCATCATCTGCCGATAGTTCTCCGCTCTTAAGACGAGTAACGATATCCGTTATCGCTACGACAACATCGCCCTTCTCATTTTTCGCTGCCTCGGCGTAGCCACCATTGCTCGCATCGGCATTGCAGTAGTGCCACGTCTTTGTATAGCTATAATCTGGCGTATGACTCGCATTATCCATCCAATTTGCTACATAGACCATTGAATGGCCATCGAGAACACGCTCAATCTTCGCCTTAGCTCGCTTCGATATATGCTGTTCAGCAATGTTGGCAACCACATCGTGTCCCTTCTGTCCCCAAGCAAATGCTATAGACGGCAGCAATGCTGCCATTAGTGTAAATACAAGTTTTCGCATTTAATATTTTGTTTGTTATATTATTGCAAATATACAGCTTTTATCATAAAAAACAACCTCCGCAGACCTACACTTCCGATACAAAAACTGGAGGCAGTACATCACCGCCTCCAGATATTATATCAATTATAGCTTTATAAATCGCTACTGATTCATCGTAGCCAAAAACTCATCGTTTGTTCGCGTGAGATTCATCTGCTTCTGCAAGAACTCCATAGCCTCGACAGTTGTCATATCCGAGAGATGCTTGCGAAGTATCCACGTGCGCTGCATAACATTCTGGGGTAATAGCAAGTCCTCACGACGTGTACCCGATGCAACAACATCGACAGCCGGATAGATACGCTTATTTGCCAACTTACGATCGAGCTGGAGCTCCATATTACCGGTACCCTTGAACTCCTCGAAGATAACCTCGTCCATCTTAGAGCCTGTATCGATAAGCGCCGTTGCGATAATCGTCAGCGAGCCACGCTCCTCCGTATTACGTGCGGCACCGAAGAAACGCTTTGGTTTGTGCAATGCATTGGCATCAACACCACCCGAGAGCACCTTACCCGATGCTGGCTGCACCGAGTTGTAGGCACGTGCCAGACGAGTGATAGAGTCGAGGAAGATAACCACATCGTGGCCGCACTCTACCATACGTTTTGCCTTCTCAAGCACCATTTCGGCAACCTTCACGTGACGTGAAGCCTGCTCATCGAATGTCGAAGCAACAACTTCAGCCTTGACGTGACGTGCCATCTCCGTAACCTCCTCTGGGCGCTCATCGATGAGCAACACAATCATATATACCTCGGGGTGATTATCGGAAATCGCGTTTGCGATAGACTGCAAAAGCATTGTCTTACCAGTCTTTGGCTGTGCTACAATCAACGCACGCTGACCCTTACCGATAGGCGCAAAGAGGTCGATTATGCGGTTGGATACCGAGTTATGACCGTTGCCCGTAAGCACAAACTTCTCACTTGGGAACAATGGTGTAAGATATTCAAACTGCTGACGATCACGCACATAATCTGGCTTAAGGCCATTAATAGTCTCTACGTGTACCAATGGGAAGTACTTCTCGCCATCCTTTGGCGGACGAATAGTACCACTCACCGTATCACCAGGCTTCAATCCAAAGAGTTTAATCTGCGATGGTGAAACATAGACATCATCTGGTGAATTGAGATAGTTGTAATCTGCCGAGCGCAGGAAGCCATAGCCGTCTGCCATAATCTCTAGCACACCCTCACCCTCAATCTCTGCAGTGAAATCGTCCTTTGTGATACCATTCGCATCGGTTGCTGGGGCGATATCCTCGTCCTCGTCGTCATAGATGACCGAATCGAAAATGTTGCCTTCCGACATAGGGGTAACCTCCTCGTTGGGATCGATATCGATTGCCTCTGATGCGTCATCTTCGACATAGCCACCAGCCTCGGGCTCGACAGTTGTGGGTTGCACCTCTGCTGCACGCACCTGCTCAACTCCCCTCTTTGGCTTACGACCACGACGTTTGGGTGCTGGAGCGCCATCTACGCCGCCATCATCATTTGCAGGGGTATTGGCCACGACTGGTTCTGCCACAGGCTCTACTGGTTCTGCCTCTGTCTGGGCAGCTGTATTTGGATACGATGAAGCAGGAGAGCCGCCAACCTTGACGCTACTCATACGTGGACGGCGAATACGACGTGGGGCGCCGGTTTCATTCACTTCGTCCTCGCTGCGTGCCTCGGGCGACTCATTTTGAGCACCACCAGTGGCAACAGCCATAATCTTCTCGAGCAACTCACCTTTCTTCATATTGGATGGAGTAATACCGAGCACCTTCGCAATTTCGCGCAACTCAACAATTGTTTTACCCTCCAATGTTGTTAAATCCTGCATATATAAATTATTGATTTCTCCTTATCGCCTCTTGGGAACCGAGGCCAAGGCATATTTTCTTGTTCAAAAGCAATGCAAATATACTATTTTTTTTGCTAATCCAATACAGATTCGGATTTTTTTTTCACATTTTATTGTTGCACGCAGATATTTTCCAAATTAAGTATTACATTTGTATGAGCGAAATAAAACACAACAATTAATATTGTATGAATATCATATTTAAATATCGAATGCTCAGCGATGAGAGCGATAATTTTGTCCGCGATTTCGAGGTATATCCCGATATGACTCTTGGTCAGTTCCACCAATTCATCCTCCAGGCTTTGGGCTACGAGGATTGTATGGTATCGATATTCAAATCCGATGCCGAATGGCGTCCTGTTGAGGAGTTTACACAGCTCGATTTCGGGGACGATATGATCGAGGGTGCACCACGTTGTATGGATAAGGTTATGCTTATGGAGGTCAACAGCGAATTCCACGATCGCCTCATTTATACCTTCGATATGATAAATAACCGCTCGTTGTATCTCGAACTTCTTGATATGCAGCGACCACAAGCCGACCTGACCTATCCTCGTGTGGTCTTCGAGCACGCACCAGCTCCCGACCAGTACGACCCAGAGGCTACCGAGGATGCTGGCTCTATCTTCGAGGAGATGATGAGTGACTACAACGAGTTTGATGGCGACGATGGCTATGACGATGAGTTCTAAACACGGAACACTGATTGTTGTCGTAGGTCCTACAGGCTCTGGCAAAACATCGCTATCGGTGGAACTTGCCCGTCACTACTCTGCACCTATCATCTCGACAGACTCGCGCCAGTTCTATCGTGGTATGGCTATTGGCACAGCACAACCCACCGCTGAGGAGCTTGCTGCCGCGAAGCACTACTTCATCGCCGATCGCGAGCCCGAAGATGACTACAACTGCGGCAAGTATGAAAGCGACGCTCTGGCTCTTCTCGATAAGCTCTTTGCCGAGAATGAGTATGTCGTTGCTGTAGGTGGCTCGGGACTATATATCCAGGCTCTGTGCTCGGGTATGGATGCTCTCCCCGAGGCCAACGAGGAGTTGCGCAAGGAGCTGACTACACGCCTTAACAACGAAGGACTTGCGCCACTTGCTGAAGAGCTTCGCCATCTCGACCCAGAGTACGCAGCTACAGCCGATATGCAAAACCCATCGCGCGTGATGCGCGCCCTGGAGGTATGCATCACATCGGGCCGCCCATACTCGGAGCAGCGACACGGCAAAACGGCCGAACGCAGCTTCGATATCATAAAAATTGGTGTCGATATGCCGCGCGACATACTCTACGATCGTATCAACCGACGTGTTGATATGATGGTTACTTATGGCCTTGTTGAAGAGGCTCGCACGATGCTTCCCAGGAGAGAGCTCAACGCCTTGCAGACGGTTGGCTATCGCGAGATGTTCGACTATTTCGACGGTAAGATTACCGTAGACGAGGCCATCGAGCTTATCAAGCGCAACTCACGCCGTTATGCTAAACGTCAGATGACTTGGTTCCGTCGCGACACAGAAATCGTATGGTTTGCTCCAGACAAACTCAACGATATCATTGAACATATCGACAATCGTGCAAAATAGCAGCACCTGGTAATGCGTTAATAGCCACCTCGCGAGGTGGCTATTAACATTTGTTGCAGCACTTTTAGAAGTCGTAGCCTACAATAGCATATGCATACTCACTCCAATACTCTGCTGTCTTGTACGCCTCTACCGATGCGGCAGGAACATAAATCTTGCGACCTGATGCGTTGTCATCAAATACATAACTTCCATCCAAACTTGGCGGTGTTGTAGCCTCGCAATAGACACTTGCAAGGCTATCGCATTCATAGAATGCACCCTTTCCAATCGTCGTTACACTATTTCCAATAGTTACACTTGTAAGGCTAGAGCAATGAGAGAATGCCCCCTTTCCAATCGTCGTTACGCTATCGGGGATAGTGATACTTGTAAGGCTGGAGCATTCTGTGAATGCATAATCTCCAATCGTCGTTACGCTATCGCCAATAGTGACACTTGTAAGGCTGGAGCAATTATAGAATGCATACTCTCCAATCGTCGTTACACTATTTCCAATAGTTACACTTGTGAGACTTTCGCAATAATAGAATGCACACTCTCCAATCGTAGTTACACCATTTCCAATAGTGACACTTGTGAGACTACTACATTCACGGAATGCATAATCTCTAATCGTCGTTACGCTATCGGGGATAGTAATACTTGTTAGGCTGTCGCAAGAATAGAATGCCCACTTTCCAATCGTCGTTACACCATCGGGGATAGTAATACTTGTGAGACTTGAGCATTCATAGAATGCAGCATCTCCAATCGTCGTTACACTATCGGGGATAGTAACACTTGTAAGGCTGCTGCAACCAAGGAATGCATAATCTCCAATCGTCATTACCTCAGCATCAAAGGTGATAATTCCCTTGCCACTCTCCTCGTTAAAGTCGTGAGATAGGATGTTTGCACCAAAGGTATCAAAAGACCAAGGATAATCGCTATTCGCCTCGACCTTAGCTGTTGCAGTATAGCGAATCTCATTATTAACAGAAACTTCAGGCTCTACAACCACACCATTCTCGAAGTCATAAGCTATGATAGCATCGGCATAATAGCTCCAATACTCTGCTGACTTGTATGCCTCTACCGATGCGGCAGGAACATAGATAACACAAGACAAAGGTTGATCCAGCATATTGCAAAACATCTTGCTCCCACCCACAGGCGGTGTCGTAGCCTCACAATAAACACTCTCAAGACTATAGCAATTCCAAAATGCTTCATCTCCAATAGCAACTACACTAAATGGGATAGTAATACTTGTAAGACCATTACAACCAGAAAATGCCAGATCTCCAATCGTTGTTACACTATTGGGGGTAGCTACACTTGTAAGGCTCTTGCAACCAAGGAATGCATAATCTCCAATTGTTGTTACGCTATCAGAAATAATGTATGAAGTAAGCTCTGCTGGAGCAAATGAGTTTAGCACACCATCAATAATCAAGCATCGTCCATCCTCTGACACAAATTTACCATCGAATTCAGTAAGGCTGCTGCAATAAGTGAATGCACCCTCTCCAATCGTCGTTACACTATCTGGAATAGTTACACTTGTAAGACTGGTGCAATAACCGAATGCCCTAGATCCAATCGTAGTTACGCTATTTCCAATAGTTACACTTGTGAGACTATCGCAACTATCGAATGCATAATTTCCAATCGTCGTTACACTATTTCCAATAGTTACACTTGTGAGACTATCGCAATTATAGAATGCATAATCTCCAATCGACGTTACACTCTCGGGGATCGTGACACTTGTGAGGTTTGAGCAAAAACTGAATGCTTTACTTCCAATCGTAGTTACGCTATCGGGGATAGTTACACTTGTGAGACTTTTGCAATAATAGAATGCAGAATCTCCAATCGTCGTTACATCACCATCAAAGGAGATAACACCCTCGCCCGTCTCGCTATTCCATTCATTAGATACGACATTTGCACCGAAAGCATAATTGCTATGTGCCTCGACCTTCGCTGTTGCAGTGTAGCGAATCTCACGATTAGCAAGAGTGACAACCTCGCCCTTCTCGAAGTCGTAGCCGACGATAGCATCAGCATATTCGCTCCAATACTCTGCGCTCTTGTATGCCTCAACACTCTGTGCAGGAACATAAATCTTACGACCTGAAGCGTTGTCATCAAATACATTACTTCCACCTAAACTTGGCGGTGTTGTAGCCTCGCAATAGACACTTGTAAGGCTTGAGCAACTATTGAATGCATAATCTCCAATCGTCGTTACGCTATCGGGGATAGTAATGCTTGTAAGTTTGGAGCAAGAAGAGAAAGCATTACCTCCAATCGTCGTTACGCTATCGGGGATAGTGACACTTGTGAGGCTAGAGCAACCACGGAATGCATAATCTCCAATCGTCGTTACGCTATCGCCGATAGTGATGCTTATAAGGCTTGAGCAACTATCGAATGCACCCTCTCCAATCGTCGTTACACTATCGGGGATAGTGACACTTGTGAGGCTAGAGCAAAAAGAGAATGCTGAAAATCCAATCGTCGTTACACTATCGGGGATAGTTACACTTGTAAGGCTATCGCAACTATGGAATGCAAACTCTCCAATCGTCGTTACACTATCGGGGATAGATACACTTGTAAGGCTATCGCAACAATGGAATGCAAACTCTCCAATCGTCGTTACACTATCGGGGATAGTTACACTTGTAAGGCTAGAGCAACCATTGAATGTACTATCTCCAATCGTTGTTACACTATTTGGAATAGTTACACTTGTGAGGCTTGAGCAATAAGCAAATGCAGAATCTCCAATCGTCATTACACTATCGTGAATAGTTACACTTGTGAGGCTTGTGCAATAATAGAATGCATACTTTCCAATCGTCGTTACGCTATCGGGGATAGTGATACTTGTAAGGCTGGAGCATTCATAGAATGCCCTCTCTCCAATCGTCGTTACATCAGCGTCAAAGGAGATAACACCCTCGCCACTCTCCGAATTCCACTCGTGAGAAACGACATTTGCACCAAAGGTGTCGAATGACCAGGGATAATTGCTATTCGCCTCGACCTTAGCCTTTGCGGTATAGCGAATCTCGCGATTAGGGTATGTAGGCTCGGGCTGCGATGGGTCGATAAGCTCACCGGCGATGGTCAAAGGACGCACACGACCAGTATTAAACGCCACAGCTGCCTCGGCATCGAACTCGCGCGTGTAGGCAAACTGCTTATCTGCGGTAGTGGCAACAATGCTGATAGCAGACGCCGAACAAGGCTCGCAGGCAAACCAGTAGAGAGGTTCTTCGAGACCCGAAACATTAAGCGTATAGCTATACTCCTCGCCAGAAGCGTCTAAAATGTCAATTTGCACACTCGTAACATCCTCACCCTCAAGGGCTGGAATCGACAACTTACCATATGCTACGATATGATCAAAGTTGAGGCTGACAGCCGATTGAAGTCCTGCGCTAAAGGGATGCTGCACCATAAGTATATGTGCAGCAGGATCTACAGATTTTGCCGTAGGTGTCTGTGTAGCAGGAATAGTATATTCAAAGCCAGCAAAATCTCCATTGCCCAATGGATTATAATGCCAAGCAGTTGCAGGAACAAAGGCGTATACAGTACCGTTGCTGAAATACTGGTCAATGGTTGCAGTAAATGTCGCACTCTTTCCCTCCGCGTCAACCTTCTCCATCGCATAAGTTCCTGATGGACGGTATGTTGGATAGTCTGAACTCTCAATCGCGAGTCGGAGTTTCTCGTTACCATCCCAAAATGAAGGATAGGCACTCCCAGACTTATCGCCAAAGTGCGAGCGCATAGCATTGAAGCCCACAGTAAACTCTATAGTACCTCGTTGATTTACAGCGTTGAGACTCTCATCGTTGTTCTGACACGAAGCGAGTACCAACGCAACAAGTGCTGCATATAATATATTGTATAGCTTTCTCATATTCATATCAACCATTTAATTAGAGTATCACCTCATCATCCTCCTCTGCATCGTCGATGCCTCCATCGGGCGTGATGGTTGTATTAAAGTCGTAGCCTACGATAGCGTCGGCATAATCGCTCCAATACTTTGCACTCTGATACGCATCAGCGCTCTCAGTAGGTACATATATCTTACGATTAGAAGCATTATCGCTAAACGCATACCATTTGATATGTTCGCCCAAAAGTGCACGTGGGGGAGTATCAGGTTTGCAATAAACACTCACCAGGCTTTCGCATCCATCGAATGCCATAACTCCAATTGCTCCTACACTCTTTCCGATTATAACACTAGTAATTCGCGGACAATTAACAAACGCTAATTCACTTATTGTCTCTACACTATCTGGTAATACAACACTTGCAAGACTTTCACAACCACTGAACGCAGCGTTTCCGATCCCCGTTACACCTTCACCAAAATCTATACTTACAAGATCATCACAACCGATGAAAGCATAGCTTCCAATTCCTTTTACACTATTAGGAATTATAATACTTGTCAAGCCACCTTCACAATATCTGAATGCAGAACTATGTATTGTTGTTACATCGCCATTAAAGGCAATAGCACCCTCACACGTTTCACTATTCCACAAATGATATTTTATACTTGCACCAAAGGTCTCATCTGACCAATAATATTCGGTGGATGCCTTAATCTTTGCTTTTGCAGTATAATAAATGACTTTATTGGGGTCTGTTTCTAATTCAATTACACTACCAGTCTCAAAATCGTAGCCAGTAATCGCATCTGCATACTCGCTCCAGCCATAGGCGCTCTTGTAAGTCTCCGCGCTCAAATATGGAACATAAATCTTGCGATCTGCCGCATTATTTGAGAAAGCATACCAATAACCACTACCTTCATTTACTGCAGTTGGTGGAGTATTAGACTTACAATATACATTTGTTAAATTATCGCAATAAGCAAATGCATTACCCTCAATCTGTACTACAGATTCAGGGATAGTGATGTTTGTTAGACTCGAGCACTCCTGGAATGCCCCAAAACTAACAATTTTAACGTTATTGCCCCAAGTTATATTTGTCAAACTATAGCATTCGGCAAATGCAGAATATTCAATAGTCGTTACGCTATTAGGGATGGTTATATCTGTAAGGTTATCACAATTTATAAATGCAAAATCTCCGATTATATCTACATTATCTGATATAACATACGATGTCAAGCCAGATGGAGCAAATGAATTTAGAGTTCCATCTACAACCAAACATCTACCATCGTCCGATGCAAATTTACCTTCAATATTTGATAATTTAGGACAATAGGCAAATATGGATTCTCCAATCGTATTCACGCTATTTGGTATGGTAATACCCTCAAGTTTTGAACAACCCATAAAGACATAATCTCCAATTGTTGTTACACTATCTCCGATAGTTACACTTGTGAGGCTTTCGCAATAAGAGAATGCCAAATCTCCAATCGTCGTTACACTATCGGGAATAGTTACACTAGTAAGGCTAGAGCAATCATTGAATGCACTATTTCCAATCGTAATTACACCGTCGCCAATAGTTACACTTGTGAGGCTTGTACATTCACGGAATGCCTCCTCTCCAATCGTCGTTACACTATCGGGAATAGTTACACTTGTAAGGCTAGAGCAATCATTGAATGTACTATCTCCAATCGTCGTTACACTATCGGGGATAGTTACACTTGTGAGACTTTTGCAAGAGTTGAATGCGTAATCTCCAATCGTTGTTACCTCAGCTTCAAAGGTTATAACACCATCGCCACTCTCCGAATCCCACTCGTGAGAAACGACATTTGCACCAAAGGTATCAAATGTCCAAGGATAAGCACTATGTGCCTCAACCTGCTTTGTTGCAGTGTAATAGATTACTCTGTTTTGCATTTCATCTGGCATTACTTCCTCGCCTGTCTCAAAGTTGTAGCCTACAATAGCATCAACATAATCGCTCCAACCCTCTGCGCTCTTATAAGTCTCAATCGACTCGGCAGGAACATAAATGGTGCGACCTGAGACGTTGTCATCAAATACAACACTTCCACCCAAACTTGGCGGTGTTGTAGCCTCACAATATACACTTGTAAGGCTAGAGCAATAAGCAAATGCCCCATTTCCAATCGTAGTTACACTATCGGGGATAGTTACACTTGTGAGGCTATAGCAATATTCGAATGCATAATCTCCAATCGTCGTTACACTATCACCAATAGTTACACTTGTAAGGCTAGAGCAATTATAGAATGTAAAATCTCCAATCGTAGTTACACTATCTGGGATAGTTACACTTGTGAGGCTATTGCAATCACGGAATGCCCTTGCTCCAATCGTCGTTACGCTATCGCCAATAGTGATACTTGTAAGGCTGTCGCAATTAAAGAATGCATACTCTCCAATCGTCATTACACTATCGGGGATAGTGATACTTGTAAGGCTAGAGCAATAAGCAAATGCATAATTTCCAATCGTCGTTACCTCAGCGTCAAAGGTGATAACACCCTCGCCACTCTCCTCGTTAAAGTCGTGAGATAGGATGTTTGCACCAAAGGTATCAAAAGACCAAGGATAATCGCTATTCGCCTCGACCTTTGCTGTTGCGGTATAGCGAATCTCATTATTAACAGAAACTTCAGGCTCTACAACCACACCATTCTCAAAGTCATAAGCTATGATAGCATCTGCATACTCGCTCCAATAGTCGGCTGTCTTATACGCCTCTACCGATGCGGCAGGAACATAAATCAAGCGACCTGAGGCGTTGAATTTAAATACAGAACTTCCACCCAAACTTGGCGGTGTTGTAGCCTCACAATAGACACTTGCAAGGCTGGAGCAATTATAGTATGCATAATTTCCAATCGTCGTTACGCTATCGGGGATAGTGATGCTTATAAGGCTATCGCAACCATAGAATGCATAACTTACAATCGTCGTTACGCTATCGGGGATAGTGACACTTGTAAGGCTATCGCAATTACGGAATGCATAACTTCCAATCGTCGTTACATCGGCATCAAAGGTGATAACGCCTTCGCCACTCTCCTCATTAAAGTCGTGAGATAGGATGTTTGCACCAAAGGTGTCGAATGACCAGGGATAATTGCTATCCGCCTCGACCTTAGCCGTTGCGGTATAGTGAATTACATTATTAATAGAAACTTCAGGCTCTACAACTACACCATTCTCAAAGTCATAAGCTTTAATAGCATCGGCATAGCTACTCCAATACTCTGCACTTTTATACGCATCAACAGACTCGGCAGGAACATAAATCTTGCGGTCAGAGGTGTTGCCACCAAATACATAGTCTCCACCTAGACTTGGAGGTGTAGTGGCCGCGCAATATACACTTGTTAGGCTACTGCAATTAAGGAATGCATTATCTTCAATTGTTGTTACACTATCGGGGATATCAAAACTTACAAGACTTTTGCATTCTCGGAATGCAGAATTTCTAATCGTCGTTACACTCTCTGGGATAGTGACACTGGTAAGGCTACTGCAACCAAGGAATGCATTATATCCAATAGTAGTAATATCAGCGTCGAACGTAATTACCCAGCACTTCGACAACGAATCATACATATTCGACACAATATTAGCATCAAAGACTGATGTATTATTAGGTTGTGTAGGCGTGGTTGTACTACCGTTTGTATAGTAAATCTTATTGTTCTTATAGTCATAATTATCTACCTCACCAGTCTCGAAGTTGTAACCAACAATAGCATCGGCATACTCACTCCAACCTTTAGCATTCCTGTAAGCTATAATGCTTTTAGATGGAACATAAATCTTGCGGCCTACAGCATTATGTCTAAACGTTTGATATGTATCTTCATCAGACTCCAATACTGGTGGAGTTGTGGCTTTGCAATAGACTCTTTCGAGATTTAAACAGCCCCAGAATGCATTAGAACCAATATAATTCACATTCTCTGGGATAGTTACACTTTCAAGACATTCACATTCTTTGAATGCATAATTTCCAATCGTCGTTACACTATCGGGGATAGTTACACTTGTGAGGCTATGGCATAAATAAAAAGCATCTTCTGATATGTATTTAATGCCCGATGGAATATAGACCTCGGTGAGATTCTCGCAACCTTGAAACCACGAACCAAATATCGATACATCAGGATAGACAAAGAGGCTACCCCTATTACTATTCTCTTGGTATGTGTCCGCAATGATACTATATGAATCCTCACCGTGCCACTGCCTTAAATTCGATATCGCCTGACGGTTGCTTGTTACATACTCTATCTCTAAAGCCTTGTACGTAGTGAGATCTACCTCCTCGGAACAAGCCAAGCCACACGCTGCAATGATAAGCAGCAATATATATTTGAACAATCTATTCATAACTATATAATATATTGAATATATTGATTAGAACGAAGCACCAAATTTTAGTGAGATGCCTGCACCTATACCATTGACAATCTTACCCTCATATTTTGAGGTTACAACATATTTTGGAGTGCAGTATATCGGACAGCTCAACGACACGAAGAGTGCCTTGCGGCTCTTTGGTTTGATGTTGAGACCAAACTCAAACTCGCCAAAGAAGCGGCACAATGACGTAGTCTGCTCGCGTGTTACGTCCACACTGGTTGGGAAACTGATGTTGTAGCCTGCCGCCACTCCCAGGAATGGCTGCACCGCAGGGTTAGGACGGCTACCCAGATAGCCTCGACCGTAGAGATACAATGGCATCTTGAAATTACCTAACGGATATACCTTACCATCGTACAAATGGTCGGGGAGATAGTCATTATCTGAATCAATCACATTGATATTGACGCCCACACCAAGACCGAGGAACAGGCCGCGATTTATACGACAACCACCAATATAGTCGATACCCAGGTAGAGCGGACTACCTGCACCGAAGAGCATATCCGCATCAGCGAACACAATTGACTGATAGCCTTTTATGGGTGCAGCAGTAGTCGACTTGGCAGGGCTTTTGGCAGGTGCTTTTGCAGGTCTCTTTGGTGCTGGAGCCGGCTGCTTGGCTGGCGTATCTGCCTTCGCTGGCTCACTCTTTTGTGCCTTCTGGGTGAGTGATACATTAAGGTCTGCAACCTTATCCTCCTCGATTGTGACATAGCGTACCTCATCCTTGTAGCCCTCCCTGCGCAACGTAACCTTATGCTTACCGATAAGCATCTGCTCTCGCATTGGAGTGCTTCCCAGGTGCTTATCGTCGACATAGATATCGACCTTCACTGGCGAACATACAACGTCGAGTGTACCAAGTATTGGCGTTGGCTCATCGAGCGTATAGCTCTGCTTTGCAGGTGTAGACCTGATGACCTGGGTGAGCTTTGTTTCACGATGCGACTCCTTGCGCGCCTCGAAGAGATATGTACCCGTTGCGAGGTCGCCACTCCAGGTCGACTTACCCTTGTACGCACCGTTAACATAGATGTCGCTACCACCACCAGCGTTCAGCGTCACCGTAGCGTAGTCTGCCACGAGTGTGGCTGTATAGTTCTGTAGTGTACCATCTGTTATCGTGACACTACCCTCGTGTGCCTCGTACATATCCTTTACAATGCGTACAGAGTGCTCACCACTCGCAAGCTGGAGGCGATTAATAGGCGTTATGCCGATAAGGTTGTCGTCAACGAAAATTGCAGCACCCTGCAACGTGCCCACAGATGCTACCGAGAGCCATCCGAAGGCTGGATTCAGTTTAATCTCCTTCTCGACCTTCGAGCCACTAACGATGAATGTATCCTTCTCGGTATGGTAGTCCTTGGCCGATACCTGGTAGTTGTACGATCCGTTGCTGAGCATCAGCATCACCATACCATCGGCATCGGGCAAGTAGCTCTTCTTATCGATCACCACTACAGCATTCTTTGGCGACACCTCGAAGGTTACATACTGCGGAAGCGATGTCGCGTGGTTTATCTCGATGCGGAAGTCGAGGTTATCATTCGACACCTCGATATCTTGCTCTACCGACGAATTGCCGTGCTGCACGCGGAGTTTGTGGAATCCTGGCACAACATCCATCACTGTGAGTGTGTAGCGCTCGTTAGTGCGACCTACATATATATTATCGATGTAGACCTCGGCATTTACTACATCCGAGCTCACAAAAATAGGATACAAAATATTGAGCTGCGCCGAGATTGTATACTCCTTATCTCCCTCCAGGTTGAGCGACACCTCGTTCGAGTCGCCATACTTGTCGTGGTGGAGATAGAAGCGCGTTGGCTCCTTGGCTGTAAGCTCTATAATAAGGCCGTTGCCTTCGGCGGCTACCGTCTGCTTCATCACCACAACACTACCTCCCACAGGGTACACCCTGAGACCGTCGATCTCGGCACGCGTCATACGGTTGACGTGCATCTTGATACGCGCGCAAGGGCGATTAGAGTTGTCGTGCGGAATCTTGTCGATGCCCACACCTGTTCTGGGATCGACCTGCACAGCCCTGAAGCTTGTCTCATCGATAATGATGCTATGCTGTGACTGTGCTTGCGCCACAGTTGCCATAAATGGCAGAACTACTGCCAAAAATGTTAGTATATGTCTCATCATAGTTTGAGTTATTTCGCGTGTTGTGTTATACGTATCGATTATTTGAAGTTGTAGCCAACGATAGCGTCTGCATAGTTGCTCCAATACTCTGCACTTTTATATGCATGAACAGACATAGTAGGCACATAAATCTTGCGACCACTGCCGTTATTGGCGAAAACATAATCATTACCCAATACTGGAGGTGTAGTGGACGTGCAATATACACTTGTGAGGCTTGTGCACTCATAGAATACATAATCCCCAATCGTCGTTACTCTATCTCCAATAGTTATACTTGTGAGGCTTTTGCAATAAGAGAATGCCGACTTTCCAATCGTCGTTACACTATCGGGAATAGTTACACTTGTGAGGCTTGTGCACTCAAGGAATGCAACATTTCCAATCGTTGTAACACTATCGGGAATAGTTACACTTGTGAGGCTTGAGCAAGCACCGAATGCACCATCTCCAATCGTCGTAACACTATCGGGAATAGTTACACTTGTGAGGCTGGAGCACTCAAGGAATGCAACATTTCCAATCGTTGTAACACTATCGGGAATAGTTACACTTGTGAGGCTTGAGCAAGCACTGAATGCACCATTTCCAATCGTCGTTACACTATCGCCGATAGTTACACTTGTGAGGCTAGAGCACTCAAGGAATGCACCATCTCCAATCGTTGTTACACTATCTCCAATAGTTACACTTGTGAGGCTAGAGCAAGATTGAAATGCACCATCTCCAATCGTAGTTACACTCTCGGGTATAGTGACACTTGTGAGGCTAGAACAATACGCGAATGCCCCATCTCCAATAGTTGTTACACTATCGCCAATAGTTACACTTGTAAGTCTATCGCAATCTTGGAATGCATAATCTCCAATCGTCGTTACACTCTCGGGTATAGCATATTCAGTAAGCCCAGCTAGAGCGAAGGCTACCAATGTGCCATCAACAACTAATATTCTACCATTGTCCTCTGCAAACTTACCCTTAAACTCAACAAGGCTATCGCAAATAGCGAATGCATAATCTCCAATCGTCGTTACACTATTTGGAATAGTTATACTTGTGAGGCTTGAGCAATTATAAAATGCTTTATCACCAATCTTCGTTACGTTACCATTAAATGTGATAACACCCTTTCCTGCGGCAGAATCCCAAGTGTGGGAGATGACAGATGCTCCAAACTTATTAATGGCATCGGTTATATCAATCTTTCCGTCTCGTGACACATACTCAATCACATTATTCGGAGTCGATGTACCCTTCTGAAGTTCAACGATCATATCAGAAACCTTACTCTCAACAATAGTTACGTTCTGCTTGATCGCGACATACCCCTCCCTTTTAATCGTTATTTCGTGCTTACCGACAAGCACATCGCACATCATCGGAGTTTGACCCACCAACTTATCATCGATATAGACATTTGCGCGAGCTGGCGTTGATGTAATATTAAGCATACCCACAATCGGTATCGGAGGATTCAGCGTATAGCTCTGCTTTGCCGGTGTTGCAACGATTGTCTGCGAGAGCGTCGTAGAGCGGTGTCCCTCCTTGCGAGCCTCGAAGAGATAAGCACCCGTAGCCAAAGTTCCACTCCAGGGCGACTTACCTTTATATACGTCATTCACATATATATCGCAATCCTCCTCAGCGCTCAATGTTACCGTTGCAAAGTCCGCGACAAGGGTTGTGCTATACTCAAAAAGTTTGTTATCCTCGATTGTAATAATCTCCTCACCAGGAAGATACATATCTCTAACCACGCGAATATGGTGCTTACCACTCGATAATTGATAGCGTGTTATAGGAGTCTTACCGATAAGGTTGTCGTCGACAAAGATGTTCGCACCCTGCAACGCACCATTCGCCGCCACTGATAGCCATCCAAATGCAGGAAGAAGTTCTATTCGCTTATCTATCTTTGCACCACTAACCACAAACATACCCTTCTCGGTATGGTAGTCCTTTGCAGACACCTGATAGGTGTACGAACCATTACGTAATCTGAGCTGAACATTACCATACTCATCAGGGACGTAGTTCTTATTATCAATAATAACTACAGCACTCTTGGGTATAACCTCCAAAATCACATATTGCGGATGTGAGTTTGCAGCATTTACCACAATACGGAAGAAGATGTTCTCGGCACTGACATCGACATTCTGCTCGGTAACAGCGCTACCCTGCTGCACCTTGATTGTGTGAGCACCTGGCGTCACGTTAGTGATTGTCAGCGTGTAGTCGTCGTTGGTCTCTCCCTGGTATATACCATCCAAATAGACATCTGCTCGACTCACATTAGCATTTACAACAATTGAATGCGTTACATTGAGCGATGCCGTGAGTAGATACTCCTTATCTCCCTCCAAGTTGAGCGACACCTCGTTGGAGTCGCCATACTTGTCGTGGTGGAGATAGAAGCGCGTTGGCTCTTTGGCTGTAAGCTCTATAATAAGACCGTTGCCCTCGGCGGCTACTATCTGCTTCATCACCACAACATTACCTCCCACAGGACGCACCTGAAGACCGTCGATCTCGGCACGCGTCATACGGTTGACGTGCATCTTGATACGCGCGCAAGGGCGATTCGAGTTGTCGTGCGGAATCTTATCGATGCCCACACCTATTTTGGGATCAACCTGCACAGCCTTGAAGCTCTGCTCATCGATAATGATGCTATGCTGTGTCTGCGCTACTGCCGCCACGAACGACATAAGCGCACAAAGTAGTGTTAGTGTGTGTTTCATTGTGTGTATCGTATCTGATATAGTTTACTTTTGTTTGTGTGGGTCGAAAATCAGAACTCCTATCGACAAGCCAAACTTATTGGGGAGCCACTCACCAGAGCCATTGTATGGATCGGGATGCTCGGGCTCTTTCCAATCGGGACGGTGGGGATACATATTGATCTCTCCGTCGAGCGAATAGCCATTATAACGGCTCTCCATAAACGAATAACCAAAGTAGACATCCAACAGCCATCTCTTGGCGAACTTATACTCGTAGCCCAAAGCCAAACCGAACATAAAACCATTACCCTTACAGTAGCGATTCTGCAACCTTATCGTGCCATTACTGAATTCGGGCTTCGACATATTAAATGCCATCATTCCCACATTTGCAGCAGCATAGAAACCGTGGTTACTCTCCTTGAAATAGTAACGGTACTCGTTCATAAAGATACCGAAATGCATCGGATGGTTATTGATAGAGAGCCAGGGTGAGTAGACTATCTCGGCCTGATATGTTGAGTGTTTAGTGAGACGAAACTCAACAGCAGGATTGACAACACCCACAAGGGCGTAGAGGCCGTTAAGCTTGACATAGCCTTGAGCCGCACACCTTTGAGTAGTCGCAAAAAGAGCTGCAAAGCAAATAAGTATTGCTAAAACTTTACGCATAGGTCTTCATTTCAGGGATTAGTAGTGCGCCAAAACGCAATAATGCAAATATAACACTTTTTTCGCAACTTTGCTATAGTAAACATCCAAACTAAATAGTAATTGGAGACGATTCACGTAGAATAATCCCCAATTATTGAATATGTATTATTGTTAGAATGTGACCTCTACAGCATCGCGCCAGCCGAGAAGCAGATCCTTGATAGCCATACGCTTCTTGCCAGCCATCTGCAACTCCTCGATATAGACAACACCATCGGCGCAACGCACACCGAAATAGCTACGACCATCGGTCACAACACGACCTGCACTACCCTCTCGGTTATCCACCTCGAAGCGCACCTTGAAAATCTTTGCTGTGCCACACTCCGCGCCATCCTTATATATATATGTCCACGCAGCAGGATATGGCGAAAGACCACGAACAAGATTTACGATATCCTCGCCACGCTTATCCCACTTAATCAGGCAGTCATCCTTGAAAATCTTGGGAGCTGGACGCAAAGTGCTCTCGTCGATATGCATCTGCTCGATAACCTCGTAGCCTCCTTCAGCAACCTTATCTACAGTCTTCAGAACAAGCTCCGCACCGATATTCATCAACTTATCGTAGAGCGTGCCAATATTGTCCTCATCCAAAATATCGACAGCCTCCTGCTCGATAATCGCACCCTTGTCAATTTCGTGATTGAGCAAGAAGGTTGTCACGCCTGTGCGCTTATCACCGTTGATAATTGCCCAGTTGATCGGTGCTGCACCACGATACTCTGGTAAAAGCGAAGCGTGAAGGTTGAATGTACCGAGCTGTGGCATAGCCCATACAACCTCGGGCAACATACGGAAGGCTATGACAATGCCCAAGTCAGGCTGCAGAGCACGTAACTCATTGAGGAATGTCTCATCGCGCAACTTCTCGGGCTGCAAGATTGGCAAACCAAGCTCTTTGGCCGCAAGCTTAACATCACTCTCGTGCATCTTCTGACCACGACCAGCAGGTTTGTCAGGAGTAGTCACAACCGCAACAATATTGTAGCCCTCGGCAACGAGTCTGCGAAGTGAGGTCGATGCGAACTCGGGCGTACCCATAAATACTATTCTTAAATCTTTAGCCTTCATCGTCTTTGTTTTGTTAGTTGTTGTTTTCTGCGTCTACGCTCTGGCTGCATCGACTTTGGAAGGCGACGCTCGATAGCTCGACGAATTTTACGTATGCGCACATCATACCAATCCATATCGAGGAGCGAAGTGTCGTTCGTAGCTTTATATGTCAAATATATAGATAGCGGAGTAAGCACAAATATCGGTAGCCACATACCATAGAACGCATCCCACGTACCCTCCTTCGACATCTTCTCACCCGAGATACTGATAATATAGTAGATAACAAAGAAGACCACCGAGATAACGATTGGCATACCCAAACCACCCTTACGAATAATCGCACCAAGTGGGGCTCCAATCATAAAGAACACAATAATCGAAATTGGCAACGTAAGCTTACGATGCCACTCGTTCTCGGTACGATAGAGCTGCGTGAGTGCCAACTTCGATGACTGCTCATCATAGGAGTAAGCACCCTGCGACGAACGCGCAGCATTGGCCGCCTGGGAATATATCTTGGCTCTGTCACGCATAGGTAGTTTAGCTATCGAATCGCCGATGTTTATTGCCACGAAGCCGCTCTTATCGACACGCGTTGTATCGCGGGAAGGAAGAATTGTTGTATCGCGCTGGAAAATCTGCTTCTTTAGCAACGGCTCATACGATGCCAATGTGCTACGCTCGATAAGAATATTGAGCGAATCCATAAGTTCCTCAAGCTCGATCATATTGCGCGTTTGCGACTCGCTGAACTCGCGCGACATATCGCCTGGTCGTGTAATTTTTGACACTGGAATGGTAGCATCCTGACGTGCAAACGAGTGCTGACGCATTGTATTACGATCATACCACTGTGAATTTCGAGTGTGCTCATAGGTTTGACCATTGAACAACGTGACATAGAGGTACGACTTATCGTCCGACATACGAATATAGCCCGAGTCGGCAATAGTTGTAGTCATATTACCATTCTCATCTCGCGTATCGAAAATAAGAACATCGGTAAGCAGGCGAGTTTCAATATCCTGGTGGCCAACACGTATACTCATATCGGGCAGACCATTGAAGAACATTCCGTCCTTGAAGTTAAGTTCCTGGCGCTGCTCACGAATGTTGAACATAATATCGTACATACGCTCGTTGGCGTAAGGTACAAGGTTGTTGGAAATAAAGAAACTACCAAACGAAATCAACGTCACAACGGCAATCATCGGACTCATAATTCGAGGTAGAGACAAACCTGCCGACTTCATAGCCAGCAACTCGAAATTCTCACCGAGATTACCCATAGCCATAATTGCAGAAAGAAGCATAGCCAAAGGCAAGCCAAGTGGAATCATATTGATTGACGCACATATAAAGAGCTCCGCAATCGTGCTTACGTCCAGACCTTTACCAGTAAGTTCATCGATATATCGCCATACAAAGTTCATCATCAATACAAACTGCACGATGAAGAACGTAGCGATAAGTGGGCCTACATAGGCTTTTAGTACAAGAAGATGTATCTTTTTCATACCTTTTTAAGTCTTACTCTGCGACACAGCGTAAAAAGTTTCACGCATATTAACGTCGCGGTGAGAATAAATATGATGCAGCTACCCGTCGGCAAATCGAAGGTATAGCTAAATGCAAATCCAATTATGTTGCAGATAACTGCAATAACTGCCGACCATAAAGCAATAAGCCGGTAGTCCTTAGTAAGCATATTAACAATAACCGTTGGCATAGATATCAACGATAGAAGAAGTATGATACCCATAACCTTGATCGAAAGCACAATGGTCGTAGAAACAACTATCGACATAACATATGCGGTAATTGTAGTGGCAACACCCTGGCTTCGTGCAAACTCCTCATCGAATGTTATGTACATTATGCGACGTAACCAAACAATCGATCCAAGAATCACCACAGCGGTGAGCACTCCTAACCATACTACATCGTCGCGTCCTACAAGGAGGATATTTCCAAATAGGTAACTTGTCAAATCGGTAGCATAACCTGCCCGCAATGACATAAACAATGCTCCGGTAGCCATACCTATAGACCATATGATGCCCGTGGCCGAATCCTCACGGATGCCAATGCGACGCGATGCATACTCTATACCTACAGCCGATATCGAAGCGAAGCCAAGCGCACCAAGCAGAGGGCTAAAACCAGCATAGAGCGCAATGCCCAAACCGCCAAATGAAGCGTGCGTAATACCTCCACTCAAGAACACTATTCGACGCGCTACGACATAACTGCCTATAATACCGCAGGTTATACCCGAAAGTATGCACGCAATAAAGGCATAAGCCAAAAAGTCATATGCAAGTATGTCCCGAACAATATTCACGCTTTCTTTGTATTAAATTATAAACGCGCAAATTTACTCTTTTTTCGCGATAGAACGAAATCTTTTTTCCATTTTCGTATAACTTTTTGTAACTTCGCACCGATTTTGTTATATAACACAAGAGAATATATGGCTACAAAACGTGTCAGTTTTCATACATTGGGCTGCAAGCTCAACTTCTCGGAGTCATCGACAATTGCCCGACAGTTCGAAGAGGGCGGCTACCAGCGTGTAGGAAGCAGCGATCCTACCGATGTGGCAGTTATCAACAGCTGTTCGGTGACCGAACACGCAGACAAGAAATGTCGCAATATCATCCGCAAAATACACCGCCGCAACCCTAATGCAATCATAGCCGTAACGGGTTGCTATGCACAGCTAAAACCAAACGATATTGCCGCGATTGAAGGAGTAGATATAGTATTGAGCAACAATGATAAAGGCGATTTATATAAACGTGTAATCGAGCTTGAAAACATAGGCAAAGCAGAGGTTTATAGCTGCTCCGTCGAAAACATCACTCGCTTCTTTGCAGCCTATTCCTCAGGCGACCGCACTCGTTCATTCCTAAAGGTACAGGACGGATGTGACTATAAGTGCGCATACTGCACCATTCACTACGCTCGCGGATCAAGCCGAAACATCGCAATAGAGGAGATTGTTCGCGAGGCTGAAGAGATAGCCGCAGCGGGTCAGAAAGAGATTGTAATCACAGGTATCAACACTGGTGATTTTGGCCGCACAACAGGCGAAAAATTTATCGATTTACTACGTGCTCTTGACAAGGTTGAAGGCATCGAGCGCTACCGCATATCGAGTATTGAGCCAAATCTACTAACAGACGAGATAATAGAGTTTTGCGCAGCGTCACCTAAATTTCAGCCTCACTTTCATATCCCTCTCCAGAGTGGCTCTACTCGCATCCTCGGAGCAATGCGACGTCGCTATACTGCCGAGAAATACAAGGAGCGTATTTCGCGTGTTCGCGAGCTTATTCCAGATGCATTTCTTGGTGTCGATGTCATCGTCGGTTTCCCTGGCGAGGGTGAGGAGGAATTTATGGAGACATACCGCCTTCTCGAAGAGGTGGAGGCTTCATTCCTCCACATATTCCCATTCTCGGAGCGCCCGGGCACACCTGCGGTAGATATGCCCAATAAGGTTGCTCCTCGCATCTCTACAGAGCGCGTATCGCGATTGGAGGAGTTGAGCAACAGACTACACCGAAGCTTTGCCGAGAAGTTCGTTGGCGAGGTACGCGGAGTGCTCTTCGAGAGCACCGACCGCAATGGTTCGATGTATGGCTATACTGACAACTATCTGCGAGTTCGCGCACCATACGACATCGCACGAATCAACACCATATGTCCCGTAAAGTTACTTCAAGTAGAGGAGGATGGTGACATTCGCTGCGAAATAGTTGGATAATTGAGACAAAAGTATTACTTTTGTGCTTTGAGTTAACCAATTGAAAGATCATTTCAGAATGTTTAAGATATTTAGCAAACTTTTCGGCATCAATACCATCAAACGACGCATCAGCACTGCTTTTTTGAGTATTATGCTGTTACTCTGCTTTTCAGGAGCAATATCTCTACTTGAACTTGAGCGTGTCAGCCACGATACCGAGCAGATTCTTAAGGCAAGTAAGCAGCACGTAGATCTTGCAGGAGAGATGATCACAGCACTCAAGGAGCAGGATGACGCAATGATTCATATGGCAGTAGTAGGTAGATCATTCAGCGATATCACAACCTATGGCGTAAAGTGTGAGGAGTCTATTACACGACTCTATGAAGCTTCACAGCTTGCGCACCGCCGTATGATGCACACCGAAAATCCAGCAACAACCGACTCTTTGATTCTGTTTACGAACCGCATCAATGGACTTGCCAACGATTTCTTAAGTGGCAACGTACTCCGTTCGGTGGCAGAGATTCGATCTATCGATTCAACATCGACATATAGCAGCCAGAAGTGGTATATTGAGAACTACAAGCCTCAATATATGAACCTATCAGAGGAGATTACGAAGTATATGACAGGATCGCAAAGTACACTTGGTCCCGACGTAAATCGTTTGAGCCACACAGCTCGTCGTGCCGTAACACCAGTATTCATCTCACTAATTGTGATGTTTGTAGCGATGCTTATGCTCTACTACTTCCTGCTCGTATATTTTATTCGTCCAGTATTGCGTATCAATCGCAACCTTGGCGACTATTTGAGTTTC
Source organism: Alistipes sp. (assembly GCA_017629145.1). Classification (GTDB taxonomy): domain Bacteria; phylum Bacteroidota; class Bacteroidia; order Bacteroidales; family Rikenellaceae; genus Alistipes. Next base: position 32,762 of record JAGBXR010000003.1, on the reverse strand, counting down.
CGAATGCCCTTCGATAAAGACACATCGTGCCGCGATGAGATTGCGACACTACGCGAGCGCATCATCACATTGATTGACAAAATCAGATAACCACACAAGATATCGTTGAGATTTAAACGAAGATATAAACCGAGTAAATGAGAGTACACGTTGTCATACGCTATATCGGATCGATATTGTTATTTATCGCGACATTTATGCTCGCGTCGGCTGGTGTATCTATGCTCAACGACTACGACTCAGCATTCTATCCATTGCTGCTCTCTTCGTTTATGACAGCCCTACTCGGCATCTTCCCTATGATTTTCGTTGAACGAGTTGACGAGATCAAAAGTAAAGAGGGTTACGTAATTGTTGTAGGCTCGTGGCTTGTGGCCTGCATTGTGGGTATGTTCCCTTATTTGATCTGGGGCGGCGAGTTCACATTAATCAACGCCTGGTTTGAAAGTGTGTCGGGATTTACAACTACAGGAGCCTCGATACTCAACGACATAGAGTTCTTGCCTCACGGACTACTCTTCTGGCGAGCATCATCAGCCTGGATTGGAGGTATCGGTGTAGTAATGTTTGCCCTTGTCGTATTGCCATCGATGGGTCGTAGCAGACAGATGTTGTATAATGTTGAGCTATCAGCAATTGCCAAGGACAACTTCCACTACCGCTCGAAGGTTATCATCCGCATCTTATCATCGGTATACATTGGCATAACCATTGTCACCACCCTATTGCTTAAGTACTCGGGAATGGGATGGTTTGATGCCGTAACGCACGCAATGTCGGCTTGCAGTACTTGTGGTTTCAGTACGAAGAACGCCTCTGTTGCATTCTTTGACAGCCCACTTATTGAGACTATTCTTATGGTAGCAATGGTCATTGCAAGTATCCACTTCGGAATACTTTATGCGACAATCACACGTCGCCGCAACAACATCTTCCGCTCGGAGGTTGTTCGCTCGTACATAGGTATGCTATCCGCCATCAGTTTGTTTATCGCATTAAGCCTGTATAGCAACGGAACGTACGATAGCCTTGCGGAGTCTTTGCGTCACGCAGCGTTCCAGGTAGTGAGTGTTACTACAACATCGGGATTTGCCACAGCTGATACCAACACGTGGACTTCGTTAGCCATTGTATTGCTCGTATTCTGCTCTGTAGTATGCGGTTGTGCTGGCTCTACATCTGGAGGTATGAAGGTTGACAGAGTAATTATGGCGTTCAAAGTAATACGCAACCGTATGAAGGTGCAACAGCACCCTAATGCCATTATCCGCACGAAGATCGATGGCACGGTCCAGGATGATAGTGTTTTGAGCCTTGTAATGAGTTTTATTGTGGCCTACATCGCCCTTGTGCTTATCGGCACAATACTTTATACCACATTTGGCACAGACCTGTTGACAGGCTTCACAGCCTCGATAGCGTGTATAAGCAACGTGGGTCCAGGATTTGGCGAGGTTGGTTCGATGAACAACTTCTCGACCTTGCCAGCCGTACTTAAATTTGGATCAACGGTACTAATGCTTGTAGGTCGTTTGGAGATTTTTGGATTCATTCAGCTCTTCTTCATCAATTCGTGGAAGTAGAGAAGAACAAACTATATATAGTGAACAGCAAGTATGAATAGAGATACAAAGAGTCTATCGAGAGTTTTAAGTTGCATCATCGCGGCACTCGTTTTGGGTGCTGTGTCGGGTGATAGTTCGTTGTATGCGCAACGTTCAAAAGGCATCTCGGGTCTATCCGACAACGAGGAGTATATGGAACTAATACGCCACAACGCAGAGTTGAGCGATGGTATCGACTCACTCACAGATGTGATGAACGACGTGCGCAATTCACTTCGTGATAGAATAGAGTCGGATACAGAGCGAAGTCCAGCCGAAAGAGACAGCATCTCGAAACTGATTATCGACCTCGAGCAACGAATCTTTGATCTACGCGACGAACGTGGCATTGTAACCAATCGCATCAATAGTATGGAGCAAGAGTGGGTACTTGTCCAGTTCAACAACCCTGCGGCAGCTCCAACAGCTGATTTTTGGGCTATGTTTGAGGAGGCCGAAGAGTCTGCAATCGAGCGTAGCAATAAGCGTAACCTTATCGACAACGACAGCTTTGTGGACGAGCTTCCAGCAAGCGACTACACGATGCTACGCAGAGCACACGCCGCCGAGAGTGAGATTCGCGAGAAAATTGAGGAGTATATGGCTCGCTACGAGATTCTGCGCACACTATCGGAGGAGTATATGGCAGTCGATAACCAGATTGCAGCAGACTCGATTTTCAACGAGTTTGACATCGTCAAGAGACAAAACGAGACGATGGAGAATTACATCGAAACGTTGTGGCGCGAAATTATCGACACCAAGCAGTACTCATACAGCTACGTACTCGAGAAGCATAAGGAGTACGACCTCCTGGATGACATAACCGACGAGTTTATTGATATGCATCGCGACTGCAAAGAGTATATTGACTACTATGCATCGAATGCTATTATGCACTATGCCGTAGGACATCCACGACTTCTGAATAGCGAGTTGAATATAGCCAATACAATGGGATATAGCGAGGCTGCAGACTCTTTGAATATGGTGCGTAACACTGTATCAATGCCAGAATATCGTATTGATGCACTAAACCTTGAGGAGAGACTATTCCTCGACTTCGAGCCGATTGTATTCGACAAGGTTACATATTACAACAACTCGAACCCAATACCTCAGCTCAAAGTATATGACCGAGGTACGATATATCGCATATTGCTCGGTCGTTTCCGCTCAATGCAGAATCTATCGATATTCAAGGGCGTACGTCCGCTGTTCATAATCCGCGAAGGTGATTACTATCATTACTACGCCGGTGGCTATGCAACACTTGCCGAGGCTGACGAGGCTGCACTTATGCTCCGTAACAAGGGATTCAAAGCGCCCCAGGTGTGTCGTTGGGAGAATGGCGAGATGACCAACATCACAAAGGAGGCAGAGAATGCACCAAAGGACAAGCCTGCAGTCGAGGAGCCGGTCTCAAATGTTCGCTACATTGTCGAAATTGAGGCTGACACACTTGAGTCAGACGTTAGAACAACTATCGAGGCAACAACACCTGGAAAACGAATAACACGCGCAGGCAATAAGTTCGTAGTAGGTACGTTTGTTCAACGTAGCGACGCTGACGTCCTGGTAGACGCACTTAAAGCAATGTTTGAGGATATGAACGTATCGGCACGTGAACTTGTCATTGGATAATATTTAACCATCAAAATAACGCAGAAAAAGAGAATAACATATATATGAGACGATTTACAAAACTACTTATCACATCGCTACTTATTGGATGTGCGATTATTGCCTGTAGCAAGGATCAGACCTATAGCCTTAAGGTACCTTCAGAGAGTATTCTGGTGAGTATGCCAGGTGATACTGGTTCTACCAACTTTGACAGCCAAAATATAACCTCTATTACCGTAACATCGACGCCAGAAGGCTGGACCGTAGACAATATTGATATGTACAGCGGAACAATTACAGTTACCGCTCCTACTGCATTCGATAGCGAGGAGGTTACGGAGGGTACACTGTCACTCAAGGGTTATACTCCTACAGGTGCGACCAAGAGTATCGATATCTACGTAGCCATTCTGCACAATGCCGATGTGGATTACACATCAGCGCCAGCTAACTGCTATATCGCCAATGCTGCAAAGACACGTTATCGTTTTAACCCATACATTGGTGGCTCGTCAACACAGCTCGATACCGAGTATATCGCATTAGTGTGGGAATCAAAGATTGGCGTAGTGAAGTATCTCGATATACGAAATGGTTTTGCATCGTTCTACGTAGGTGAGCAGATAGATGATAACGATGAGTCTACAGGCAAGATAACCCCAGGTAACGCAATTATCGGAGGCTATAATGCTGACGATGAACTGGTTTGGAGTTGGCATATCTGGGTAACGAACTCAAACCCAACTACTGAGACCTTTATGCTCAACGGTCACGAGGTGATGAACATCAATCTTGGCGCCGACTGCAATAGCGAGGGTGCAAAGGATAAAGAGAAGATCTTCGGCTCGTATGGTCTATACTATCAGTGGGGACGTCGCACACCATTTGTTGGTCCTTATGAGTGGAATTTCTATGGTAATATGGATGCACGAATGTACAACGCCGACGAACGTGTACTCTATATTGACTACTGCGATTGTACGGATGAGACAGGTATGCTGACGTGGGCTAACGACAATACGCTATCATTTATCAAGGGCAACCCTGAGAATGGTTATGACTGGCTATATGCAAGTCACGATGACACGTTGTGGAGCACAAACACAAAGAGTGAACAAGACCCTTGTCCTGCAGGTTGGCGAGTTGCAGATATCTCGGTGTTCGAGAATTTGACAATCGAGGCTATTGACGACAGTATGAGCTGGGAGGAGGCACAGCCTATGTATGGTTGGAATTTGGAAGATAGCGCAACGGGCGAGACACATTTCTTTACGGCTGCAGGTCGCCGCAACTACCTGGATGGCCGCCTCGACATCATCAACGATGATGACTTCCGCCCTATTCCCTGGTCGGGATACTACTGGACTGCATCGACCGATGGAGCAGATGCCAAGGCTTTGTTCTTTGATCTTAACACTGAGACACGTACCTGGAACGGAATCAACACATCGCACTCAATGCATCGCGCAAATGCTCTTCCTGTACGTTGCACTAGAGAGTAAGTGCATAGCAGGCGTAATGACCAAGTATAGCGTGTTCAACTTCTCGGTTGAACACGCTCATTATTTATCCTAAACCATAAGTTTGCTTTGGCTCAATATTTGGATGTTGTGCAAGTATAAACACCTTAAATTATGAAACGCACAATATCCGTAGTTGCCTCATTGGCACTTCTTATCTTTCTCGGTTCGTGGCTACGTGGTGAAGCTATCGACGACACATCTGCCAAGAACAACGCACAACGATCAGCACAACAAGAGGCACGACAGCAGAAACGTGCTGAACGACTAGCAGCCTATGAGAAGTTTATCGACTCACTGGTGATGGCCCATAGCTTTCGCTTCGTACCGCAGACTATGCAACAGCTACCAGCAGGCATTATGCGTACGCTGCAAAATCCCTGCTACGAGGTTATGGTGGGCAATAACGATGTAGATATATGTATTCCATTCCTTAAGGGATACACACCACCCTATTACCCCGTAATTTTCAACTATGTGCTTCCATCTGTCGACAACTATGTTGCAGAGCAGACCGATAGCGGCTGGCATATATCGTTCAAAAGTTCGCTCTTCTCGGCTACGGACTACACCTTCTCGTTCGACATCAATTCGCACTATGGCGGTGCAATGCTAACCATCTCTACACCGTTCTACAATAGCGTACAGTACAACGGTAACATTATGGCTATATAACAAGACAAATACAGACATAAGATAGAACTAAAAAAGCATCAGTAAATACTCGATGATAGCTTTTGTTCTATCGCACAGCGTCAATTATCAGCGTATTGACTAACAAATTCCACCAATACTCTTCTTCATTAAAATAGTTGAACAGTATTGAGCTCAAAATCAGTCAATATTTACGTCACAAAATATCGTTTTATTACATTAAAGATGGCAAAAGTTTAAGCAACTTTTGCCATCTTTTTAAATCTAAATAATAAATTGTCAATTAATTAGATGTTTAATACTCTTCCTCGTTAAAGAAGAAGTCATCCTTTGATGGATAGTCTGGCCAGATATCCTCGATAGACTCATAAATGTCGCCCTCATCCTCAATCTCCTGGAGATTCTCCAAAACCTCGAGAGGTGCGCCCGAACGCACTGCGTAATCAATAAGCTCCTCCTTGGTTGCTGGCCAAGGTGCATCCTCCAACTTCGATGCTAACTCCAATGTCCAATACATAATCTATTCTGTTTTTGTTGTTCTTTAAGTTCTTTAAGCTACTTACTAACGACACTTTAGCAAGTTTTAGCGTACAAATATATAAAAAAAACTATAGATGCAAACATTCATATCGAAATAATGTTTGAACATCAACGTGTTCCAAACACCGCGAGGTCAGGCATCCCCACTACACTATGGTTGCCACAAACGCTCCTCGACAGATAACAACTCGGTAAGAGTACGGCCAAGTGTATATAGATAGTCCGACAAACGATTAAGATAACGCATTGTAGAGCCCTCAATAGGATACTCCTCCGCAGCTCGCAACGCTGCGCGCTCGGCTCTGCGACATACCGTACGGCAGACGTGACACAACGAACATAGCGTATGTCCGCCTGGAATTGTAAAAAATGTAATAGGTTTCAGTTGCTCCTGCATCTTGTCTATCGAGTGCTCAAGAGCCTCAATAGCATCCTCTGATATAGGCTCCATTGACTTGGCGCCCTCGCCAACAGCCAACAGCGCAGCAACACTCATCAAGCGTGACTCGATAGCTACAAGCTCCTCGACCAACACCGCGATACGCTCCTTGTAGTCATCCACAAACTGCGTCTCTGAGAGTTTATCAGTAAGCAGTGCCACGAATGCCGATAGTTCATCGACAGTGCCATACGCCTCGACACGCAGGTCGTACTTTGGTACGCGCTCACCGCCAATGAGCGATGTAGTACCCTTATCACCACTTTTGGTATATATCTTCATACTCTCTATAGTCTATAATGCTGTCGTGGCAGATGGTTATTAAATAGAAGCAGGTATGCACGATTATCGACAACCGTTGAGTGATGTTGCTCAACAATCTTACGGCATACTTCCCAGCGCTGGGCGTTATAATACGGCGACATAATACACAATATTGCACCACTCTCACGCGCCTTCGAGGCGTACTGCTCGAGATGGTCGTACGTCGTAGCAAGACTCACAACTACAAGTCCATCACCATCCTTTATATCATCGATACTCCACTGCTCAACGCCACAATGTGTTGCAAGATTTTGCAACTGCACAGCACGCTTCTCTACAACGTCCACTCCGCGCAAAGCATCGTACAATGGCGTCTTCTCGGCAATAAATATCGAGCGCATAAAGACCTGGCGCACTACACTATACACAAACGGAGAGTGCACACCGTGACCACGAAAGTGGCGTGCGCGGCGTATACGCGATGGGAGGTGTTTTAGGTCGTATAGTCGCTGCTTGAGTGTTCGTCCTGAGCGTTTCATATCTCTGAAGTTTTATCTTTTCGGTTAGTAAACAAGCAATACCCTACTTCTTGAGTTGTCCTGCAAGACGACCCGTAGAGAATGCAATCTGCATATTGTAACCACCTGTGTTAGCATCGATATCGAGCACCTCACCTGCGAAGTATAGGCCCTTAATCTTGCGCGACTCCATAGTGTAGTTATTTACCTCGTCGCAGCTTACACCACCAGCCGTAACGATAGCATACTGGAATGGTGCGTAGTCTGTGATAGGGAATACCATACCCTTCAATATCTTCACAAGGCGGAGCTTCTCTGCATCAGTAAGCTTCGAAACATACGTTTTAGAGTGGAAGTCTACCTCTTTGGCCAAAGGCACTACCAGCTGCTTGGGGACAAGTTTACGTAACAACTCCGAGAAGAACTCCGAAGGCTGCATCTCGGAAATCTCTCGTTCGATACGCGCGAGAAGCGTCTGCTCATCGAGAGCAGGTTTAAGATCTACGACAATCTTAACCTTGCGCTCATCAAGCAATGCATCAACAGCATCACGACTGACACGCAAAGCTACTGCACCCTCGATACCACGCTCCGAGAAACCCATCTCGCCAAACTCCTCGGCCTTAAGTTCATTGTCGATAAACAATTTAACACCCACGTTCTTAAGTAACAGACCATTCATATACTCCTGCTGTGGATGCGAACTGCGCAATGGCGTAAGCGAAGGACGCACAGGCTCAATACGGTGACCGAGAGCATCGGCAAACATATAGCCGTCACCCGTAGAGCCAGTCGAAGGATAGCTTACACCACCCGTAGCGATAATCACATTATCGGCCTCGACACGACGCTCAAAACCACGATCGTTGATATACTTGACACCTGTAACCTTATCGCCAATGGTAAGCACCTCGGTAACACGACGCTTATACTGAATCTCTACACCCTTATCCTCACAGAACTCGACGAGTGCGTTGGCAATATCCCACGCCTTACCGCTCTTTGGGAACACTCGCTCACCACGCTCAATCTCGAGCTTGACGCCGAGACGCTCGAAGAAGCGAATCGTAGCGCGGTTGTTAAACTCGGCAAATGCTACCGACATAAAGTCCGCATTAGTGCGTACCTTCTCCAAAAACTCCTCGGCAGGGCGTGCATTCGTAAGGTTGCAACGGCCCTTACCTGTGATACGAATCTTGCGTCCTGCACGCTCCATCTTCTCCATAAGGAGCACCTTGCGACCGCCCATTGCTGCTGTACCTGCAGCCATAAGTCCTGCTGCACCTGCGCCAATAACTATTACGTCGTACATATTGATAGTATAGATATTCTTTTGTATTAGGTGCAAATATACGAATATTATAACAAAAACAAAAAAAGAGTGGCGACATTCCTCCGGAATTCTCCACTCTCATTCACAAATTGTATGCAAAGGTCTCTATTTCACATAGAGCAGACGCTCTGGACCTTCATACTCGGGAAGGGGTTTTGGTGTATAATCAGCATATCCGATGCCGATAACACAAAGTATTCGATAGGCAGAAGGAATCTCTGGAAGAAGTTCTTTCACATAATCCTCACTGCGCTGGCTTGCAGGATCGTCGCCAATGGTACGATACTGGCCAACGTGCACCCAGCACGAAGCAAGGCCCTGGTCTACAAGAGCAAGCTGGAGGGTGGTAGCCATAATTGCTGCATTAATCTCCCACATTGGACTCGCCTCACTATCGCCCATTACTACTATAGCTGCACTTGCCTCACCAAGCAGACTTGAGCCATAATCGCGCAAAGCAGCCAACGCGTGCACCTTATCAAGGTTGGTTACTGCCATAAGACGCGTAGAGCGTGTATTCTTTGACGATGGAGCGTATAGCGCTAGCTGCATTGCCTCCTGAAGTTTCTCAATTTCAACGGGTTTACCCGTATATCGTCGTGTCGAACGACGGCGCTTAATCACCTCTTTTAGTTCCATAATCGAGTTGTGTAGTTTTATGGTTGAACAATTTATTATGTTATTTTTGCAAAAATAGTGATTTTTTCGTACATTTGAGGCAATTATACAAAAAAAATGCGATGAAAGAGAAGATTACCGTAGCCCTAATTTACGACTTCGACGGCACATTGGCACCAGGCAATATGCAGGAGTATGACTTTATTCCAGCTGTAGGCAAGAGCAATATGGAGTTTTGGCACGAGGCCAACACCCTTGCCGAGGAGCAGGATGCCGATCAAGTTCTTACATATATGGCGCGTATGCTTCAGGCTGCGCAGTCCAAGGGATTGTCCCTCCGCCGCGAAGCCTTTCGTGAGTCAGGCCGCAACGTAGAGTTCTACCGAGGTGTCAAGGAGTGGTTTTCGCGCATCAACGCCTATGGCGAGAGCCTTGGCATACGCATTCTCCACTATGTCAACTCATCGGGACTAAAGGAGATTATCGAAGGCACAGCCATCGCCCACGAATTCAAGAATATCTATGCCTGCTCATTTCTGTACAATGTTGATGGCATAGCCTATTGGCCTGCTGTAGCGGTTAACTACACAAATAAAACTCAATTTATCTTCAAGATAAACAAGGGTGTAGAGTCGGTATTTGATACTACAGACGTCAACCGATATATGGAGGAGAGCAAGCGCCCAGTACCGTTCAGCCGTATGATATATTTTGGCGACGGTACGACCGACATACCTTGTATGCGTTTGGTTAAGAATTTTGGAGGTCACTCTATCGCTGTATATAACCCCGAAGAGGGTGGTCGCCGTTCGCTGCTTAACGATCTAATCCGCGACAATCGAGTAAACCACGTCTGCCCTGCCGACTACTCCGAAGGCTCGGAGATCGATGTAGTAGTACGCACAATTATCGACAAGATTAAGCTCGACAGCCGCCTTGCAGAACTTGAAGTAGCACGTGAGGAAGCATAATAGAATATTAAGATATATAAATAATTATGAAAATAGTATTTGCTACAAACAATAAGCATAAGCTATCCGAGGTACGCGCAGTATTAGGCGAGGGCTACGAACTTGTTACACTCGCCGAAGTTGGCATCACTGAGGATATTCCCGAAACTGGCGAAACACTCGACGAGAACGCATCACTAAAGGCGAATTACGTATACAAGCGTACTGGTCTCGATTGCTTCGCCGACGACACAGGACTCGAGGTCGAGGCTCTAAATGGAGCACCAGGCGTACGCTCGGCACGTTACGCTGGCGAGGGCCACGACTTTGCAGCCAACAACCGCAAGCTCCTCGCAGCACTCGACGGATGCAGCAACCGCCGCGCGCGCTTCCGCACTGTAATCTCACTAATCCAGGGTGGTGTTGAACGCCAGGTCGAGGGCATAGTCGAGGGACGAATTACCGAGAGCGAATCGGGCAACGAAGGCTTTGGCTATGACCCACTATTTATTCCCGATGGCGAAAACTGCACCTTTGCCGATATGTCAGCCGAGGCAAAGAACGCCATATCGCATCGTGGGCGTGCTGTAGCTCGCCTTGTTGAGTTACTCAAAGAGTAAACAAAAATAAAAACAATATTAAATAGCCGCTGGACACTAAATCCAACGGCTATTTTATTTAAACATCTTGGCCATCGGGTGTAAGGTACTACTCTGTGAATATGGAATCGCTTTCGATTCCAAAATATTTTTGTATCTTTGCCCTGCTATGAACTATAGAATTATCATAATGCGTACGGCAAAAATTGCCGTCAAAAGCGTAAGCGTGTTGCTACTCACAGCACTGCTTGCCATTGTCATCACAAGTCCCTCACCTATATATCGATTCGAAAAACCATCTCCTTTCACAGGCAAGGATATTTTCGACCCATATAGCAATGTCCTGCCCGATACAAAGTGGGCACGCGCCAATTTCCACACACATACGCGAGTCGAAGGTCTGCTTAACGAGTGCGACTATACACCCGAACAGACACTCGCGGAGTACCGCCGCTATGGCTACGACATCGTTGCATTCTCAAACCACAACCTCATAACCCCTCATCCAGAGTCCACATTCGACGTGAGTCTGTATGAACACGGATACGGACTTTTGAAGTACCACAAACTGACATTCGGCAGTAAAACAACATTTGGATTCGACCATCTATTACCTATATTTGCATCGCAGAAACAATGGCAGATAGCACTGCTCAAGCAACGTAGCGATCTTGTACAGTTAAACCACCCTCTGCGCACGCCAACACTTAACGCCGAGCAACTTGCACTACTATCGGGTTACGACCTTATCGAACTTGATAGCGGCAAGTCAACCGATAACAGCTACTGGGATTCAGCTCTTAGCGCCGGGCACTACAGCTTCGCTACTGCTGGAGATGATTTGCATAAGCCACAGCGCAGCAGCGCAATAGCACGACGCTGCACAATGCTTAATATGCCACTAACCCACTATTCGGAATATCTTGGCACCGAGTCTGCAACCTATAATGAGTTGCTTGCAACCTTGCGTAGTGGCGCATTCTATGCTATGCGACTACCCGACTATGGCGAAGGCGATTGGACAATAAAGGAGAAGCGAAACGCATCAATTCCACACATCGCAGATATCGGTCTTCGCAGTGGCGATAACATCTACATCCGCCTCTCGGAGGTTGCTGATAGCATCCGCTTTACATCAGACAGAGGTCATACCGTAGCACTTATCACGAACGATAGCATAGCTAGCTATACGATGCAAGCCAAGGATAGTTACGTACGAATTACCGCATTTATGCCTGGTGGCGAGGTAATATACAGCAATCCATTTGCCCGATACGATGCCATCTCGACAGATACTCCGTTTGATAGTTCAATCCCCAAAATTTCGATTCCGTTGACAATATTATTCAACGCCATTTTACTCCTTATAGCAGGACTTCTTGTAAAGGCAATTTACAAATTGATAAGACTATGAAATTAGACAAGTTAACATCCATATTACACAATAAGACGACGATTACGCGCTATGCGCTGGTATTGAGCATCTTTACACTTGTTGCCTATCATCTGCCACTTGCCAAATATGTTGTAGGTCACGTTGAAGCAGGACTCAACGGATGGATCATCACAATTAGCTTTGCGGTGCTTATGCTCACCGTCAACTTTCTGATTTACACACTTCTGCTACGACTTTTAGGCGTTGCAGGACGCATCTTGCTATCGCTGCTATTTATAGGAAATGCCATAGCACTCTATTTCGTCGCAAGCTATGAGGTGCTTATCACGGATATGATGATGGGCAACGTATTTAACACGCGCTTCTCGGAGGCATCAGGATTCTTCTCATTTGCACTTATCCTATACATCATATTTACGGGCATTCCACCTATCGTATACATATTCGCACGCCGATACGATCGTGGTACGTGGCGATGCTTTGCAATCAGCATTGCATCATCACTGGGAGTTATACTGCTTTTAGTTGGTGCCAACTATAAGAACGTACTGTGGATAGATCGTAACGCTACGCAGATAGGCAGTATGATTATGCCTTGGTCTTATGTCGTAAACTCATTCCGCTACTATGGTCATCAACGACGACTCAACCAGGAGGCTAAACCACTGCCCGATGCACACATCACAACTAACAGCCGCGATCTCTGCGTGCTGGTTATAGGTGAATCAGCGCGCAGCCACAACTTCTCTCTCTATGGCTACGAGCGAAATACTAACCCTCTACTATCATCCGACCCAATAACCGTATACCCTGCCACCGCATCGGCAACATATACTACGGCAGGCGTCAAAGCTATACTCGACCATAAGCCTACAGGTGAGCTCTACGAAATACTTCCCAACTACCTATCACGTTCGGGCGTAGAGGTTATATGGCGCACAGCAAACTGGGGAGAGCCCCCGCTCAGTATCAACACATATCTCGACCGCAAAGCTCTGATGGAGCTATATCCCAATAGCGATGACCGCTACGATGGTCTGCTTTTGGAGGGTCTTGAGGAGCAGATTGCGGCATCTTCAGCTGACAAGCTCTTCGTTGTACTACACTTGAGTACCAGCCACGGTCCAACCTACTCACAGAAATATCCTACAGAGTTCGAGTCTTTCAAACCCGTATGCACAACTGTAGAGATGTCCGAAGCCGACCTACAAGAATTGGTTAACGCATACGACAACACGATACTATACACTGACTACCTGCTACACACTCTAATTGATAAACTCGCAGCAATAGATGACCGCCGTACAGCTATATTATTTATATCCGACCACGGCGAGTCGTTAGGTGAAGGAGGTCTCTTTATGCACGGTATGCCTATGGCTGTAGCACCCGATGAGCAGAAGGCTATTCCTTTTATTGTATGGGAGTCAGCAGAAGATATCGCAACTCGCAAGTTGGACACTACCGGCCACTACAACATCTTCCACTCAGTACTCGATTTTATGGGCATCAGCAGCGAAATATACAATGCCGAAATGTCGGTATTTTGCAAAAATGAGAACAACCAATAGCTAAACTAACACATCATTTAACCTAATGTAAAACATTGCTAATTATGAAATATAATGTAAACGATAAGCTACCATTAAAGGCACTAGCACTATATGGCACTCAATGGTTTGTACTAGCCATTGCAGTAGTCACAACGAGTGTCTTCGTAGCGACTGGCACACCGGCCGAGAAGCTATTCTTCGCACAGAAACTATTCGCTGTAATGGGCATTACGGGACTCCTTCAAGTGCTCATCGGCCACCGCTTACCCATCGTTGTTGGTCCAGCAGCAGTGCTACTTGTGGGTGTTCTCTCGGCCTTGAGCGCAGGTGCATCAAACACAGCAATCTACAGTTCAATTGCCGTAGGCGGCGCATTCATACTACTCCTTAACATCGGAGGATTGTTGCGATATGTCCAACGCCTATTCTCGGCACGCTGCGTGATTGTGATTCTTATGCTCATCGCCTTTACTTTGGCACCTGTCATCCGCAACCTGATATTCCCTCCAACAGCAAACAACGAGGAGCACACCTTCGGCCTAATCTTTACATTCATTGCTCTGCCTCTTATGGTAATGATGAATGGTCGCTTGCGAGGAGTTGCCAAGAGCCTTGTTATTCCTATTGTACTTGTTCTCGGCAGTGTTGCATATGGTATATGCTTCGGATATGAGCTTAACACTGCCACATCCGCAAGTCTCGACACTCTCCTAATATCACACTTCGAGTTTGACCTTGGCGTTATGATAGCCTTTCTTATATGCTATATCGCGCTTCTTATCAACGATATAGGTTCGATCGAGTCTCTCGGAGCTATGCTTGGTAGCGATAATATGGATTCTCGTCTTCGCCGTGGTATACGACTTACTGGCGTGATGAATATAATCTCGGGAGCCCTCGGCGTTCTCGGACCTGTAAACTACTCAATGAGTCCAGGCGTAATTGCATCGACTGGCTGTGCATCGCGTTATGCACTGATTCCATCAACTGCACTATTGCTACTTTGCGCATTCTCTCCGGAGCTTATTGCCATACTAACAGCCATTCCCAACACCGTAATCGGTGTTATACTCCTGTTTTTGATGGGTACACAGCTTGCAGCATCTTTCGAGATGATGCACTCAACACACGCCATCGGCTCGTTCGGCGAGGCGCTCAATGTGGGTATTCCACTGATGGTCGCTATGTTATGCCAGCTTATGCCACACGGCATAGTACCATCAGTTATTGAGCCGCTCATCGGCAACGGCTTTGCTATGGGTGTGGTAACCGTACTGCTAATGGAACACGTCATCAATAGAGCAAATAGGTAAAATGTCACAAAAAAGCTCTATAGGTTGATAATCTGTTGAAAATTTTGGTCCATTGGTGATACGACGTATCATAAATTTCACTATTTTTGTAGCCGTATAATTATGTCTTGCTAATAGATTGACAAAAAATATTGATACTATGAACAACACATTGGTAGTTGTAGGTGCCCAGTGGGGCGATGAGGGTAAAGGTAAGATTACCGATTTCTATGCCGGTAATGCCGACGTTGTAGTACGCCACCAGGGTGGTAACAATGCAGGTCACACCATCGTTTTCGACGGCAAAAAGTTCGCTTTGCAGTCGATTCCATCGGGCGTTTTCAACCCCCACATCATCAACATTATGGCCAACGGTATGGTCATCAACCCACAGTCACTTATCGAGGAGTTGGAGAGATTGCATAATGCAGGTATCACTGACTACAAGCTTTTCATCTCGGATCGTGCTGCGTGCGTTATGCCCTACCACTCAATGCTCGATGGCGCATATGAGTCATTGAAGGGTGGCCGCCAGATTGGCACCACAAAGAAGGGTATTGGCCCAGCTTATACTGACAAATATAGCCGAGTAGGTATTCGTATCGGTGACCTCTTGGATAAGGAGTACTTCGCAGAGCGTTTGCAGGATGCGCTCATTCAGAAGAATATTGAGCTCGAGGCTCTCGGTATGGAGAAGTGTGATTTCGATACTATCTACAACCAGTACCTTGCACTCGGTGAGAAGCTCCGACCAATGATTTGCGACACATCTGTACTCATCAATAAGCTCGCAGAGGAGGGTAAGAAGATTTTGTTCGAAGGTGCACAGGGTGTTATGCTCTGCATCGATCACGGTACATACCCATTCGTAACATCATCAAGCCCTACTGCAGCAAGTGTTCCAGTAAACACTGGTCTTGCTCCTCGCTATATCAACAATGTTATGGGTGTTGCCAAGGCATACACAACACGCGTTGGTGAGGGTCCATTCCCAACAGAGCTCTTCGACGAGCGCGCTGAATATATCCGTGAGCGCGGTCACGAGTATGGTACAGTAACTGGCCGTCCTCGCCGTGTGGGTTGGCTCGACAGCGTGATTCTCAACCACGTACGCCGTATCAGCGGTGTTAACTACCTTTCGTTGATGCTCTTCGACGTACTTTCGGGTCTCGAGAAGATTCGCATCTGCACTGGTTATAAGCTCGATGGCGAGCATATTGACTATGTACCATCGACTATCTCACAGCTCTCACGCGTAGAGGCAGAGTATATCGAGGTAGATGGTTGGTCGGAAGATATCACGGGTATCAAGAGCTACGACGAGCTTCCAGAGAATGCGAAAGCCTACATACGCAAGGTGGAAGAGCTTACAAAGACCGAGGTTGCTATCGTATCAGTAGGTCCTGATCGTGAGCAGACAATCATTCGCAAAGCTATCTTCTAATTCAATTATAGATATCATACAATGAACGCCCAAGCATTTATGCCTGGGCGTTCATTGTATATTTACTCTAGAATTTCAGCTACATTGCAAGAAACTCTCCTGTGAAACTCTCCTTCGAGCGTGCAATATCATCAGGCGTACCTTCGGCAACAACCATACCGCCACCGCGACCACCCTCTGGGCCCATATCAATAATATGGTCAGCATTACGTATCACATCAAGGTTATGCTCTATGACAATTGCAGTATTGCCACAATCCACCAAACGATTGATCACATCCAACAACTGACGAATATCCTCAAAATGCAGACCTGTTGTAGGCTCATCCAGAATATATAACGTGCGACCGGTCTCACGCTTTGCCAACTCCGTAGCAAGCTTAATACGCTGCGACTCACCTCCCGATAGCGTTGTACAAGGCTGACCCAAAGTCAAATAGCCAAGACCGACCTCTTGTACAGCCTTCAGTTTCTGATATATTGCAGGTATGTTCTCGAAGAACTCAACGGCCATATTGACCGTCATATTGAGTACATCATTGATACTCTTTCCCTTATACTTTACCTCCAGCGTCTCGCGATTATATCGATTACCGCCGCACGCCTTGCATCGCACATACACATCGGGAAGAAAGTTCATCTCAATAGTCTGCTGACCTGCACCACGACACTCCTCACATCTGCCACCCTTAACGTTAAACGAGAAACGTCCTGCCTTGAAACCTCTAGTCTGCGCATCGGTGGTCATTTCGAATAGCTTACGTATATCGGCAAATAGGTTTGTATATGTTGCTGGATTACTTCGTGGCGTACGACCGATAGGCGACTGGTCGACGACGACGAGTTTATCGATATTCTCCAGACCTTCGATACTATCGTATGGCAATGGTTGGTCGAAGGAGCGATACAAATGGCGCGACAATATCGGACGCAACGTTCCGTTTATTAACGACGACTTGCCCGAGCCCGACACACCTGTGATACACACAAACTTACCGAGCGGAATCGAAACATCGACACCCTTAAGGTTGTTACCCTTTGCACCACGTAACGTGATGTACTGGCCACTACCCTCTCGCAGAGGCGTTGTACGCTCGATACGTCGACGGCCGTTGAGATATTCGGCCGTAATCGTATCGCTCTGCAAAATCTCCTCGAATGTTCCAGAAGCTACGATATTTCCGCCACGTCTACCTGCCAATGGACCTACGTCTACTATATAATCTGCCGAGCGCATCATATCCTCATCGTGCTCAACAACAATAACCGAATTACCGGCATCACGCAGGCTCTTGAGACTATCGATAAGTTTTCGATTATCCCTCTGATGAAGGCCAATGCTTGGCTCATCGAGGATATATAGAACATTGACAAGCTTCGAGCCAATCTGCGTAGCCAGACGGATACGCTGTGCCTCACCGCCCGATATGGTACGTGATGCGCGCGACAGCGACAAATACCCCAAGCCAACATCTACCAAAAAACCCAAGCGCTCACGTATCTCCTTGATGATATCACGCGCTATAATCAACTCTTTTTCAGACAAATGCTCCTCGATATGCGACATCCACTCCGAGAACTCAACGATCGACATTGCCGAGACATCTGCAATGCTCTGCTCACCAATACGGAAGTTTAGCGACTCCTTACGCAAACGACAACCGCCACACGCAGGACAAGTTTGCATTACAAGGAACTGCTCGCGCCACTTCTGACCCTTCTTCGACTCCTCGTCGACATTACGCATAATCCACTCTGAGAGTCCTACCCACTGCGTAAGCTGCGTACCACCAAGCGACGAAAACTCCGCAAGATTGAGCATCAGCGGCTCTGAATCGCCATACAATATAGCATTCATACCCTCGTGCGAAATCGTCGATACGGCATCATCCAACGTAAAGTCGTAGCGATGACCAAGCATCGACAACATTGCAAAGAGCATATTGTTCTTAAACTTACCGAAAGGCTCTATCGCTCCATCACGCAACGAAAGGCTATCGTCTGGAATAATCTTCGTCAAATCGAATACCGCCCTTTCGCCCAGGCCATTACACTCGGGACACGCACCTTTAGGCGAATTGAACGAGAAGGTATGCGGTGCTGGCTCCTCGAAAGCTTCGCCAGTTGTAGGACACATAAGATGTCGCGAGTAATATCTAATACCCTCTGTACCATAGTCATACAACATCATAGTACCCTTACCCTGGCGCATAGTCTCGCGGAGCGATGTCATCATACGCTCTCGATGTTCGTTGCCAATGACTAGACGGTCGATGACCATATCGATTGTATGGATTTTGTATCGGTCAAGCTTCATACCTGCCGAGAACTCTCGTATCTCGCCATCGATACGCGCATAGATATATCCCTTGCGCGACATCGACTCGAACAATTCTCGGTAGTGACCCTTGCGACCCTTAACTACAGGTGCAAGGAATGCTACACGTCGACCTGCGAAACCCTCGATCATAAGGTCGCATATCTGCTCATCGCTATAGCGCACCATCTCCTCACCTGTAAGTGGCGAGTAAGCACGCGAAGCACGCGCATAGAGCAGACGCAAGAAGTCGTTGATCTCTGTCACTGTGCCAACCGTCGAACGCGGGTTCTTATTTGTCGTCTTCTGCTCGATAGCTACCACAGGGCTGAGTCCTGTTATACGATCTACATCGGGGCGCTCCATAGCACCCACAAACTGACGCGCATATGCCGATAGCGTCTCCATATAACGACGCTGACCCTCGGCATAAATCGTATCGAAGGCCAACGACGACTTACCCGAACCCGAGAGTCCAGTGATTACGACCAATGAGTCGCGTGGTATGCTGACATTTACATTCTTCAGGTTGTGAACACGTGCTCCAACAACCTCTATCTTGCTTTTGGGCATAACTCATCGACGATTTATAGCAAGTTCGACATCATATCCTGCAACGATATCCAACCCATCAGGTCAACGAAGAATACTACGATGATAAAGAGCGTAAACCATCTCACGAACTTAACACCCCAGTTCATTGCCCAATGCGAAGCTACCACAGCACCGATGATGTTACCTGCGCCGTGCAACAATCCAGCCAGCCACTCCACCTGTCCGTTGTAGATGAAAACGGCGAGAGCAAACGGCGTCGACAGGAAAATAACGAATCCTTTGATTACGTTTGCAGTAATAATATCGAGATGCATCGTCGATATAGTGATAGCCAGAATCAAGAAACCGAGTCCGATATAGATATAACCGCCATAAAAGCCGATGATGAAAAACCAAATATAGTGCCACCACTTGATATTCAGGCCACTACCGCCAGAAACATTTTGTTTGTCCTTACCCAAAAGCAGGTATACGAGAATGATGGCAAGTACTACACTGAGACATATCTTAAATATTGCTTCGCTCACCTCCATAGCTACCATTGCACCGAAGATGTTACCCACAATTGCAGGCAACGACAGTAGCAAGCCACTACGCAGATGAAGCATTCCCTTACGCAGAAATGCCACCGTAGCCGACAAGTTTTGCAATAGCACCGCGATACGATTTGTTCCATTAGCCAGACTTATGGGCATACCCATAGCCATAAACAGCGACATAGTAATCACCGAACCACCGCCACCTAACGTATTGATAATGCCGACGATAACACCCGACACCAAAAGCAGAATTATCTCATTGATACTCATAACCACACTCTATTTAAGTTCAAAACTATCGGCATCTCGCCACACCGCAAACTTCTCTCTGAAGTTACCCAACGCCACGATATCAATCTCAGCAATGGCAACGCCTTGCTCATCACCCATATCTTTTACAGCCTCACCGTGGTAGCCAATTACCGCCGAGTCACCGCTGTATACCAACCCCGTTGGCTCCTCGCCGACTCTATTCACGCCAATAACATAGACCTGATTCTCTATTGCTCGGGCACGCAACAATGTGCGCCACACCTCGCGACGAACCTTAGGCCATAGTGCCGTGTATATCATCGCGTCGTAGTCGCCCCTCTGACGACTCCACACAGGGAATCGCAGATCGTAGCATATCGCCAGGAGGTATCTCACTCCTCGCCACTCGACCACTACGCGCTCTCGCCCTGCCGTGAAATGTTTGCTCTCACCACCAACAGAGAAGAGATGGAATTTATCATAATATAGGCTCTCTCCATCGGGTTTTACGAAATACAGCCTATTGCGATACTCTTCACCCTGACGTATGGCAACCGAGCCAACAACGGCTGCATCGAGCTGTGTAGCCACTCGCTTCATCCACTTAAGTGTTCGACCCTCGTCAGCAACACCTTGAGGATTAGTAACAAAGCCTGTCTGAAACATCTCCGAGAGTACCACGACATCGGCTTTAACACCCGACAACATACGCTCCACGACCTCGAGGTTTGCCTCGATATCCGACCACACTATATCGCGCTGAACTATGGCTACTCTCTGCTTCATCCTCTATTTTGTTGCTATGTAGAATAGGTCGAAACTCTGCTCCTCCACCTCTGCTACTTTATAATCATCCATTGCTATACCCTCGGTAAGTTCGCGGTTAGCACTATGCAATCTGCGACGATTAAGTCTGTTCATCACATCATATGGCAGTCGTAGCAACCACGCAGGCAACCACCACTGCATACGCAAAATATCGAAACGCATAATGCGATGCACCGACTCGCGATTCTTCTCGTAGTACGCCCACACTTTATTGTTACCACTCACGCCACGCATATCCACCTCTCTGAACTCCGCAAGCAACTCACGCAACTGCGCTGCAGTATACTCCCTCACGTGCCACGGATTGCGCGTCAGCGACATTGGCTTATTTGGCGTGCTTACAATGAAACGACCACCCGGCTTGAGCACTCGGTGCACCTCGGCCACAAAAGCCTTGTCGCGACGTATGTGCTCGATAACCTGGAACGATACAACATAGTCGAAGCTCTCATCGGCAAATGGTAATGGCGGCACAGTAGCCTCGACAAACTCTACATTCGTGGGCAACTCGCTCAAATCGGGCGAACGGAACTTATCGAGCGTTGTGAAGTGCTCGGCGTGTGGAGCAATGATGTCGATACCATAGCCCGTACCTGTGCCTATCTCCAATACGCGACCACTAACCTCAGTGGCAGCTGTGACATATGCCAGGCGCGAACGCTGATACACGAAATTCTCGGCCGCACTGCGCGACACTCTCTCCGCCGTCTTCATCTTCTCGCTACTTTATGCACTCTATGCCGTGCTCTGTCTGACGCACCTTACCCTGCTTGAGTAACATACCCAAAGCACGCTTGAACACCTTCTTGCTCATACCCGTGAGGCGCGACACCTCCTGTGGCTCACTACGATCGTTGACTGGCAACACACCACCGTGATCCTCCAAGAGTTTTGCGAGCTTCACTACCGCTGTCTCCACCTCGGCCAATCCAGTCTGCTGGAGGCTCACATCGATACGCAAATCCTCTGTGATGTTACGTACCCAACCACGCTTGCGGTCACCAATGTGTACTGGCGAGAAGAGCTGATTCTTGTAGAGCATTGCCCAGTGGCGGTTGTCGATAACCACACGGAAGCCCATAGGCATCTCCGAAGCCACAAGGATATCTACCTCATCGCCCACCTTAACGGTCAATGGATACTCGTTATATACGAATGGCTTAATCTTGTTTGTAGCCACACAACGTCCCGTACGCTCATCGATATACATATATACGACTGTCTTCTGACCGGCAATCACACCACCGTGCTGATTGCGGTTAGGCAGAAAGAGATGCTTACCCGACAGACCCCAGTCGAGGAATGCGCCGTGTATGCTCTTATCTACAACCTTGAGTGCCGCTACCTCTCCAGCCTTGATTAGCGGAGTTTCGGTCGACGCTACAAGACGATCCTCCGAGTCGTGGTATACGAATACGCGCACCTCGTCACCCACCTTCATATCAAGGCGTGTAAAGCGGTTAGGAAGGAGCACCTCTGCACCCTCATCGTCGATTAGGAATAGACCGTAGTCGGAAATGCGCGACACCTTGAGGGTCTGTATTTCACCTGTTTTCATAATTCAAAACGTATATTAAGTGTGTAAAGATAAGAAAATAAACGGAATTTTCCA
Organism: Alistipes sp.; assembly: GCA_017629145.1. GTDB lineage: Bacteria > Bacteroidota > Bacteroidia > Bacteroidales > Rikenellaceae > Alistipes. The sequence goes on along the minus strand of JAGBXR010000003.1, from coordinate 10,309 downwards.
AAAATCGCAATAGCTCGCAGTACGAAAGGCATAAAAAAAACCGAGTTCGACATAAATGTCGAACTCGGCAAAATTTCCTCTATTGGAAATATTCTAACAGTTGACTATTAGAACTTGAATCCCAACTTGATGGTTGGAGCAGCGAGGAAGCTGAAACCGTGGTTGTCAGCTGCCAACTTGTCCATACCAGCCTGAGGCTTGTACGCTACGTAACCATAGGTATAGCAAACGGGATCAACCGAAAGACCTACGTACATATAAGGAAGAACGAAGTAATCAACACCGAATGTCAAAGCACCACGGAGGTTGAAGGTCTCTGCGAGAGACTTTGTAAGCCACTCAACAGGAACATACTGCTCGTTCACGGCGTATGCATAACCTGCACGAACACCTGCGTACAACATCAAATTTTTAACGCCCTTTAGTCTGAAATAACGATCAACACCCAAGTTAATGTTATAACCGAACGAGTTAGAGTTAACCACGTTCTCATAACCTGGAAGAATCAATGTTTCATCATTGTAGATGGCGTCCATTCCATAATAACCTGGGTTATTAGTGAATGTCAAACCTCCACCCAAAGTCAGTTTCCAAAGGTCGGTCATAAACCAGCCGCCCTCGATGCCAACCATCAACTTCTTATCTGACCAGTTGGTCGAGAAAGCTGAAGCTGAATAGCTGTCCTGGCCGCCGGGCAATGCCTGTACCGATGTAAAGCTGTTGTATCCCACGGTTGCAGCCACAGTGAAGTCGTTCTTCTTAGGTGTGTTATCACCAGCCTCGACCTCCTGTGCTACAGCCGTTGTCAGAAACAATACGGGTAGAACGGCCGATATTAAAAGCTTCTTGATATTCATAACTTTATCTTTTTTAGCCGTTTCAAATACCGTTAATTAAATTACTCCTCGCAAGCAGCCTCCCAAGCGTCCTTTGCGTTAGCAACGAGAAGCTCGTAAGTTGCAACCTTAGCCTCTGCAAGCTCAACGAGAGTATTCAATACCTCAACGAGCTCCTCAGCGTTAGTTACGTTGTAGAGGTTAGCCTTGATAGCCTCGAACTCAGCGATTGTCTGCTTGTAACCCTCGATGTTAGCGTAGTAAGTCTCGAGCTCCTCAGCTACAGCGTCAGCACCAGCAATAACTGCGAGAAGAGCGTCAACCTCAGCAACCTTAGCATCGTATGCCTCAGCAGCAGCTACGAACTCAAGCTCAGCCTCGTATACAGCCTTTGACAATGCGTTGAACTCCTCGATGAACTTATCAGCCTCTGGCTGGTACTCAGCAAGCTTAGCCTCGATCTCAGCAACCATAGCCTCAACATTCATATAAGTATTGAGGTAGAACTCGTACTCCTCGATCTGGTACTCGTAGTAAGCGATATAATCGTACAACGAAGAGATTGACATAAGAATGTACTCATATGATGCATTGTAGTCGATAGAATCGTAACCATCGTACTCTGGATAAACCTGTGAACCACCAGTCTCTACGAAAATAGCGTTGACAACATTTGACAAAGAAGACTCGTTAGAAGCATAGTAGTACTCGTACTCGTTACGAGCAGCGTAGAATGCCTGCTCTGCTGGAGCAATAAGCTTCTTCTGAGCATCAAGAGCCTCAACAGCAGCATCGTACTCAGCCTCTGCTGCCTTATCAGCAGCCTCTGCGAGGTCGTAGTACTTCTGAGCCCACTTAAGCTCCTCCTCAGCAGCAGCCTTAGCCTCAGCATCCTCAGCATCCTCTACTGCAGCCTTAGCAGCCTTCAAAGCAGCCTCAGCAGCAGCCAATGCAGCCTGAGTACCCTCAATATCTACTGGGAACCAACCGCTCTCGTCAACACCACCGTTGTATGCAAGGTTAGCCTTGTTGTAGCGACCAAATGTTGTAAGAGTCTGAGTGTAATTTACCTCGTCAACAATATAATCAGTTGTTGTATCGAGAATAAGGAACTGCCAGTTGTTGTAAGCGTCAGCCATAACCTTAGCTGCATCAGCCAAGCCCTTAAGAGGATCAATCAATGACTCAAACATAGCAAGCTCTTCAGTCATCGAAGCAATTGCATCCTGATAGTATGCAGCATCACCACCAACATAAGCTGACAAGTAAAGCTCAAATGCCTCTGGATTGTACTGCTCAAGAGATACGAGAACTGGATAATCACCAGACATATCATAAGTAGTACCCCAGTATGAATATGCAGGAACAAATGTCCAACCCATAGGGAACTCCCAAGACTCTGGGTCAGATGTATTAGTGTAAGGATCCTCGTCCTCTACATAGAAACCATACCAGAATACACCGTTCTCATCATAAAGATAGTCAACTACTGGAAGGAGTGAATCACCAATACGGCTCTGCAAACCAAGTGGATCGCTCATCAAGTACTCAACGAGTGGCTGAGCATCTGGATCCATTGTGTCGAACTCCTCTGCAAGTGCGTTGTAAGCATTAGCAGCCTTTTCGAATGCCTTACCAAGCTCAAACTTCTCGAGATCAGCAGCATCGTAAGCAGCCTGTGCCTCTGCCAATGTAACAGTCTGATACTTCTTAACTACCTCGATCTTAGCCTCCTCGTTAGCGATCAATGTATTCATTGTAGCGATAACCTCATCAGCCTCTGCGATCTCAACCTCCTTAGCAGCCTCAACGTCTACCAAGTCCTGCTCTGCAGATGCAAGATCCATCAATGTCAATGAAAGATCAGCCTTTGCTGCGAGCAAGTCAGCTGTGAGCTCTGCATAGTTGTTGTAAAGAAGAACCAACTTAGCAGCCTTTGCAGCCTCAAGACCCTCGAGGGTAGCAGCATAAGCAGCCTGTGCCTCCATAAGAGCCAACTCAGCCTCAATAAGAGCCTTCTCTGCAGCGAGAGCAGCAGCCTCCATATCAGCTGCAATCTCAGCCTTCTGTGACTCAAGCTCAGCAAGCAAAAGCTCGAGCTCAGCCTTAGCAGCCTCAAGCTCAACCTCCTTGAGCTGACGCTCAACATCCAAAATCTGGTTCTGGATCTCCTTTGCAGCAGCATCTGCAGCCTTCAAAGCAGCCTCAGCCTCAGAAAGGAGCTTGAGAGCAGCAGCCTCAGCGTCGAGCAAACGAGCCTCAGCCTTAATCTTCTCAGCGGTTGCCTCGTAGATGCTATTTACAGCCTCTGAAGCACCATCCTTAATACAGCTACTTAGCGTAAGCGCGAAGCAAGCTGCAACAAGTAAAAACTTTTTCATAGTAGAAAAATTTTTGAGTTAATAAATAAGTTTAAAAAAATTGGTTTGTTTTTTCTGTTTATGTTTTTGCATTACTGCCTAAACCAAAATTAGCATACAACCGAAAAAGGCAACTCCTCAACGAGCCAACCATTGCTCTGACCAAAAATATCCGGCATCAGAGAAGCACTATTTCAAATTTGCACACTGCGCTAAAAACACGCACTACGCACTGCAAATCAACCAGATAGAACTGATTAATCGTGCAGTGAGCATTTTATACGTCTCTTTAACAATAGCAAAGATAGAGAAAAGTTTTAATTTCGCAAATATTCGGTCGAAATTTTTTTCAATAATTTATCATAAATATTAACATATTTCAACAAGCAGCCCGATATAACACGTATTAACAACCTAATAATTAATACATTACAAATATTCGCATATTTACCACATCCCATACAACTGCACATAGTTTCAACAAAACAGTTATTTTTGAATAGTAAACCGCGATTTTAGGCACGAAATATGTACGCTACAGCACTGGCCAGATAGTAGGCGGTTGTATGGATACCCATCGAGCACCGTTACCCTCCGAAGTAGAGATAATACGCACAGCCTTAATTGGGTGTGGTGGTGCTACTATAGTATAGATACCACACTCGAGCTCGCCTACCCTAACAAACAACTCCCCATCGTAGCTCACCTCGACATAGCCATTCTCGAAGAGATAGCGCGGAAGCTGGAAGTTGCCCGTAGCAATCTTCATACGACGACAGGCCACAGGCTTGTCGAACGTATACATAATCCAATCGCCCACGCGTGCAGCACGTGTAGTGCGCGCAAGGCGGCCATAGCCCTCGGCCTTGGCAAACGAGAAGCGATCGCTGTCGCCCATACTCGAGGTAAGGTAGAACGCAGGCTGAATAGTTCGGGTATGCGCCTTCGTAGCAACCTCGGGAGAGCAAGCCTTACCTCGACGCGACACAAAGCTATAGCCAGCGGCCTCGGTCAAACACATATCGTTGGCATAGGGACGCTCGGAACCATCAACCTCGGAGCGACAATAGATCACCGAGCCGTCGTCAGACGTAAGACAACATATATCCTTATCGACACTTAACTGCGGAGGCATAAGTCGGTAGGCAACGCCCATAGCATCAAGACGATCGTAATGCGCCACAACCGAACGATAGAACTCATCCCACGACAAAAGCGTATTACTACCCCACGCCACAGCCGCAAACGAGAGCATACGTGGAAAGGTCATATAGTGGAGGTAGTCGGCACGTTCGGGATGACTCGAAGCATATATCTCGCTGAAGAACGTAGACTCAAAACCAACGACATTGTGGCGCTCTGAATCAGTAAACCCGGCCGAGTCGAGCGTCAAGCCGTAGACTTTACGCATATCGAAGATCGCAGCCCAGTCGTGGCCAGGCTCGCCCGCAGACTGCTTCATATCGAAATAGAGATACTGCCCAGGGACAACAACCGTAGGATAACCCTCGGCAGCAGCTGCACGACACTCACTGAGTCCCTCCCAACCATACACACGCGTATCGGCAGGGAGCTTACCGCCCTCGATAGCCTCATTCCACACAGCAGGGCGTTTGCCATATTTAGCGAGGATGTCACTGATTCGACGCATCATATGTGCCTGGAGCTCAGAAGGCTCAGACATAGTCTTACGACGCATCAAAGCCTGACAATCGGGGCATCGCCTCCACTGCGACATATCGACCTCATCACCTCCAATATGTATATACGCCGAAGGGAAAAGCTCGCACACCTCGCCAAGTATATCCTCCAAAAGCGCATAGTTCTCCTCGCGCGAAACACAAAAGACATTGCGGTCGTCGTATCCCAACGATGCTGCGGTATCTGGCGTATAGCGACATAGTACCTCGGGGTGCAGAGTGGCCATACAGAGACTATGGCCCGGAAGGTCGATTTCGGGGATAACCTCGATATTACGCACAGCAGCATAAGCAATAATAGCGCGCATATCCTCCTGCGTATAGTAGCCTCCCCACTTCTCGTTCCACTTGCCATAGCGAGGCCACACAGGACTATCGCCACCGCGAAAACCTCCGACCTGGGCGAGTTCGGGATGCGACTTTATCTCGATACGCCAAGCTTCATCGTCGGTAAGATGCAGACGCAGAACATTAATCTTATGATATGCCAAAAGGTCGATATAGGCCATCACAGCCTCCTTATCGAGCCACGTGCGGCAGACATCGAGCATAAAACCTCGATAGCCAAACAACGGAGCATCCTCAACAACACAGCAATCGACATTACAAGGTAGCACAAAGCCTTCGCCATAGACATCTGTAGGCAACAACTGCAAAAGCGTCTGCACACCACAGAATAGGCCTCCGTAGTCTCCGCCCTCAATGGCGATACCTCCATTGCTAACCTCAAGACGGTAGGCCTCGGCTGTGAGTGCCGAATTGAGTGAGAGATGCAGCGAAGAGAGCAATTTTGAATGCGACACACTACCCTGCTGCAATGCCGAGACCACATCGACAGACAAACGCTCGGCGAGATAGTTAGCCACAGGCAGTAGCTCGTCGCAATCGACCTCGACAACGGTGCGAGGCGTAATAGTGAAGTATCCCTCGGCAGCAACATAGCTTCGAGGTGCAGGTACTATATGAGGTTGTGCGCCACACGTAAGGATGGCGCACAACAAAGCAATAATTGTAAGATTTAATCTCATACTACGATACTCTCAAACGCTGACCGATACGCAGAATCGAGGTCGACTTGATGCCATTGAGCTGACATATGCGCGTTACCGATGTGCCATATCGCTTGGCAATGACACTGAGGTTCTCACCCGAACGCACCGTGTGGTACTTAATGGCGGCAGCAGCCTTACGCTCTGCCTCTTCCTCCTTCTCGGCTTCTATCTCATCATCGAAATTCTGCTCATACTTCGAGTAGATGCTGAAGTGGCGACGCTTGAGGAGCATCTCGGCACGACGCATCTCACCAGTAGAGAAGTCTATTAATCGCTCGGGATCGAACGACTGGCCACGATAACGCACCTCAAAGTGAAGGTGAGGACCAGTACTGCGACCCGTATTGCCACCGAGGCCTATCTGCTGACCAGCGACAACCCAATCGCCGACCTGAACGGTAATCTTCGAGAGGTGGGCATAATAGGTCTCGAGGCCATTGTTGTGACGCAAGACAACCAAGTTGCCATAGTTACCTGCGAGCTTGGCCACTCGCACCTTACCGTCGAACATTGCATAGATAGGATCGCCAACCGTAAGAGGAAGATCGATACCCTGATGTGGACGGCCACGACGCGGACCATAGCGCGAACTGATACGTCCCTTGTATGGGTAGTGGTAGCTCGACAACGAATCGACAAGATGGATGGCGATAGTCTCGGGCAAAGAGCTTAACTCGACATCGGAATAGGCGTGAATCTTCTCCAGATCCCAATGATCACTGAAGATGGACGTATCCTGCTTGTAGTTCTCTGAGAGCACATAACGCCACGTATTGTCATTGAAAAGCATAATGCTCAATGCCTCGTTCTCGGTAGCGATAGTATCGACAACCGAAATGGAACCAAGCGTGCGCACAGCCTGAACACTGCGCGACTTGATACGACGCAACGAGTCAACAGCGTGCTGCAACGAATCGATCTTACGCGCCATAGCGATACTGTCTCTGTTAACACGCACATAGGTCGTAGCAAGGCTATCTACGGGGGATAGCTCCTGCGCCGAAAGAGGTAGAGTCGCAACGAGAATTGCGACCAACACGAAATATCTTAACTTACACATATTACAATCTAAAACAGAGGCTACTTACTCTCCTTCAACATCTCATCAGCCGCCTCCAACTGATGATAAAACTCCTCACCGAATGCTCGAATGATAGGCTCCTTAAGGCCCTTATAGACCGTCACTCCTAACTTCTTACCACACTCACGCGCCGATGAGCATACAGCCCAACGATGATAGTTGAGACCTGCCGAGCCATTACGGAAACGTATGACACGTATAGGATAGAGGTGACACGACAACGGTTTGATGAAGCTGCACTTACCCTCGCGGTAGGCTCGCTCGATAGCACAGAACGTGATACCGTTCTCCTCGAAAGCATAGGCACACGCAGCATTATCGACCAAAGGTGTTGTATAGTCACCATCGATATCAACAACCATAAAGCCCTGCTCCTCGACAGCAGCACGACCCTCATCGGTCATATATGGCGAGTAGTTATCCCACTCCTGCTCAAGGATATCAACCTCGTCGATATCGAGCGGAGCACCCGAATCACCCTCGACACAGCATATACCCTTACACTTGCCCAAATCGCAAGCAAAACCCTCGCGCAAAATGTCGAGGCTCACAATCTTACCATCAATTTCAATCATAAGGCGTCAGAATCAAGGGTTATATATATCCTTATAACGGAATGACAAAATCTCGTAAATCATATCGTGCAACTGCTTGGCCTCCTCGTTCTCGGGATCGAGACGCTTGGCTGTATTGAAGTCGTTAATGGCCTTACCCCACTCGTTATGACGATAATAGAGCTTGCCTCGCTCGACAAACAGGTCGGCACGCTCGGCACCCGCCTCGATCATCTGCGTGAGGCGCACGATGTTGCCAGCAACAGTCCAGAGCTGATTCTTCTTGATATATGCCTCGACAGATGGAGAGACCATAGCACCGAGATTTTCGCCTCGCTCGGCAGCATCACGCACCTCGGTAGACGAGAACTCCATAAATGGAGCATCCTCCAAAAGTGTTACACGATCAGCAAACTTCTCGACAGCATAACCTTTACGGGGATACACATAAATCTTGTACTCGTTCAAGATACGCTCGTAGTCCTTCCACTCATCGAAACGCTCCCATATGTCGCTGCCCGTAATAATCGAGAACTCCATATCGGCACCGTGATTCTCCTTCAAGAAATCGAGTGTGTTAATTGTGTATGAAGGCTTCTCCAGAACAAACTCAACAACAGACGGTAAAATACGCTCGGGATAACGCGACTCCTTACAAGCTAACTCGGCCATTTCGTAGCGCATAACCTCGGGAGTCTGCAACAAATTCTTCTTGAATGGATTCTGGGGAGAGATGATCAAAGCCACCTCATCAGCTATACCCTTATCAAGTGCATACTCGGCCAACGAAACGTGTCCCTTATGAATAGGATCGAACGAGCCGAAATATAGTAACATTCGTTTTTTCATCTCTCTTACTTTAAGAAATTTTCAATAATCGATGCAGTCTGCTCGATAGCCTCCTGCAAATCGTCGTTGACTACGGTGTAGTCAAACTCGGGAGCCTTCGACAATTCGAACTCTGCCTTGCCTATACGCTTGAGTATCACCTCCTCGCTATCTGTACCACGACCACGCAAACGACGCTCGAGCTCCTCGACAGAAGGCGGCATAATGAAGATAGAGCAAGCATCATCACCAAAAATACGCTTTAGGTTAATACCTCCCAAGACATCAACGTCAAAGATAATAATATTGCCATTTGACCAAATGCGCTCCATCTCGCTGCGAAGCGTACCATAGCACGTACCCTGGTATACCTCCTCCCACTCTACAAACTCGTTACGCTCGACACGCGCGCGAAACTCGTCGTTAGACAAGAAGTAGTAATCTACGCCGTGCTGCTCCACACCTCGCGGAGCACGTGATGTTGCCGAGATAGAGAACTCGAAACGTGGGAAACGCTTCAATAACTCCCTTACAATCGTTGTCTTACCAGAGCCACTTGGGGCTGAAAATATCACTAGCTTACCCATAATTTTCAAACTATAAGATGTTAAGCACCTGCTCCTTTATTTTCTCCAACTCATCCTTCATCTTTACTACCAAACGCTGCATCTCGGCCTCATTGGACTTCGAGCCCATAGTGTTGATCTCGCGACCAAGCTCCTGGGCGATGAATCCAAGCTTACGACCTGGCGCCTCTTCCTCAGCTGCCACCTCACGGAAGTAGTTGCAGTGGTTATCCAAACGCACCTTCTCCTCTGTGATATCGAGTTTCTCGATATAGTAAATCATCTCCTGCTCCAAGCGATTGTTGTCTACATCGATCTGAAGTTTCTCGATATTCTCGCGGATACGGTTTTTGATAGTCTCTACACGAGCGGCCTCATATGGCTCTACATCGTGACGATACTGCTCGATAAGATCGATTCTACGCAACAAATCTGCGATAAGAATCTCACCCTCCTGCTTACGGAAGGCATCGAGCTGCTGCGCAGCAGCCTCGGCAGCCTCGATAATTGCACGAAGCTCCTCATCAGCTACCTCCTGCTCCTCCGAAGTGATAACGTCGGGCATACGCAAAATAGCGTGGATGAGCGCATCGCCGTCAGCTGCAATTGCGTTATCGCCACACACCTTGCGAAGCTCCGCAGCATACGCCTTGAACGCCTCGGCATTGATGTGTGCTGATGTCTCGGCTGTAGCAGCCTCTACCGAAACATAGCAATCTACCTTACCACGCTGAAGCTCTCGTGTAATAATCGAACGAAGTTCAGCCTCGACGGCACGATACTTGCCAGGAAGCTTAACACTGAGGTCGAGCTGTTTTGAGTTTAGAGAGCGGAGCTCTACACGAAACTTTTTATCTGCATAGCAGGCCTCACCTTTACCGAAGCCCGTCATCGACTTTATCATATTCTCACTAAATTTAGGCTAACATTATATTAATTTGCAAAGATACAAAACTATTTGCAAACCGCAATCTTCGATTAAGATTTTATTTTCTTATCGAAAGAGGTAAGACGCAGCCTCGTAAAGAAATTGCCCCAGATGGGTAGTACTTGAATGTACATCCAATTCGGGGCAATGATTGAGAGGCCGCAGACAACACCCTTCTGGGCAGCACACCCCAATTTTTCGATAGAAGTAGTTAGCTGTGGCCTCGATAAAGAGATTGGCTCGGATGGATAGTACTTGACGTACATTCCATTCGAGCCAATGATTGAGAGGTCGCAGACAACACCCTTCTGGGCAGCACACCCCAATTTTTCGATAGAAGTAGTTAGCTGTGGCCTCGATAAAGAGATTGGCTCGGATGGATAGTACTTGACGTACATTCCATT
>JAGBXR010000027.1 GCA_017629145.1 Alistipes sp. | reverse complement strand
CGCATCTACTTCCGCTAACGAATTATCTCATCAATGGGCAGTACGCCTAAGTACAGCCCATCGCCTCGAAATTCGCCGAGCGAAAGTATCTGCACTATTCTCTCAACAAATTGGCTTGCCCTCAAAATGCTCATTTACGCTCAGTAAACTCCGCTTTTTCGGGCTTCGCAAGCCTAAAACTACATCTTTTTATTCACTCTCTTAGGTCTGGGCTGGCTAAGTTACTTTTTAGTCAGCCCCTTATTTTTATTCGTACTTCTATGGACTACGCTATCTTGTCGATGCGTGGGCGTGCATAGTCCAATGTTATGCGGTGCTCGCCACCCTCGGGCAACTCGAACATCACATCCATCATAATAGCCTCGCATACCGAGCGCAAACCGCGTGCTCCGAGCTTGTACTCGATAGCCTTGTCTACGATGTAGTCGAGCACCTCATCATCCCACTTAAGGTCGATGTTGTCCAACGCCATAAGTGTCTGATACTGGCGGATGATAGAGTTCTTTGGCTCGGTGAGTATCGAGCGCAACGCCTCGCGCGAAAGGGGCTCCATATGTGTGAGCACCGGTAGACGGCCGATAAGCTCGGGGATAAGGCCATACGAGCGCAGATCCTGTGGCTGTATATAGTCCATTATGTTCTTCTCGTCGATGCGCTGCTTGAGCGTTGTGCCATAGCCTACAGCATTGGTGTTGAGGCGCTTGGCAATCTTCTTCTCGATGCCGTCGAATGCGCCCCCGCAGATGAAGAGGATGTTCGAGGTGTTCACCTGAACATACTTCTGGTCGGGGTGCTTACGGCCTCCCTGTGGTGGTACGTTCACCACCGAGCCCTCCAGAATCTTGAGCAGTGCCTGCTGCACACCCTCGCCCGACACATCGCGTGTGATAGATGGGTTGTCGCTCTTGCGTGCAATCTTGTCGATCTCGTCGATGAAGATGATACCTCGCTCGGCAGCCTCTACATCGTAGTCGGCAGCCTGAAGCAGACGCGAGAGTATGCTCTCCACATCCTCGCCTACGTATCCCGCCTCGGTGAGCGCCGTAGCGTCAACGATGGCAAAAGGCACGTGCAGGAGGCGTGCTATGGTGCGCGCCATAAGGGTCTTACCCGTACCCGTAGGGCCCACCAATACGATGTTCGACTTGTCGAGCTCGACATCCGCTGTCTTGCCCTTGGCCAGCAATCGCTTATAGTGGTTGTATACCGCCACCGACATATACCTCTTTGCCGAATCCTGACCAATGACGTAGTCATCCAGGAAGCTCTTTATACGGTCGGGGCGCATAAGATCTTCGCGTGTGAGAGGCTTGAATTGCGACTTCGCGCCACCCTTGGCCTTGCCTGTAGCTCCCGCCACCAAGCCGTGCTCAACGAGCATACCGTAGCCGTGCTCGATGCACGAGCTACATATCATCGAGCCATCTGCACCGTTGAACATCAGTGGCGCCTGGTCGGCAGGTGTGCCGCAGAACGAGCACGCGCCGCCCTTGCGCTCCGAGCCTTTACGTGATTTCTGTGTCATCTATTTTGTTGGTTATATGTTACTTACTTGCGCTTTGTGAGCACATTATCAATAAGGCCATAAGCCTGTGCCTCGGCTGCTGTAAGCCAGTAGTCGCGGTCGGCATCCGCCTCGATTTTGTCGATGGCAACACCCGAGTGTGACGACAAAATCTGGTAGAGTTCCTGCTTTGTCTTGGCAATCTCGCGCGCCGTAATCTCGATATCCGATGCCTGACCCTGAACGCCACCTAATGGCTGGTGGATCATAACACGCGAGTGGGGTAGTGCCGAGCGCTTGCCAGCAGCACCTGCTGTGAGGAGCACCGCACCCATCGAGGCTGCCATACCTGTACAGATGGTAGCCACGTCGCACGAGATGAGCTGCATAGTATCGTAAATGCCCAAACCTGCCGATACCGAGCCACCTGGTGAGTTGATATAGAGCTGAATATCCTTGTCGGCATCTACCGACTCGAGGAAGAGCAACTGTGCCTGTATGATGTTTGCTGCATCGTCGTAGATAGGCGCACCGAGGAAGATGATGCGGTCCATCATCAGGCGCGAGAATACGTCCATAGCGGCCACGTTGAGCGAGCGCTCCTCGATGATCGTGGGTGATACATATCCGCGAGCCTCGGCACGGAAGTCGTGGAGCGTCATAGAGTTGATGCCGCAGTGTAGGCGTGCAAATTTCTCAAATTCGTTTACCTTCATAATTCTTCGTCATATATAAAGAGAGTGCCCAACATTATTGTTTGGGCACTCTCAACCGTTTAAAGTAGCCCTCTCGGGCAGTTACTTATGCGAGCTCGCCAGCAAGCTTTGCGAACTCGTCAGCCGAGATAGCCTTCTCGGTAACCTTCACCTTACCGCGAACGTACTCAACAACCTTCTCCTCGAAGAGCTTCTCGTAGATCTTCTGCAACTGCTCCTTGTTGTCCATAATCTGCTTTGCGAAGTTCTCCAACATATCTGCTGGTGCTGATGGCATACCGTACTGTGCGAACTGCATCTGTGCGAAAGACATAGCCTCAGCCTTTGCCTCGTCAGCCGATACCTCCAACTTACCCTCAGTGATGAAGTGCTTCTGCAAGTAGTTCCAGGTGAACATCTTGATGAATGCTGGGAAGTCCTTCTCGATCTCCTCGCGTGAGAACTTACCCTCGTTGATAACATACAACCAACGCTTCAAGAACTCCTCTGGCATATTCAACTTAGCCTTCTCGAGGATGAAGTTGCGAACGCTGTTAACGAACATAAAGTCGCACTCACGCTTCAACTCTCTCTCGATCTCCTCTGCGATGAACTTGTTGAGCTCCTCCTCTGATGTTACGTTGCCTGCAGGGAACGCCATCTTGAAGAACTCCTCGTTGAGCTCTGGATCAGCGAAACGACGGATCTTTGTGATCTCCAACTCGAACTCTGGGTTGATACCCTCCAACTCCTCAGCCTTAACAGAGAGGATTGCAGCACGCTGCTCTGGCTTCTTGTAGAGCTCGTTGATGTTAACCTTGGTCTTGTAACCAACCTCCTTGCCGATGAATGCTGCGCGCTCCTCGTCAGACATTGAGATAAGGCCTACGTAAGCCTCCTCGATGCGCATATCGCCGTTGTCCAAAGTTACGTTCAAAGCCTCGTCCTTCTCTACCTTCTCTACCTCTACCAAGCGGCCGTAGCGACGCAAGTAGTTAGAGCGGTACTCCGACTGCATCTTCTCGTCAACCTTGATCTTGTTGTAAGTAACCTTGTCCTTTGCCGAGAGCTCGAACTCGATCTTTGGAGCCTCGCCGATCTCGAACATAAACTCGAACTCGGTGTTGTTCTCGAAATCGAACTCGCCCTGCTCCTCTGATGGGATAACATCACCTACGTAGTCGATGTTCTCCTTCTGCAAGTACTCGAATACAGAGTTTGATGCAACGCGGTATGACTGCTCTGCAACCACACCCTTGCCGAACATCTTCTTAACGATGCCCATAGGTACCATACCTGGACGGAAACCTGGGATATTAGCCTTGCGCTTGTACTCACGCAACTGGCTCTCTACTGCCTGACCGTAGTCAGCCTCATTGACAACGACCTTCAATACCGAAATGCCGCCATCGCGCTGTTCTCTTGTAATATTCATAGCTTTATACTGTTTATTTTGCTTAAATTTTCCAGTTATTATGGGCGTGTGCCACCCACCAACTTATATAAATAAGTATAAAATCGCGCAAAGATAATACAAATTTCTCAATATACAAATATTTAGCCCACAGGCCAAGGGCACGGCAAGCACCCTAGCCCATGGGCTAACTCTATGGCGTGAAACGAAAGTCTCCGCACAGCGCTACTAGAAATCGAGAGCTACAATATCGTCGGCGTAGCTCTTCCAGCCACCTGCGATGAGGTAGAGCTGGTAGGCCTCGGGGCGAACATAGATGCGGCAGTTGATATAGTCGTACCACTCACCATCGTAGGTTCTAAAGGCCTGTTCGCCAAGGCCTGGAGGCAACAGACGACAGCAATATACGGTGTCGAGCGCCGTGCAGTTAAGGCACGCTGCATAGCCAATTTCGATAACACTCTCGGGGAAGCGAATCTCGGTCAATGAGCTACATCCAGAGAATGCCTCACTCTTAACATGTGTTACACCCTCGGGGATATTTATCTCAGTCAACGAACTACATCCCGAGAATGCTGAGCCACCAATGACCGTAATGCTATCGGGGATATCTATCGACTTCAACGAGCTACATCCCGAGAAAAGACCACCAGGGATGTAGGCGAGATCCTGAGGCAGAGTTACGCTCCTGAGCGACGAACAACCGATGAAGGCACTAGGGCCGATATAGGCATCCTCCCTAGTGATGCTCACCTCCGCTAGGCGAGTATTTTGGAAGGCACTCTCACCAATATACTCCAAGCCTGTAGGCTTGTTAAATGAGGCATTCTTACACTGGTAGAACGCCTTATCGCCGATGCGTCGCAGACTGTTAGGCAGTATAAAAGTGCTGGTCGTAGCGGATGCAAAGGCTCTATCACCAATGCTCGTAATACCCTCAGCAATAGTCACCTTGCTAAATCCTACGCTTGCAAACATATCGGCACCAATCTCGCAATTTATGCTCACTTGAGCATAGCATTTGTCAAATGCTTTATTGCCTACCGACTCCAGCGTTGCTGGCAGCGTAAAACTTGCGCTGCTGGTCATACTGTTGCTGAAGGCTTCGCTAGAGATATACTCAAGTGTCTCGGGCATATTGATTTCGGTGATAGCCGTACAATTCTTAAAGGCTGAAGAGTAGATATTCTTAATACCTCGACCCAAAGCGACCGTCTTGAGCGCAGTGCAATCCTTGAAGGCCTCGGTACCGATATCCTTTACATTGTCGGGCACAACAATCGACTTGAGTGAGGTGCAGCCAGTAAATGCATACGATCCCAAATCTGTGCAACTCTGCGGAATAGTGATATAGCTTAGATTCTTACATTTGTAGAATGCCGAGTCATGTATGGCCTCTAGGCCCTCGGCAAGCGAAACATAAGAGAGGATCGAACATCCATAAAATGCCGACCCGGCAATCTTTCGAATTGATGATGGCAGGGTGACAGACCAAAGCTTACTATTACCCGTAAAGAGCGAGTATGGCACCTCACGCATGATTCCCAAGACCTCCAATCTATTACCCTGCTTATCATCAATAAACTCGTGGTTGATAACGATACAATCCTTAACATTGATAAGCGAGTTATCCGATGTCGCGTAGTAGATTATGGTTGTTGCAACATCCTCAGGGGCTGGACCATTTGCCACAAAACGAGAACCAAAACTATAGCCAGAGAATTTAGTCTTAAATGCGTCGATAGCCTCCTCGTAGACATAGAGAGTCAAGTTCGCGTTTTGCGTGTTCGTATCACCAAACGTACTAGTGGTCATAGTAGGGTAATATATCGACTCGAAATATACCGATGACAAATTACTACATTTCGCAATAGCATTATTCCCTATCCTATAGATGCTTTCGGGGAGTCGCAATGTAGTAAGGTTTTGGCTTTGGTAGAATGCATAATCATCTATCTGCTCAACACCCTCAGGCACAGTATAGCTATTCACCGTAGAAGCGACTGCATACTGAAGGAATCGAGAGCCCATAATCAAGGCCAAGCCATCCTCCGAAGCAAACTTACCACTAAACTTAGAGATTTTCGTGCATTGACTAAACACCTCCTTACCAATCTCCTCAATGCTATCGGGCAGATGCACCTCCTGCAAACTACTACAACTAGCGAAGGCTGAATCACCAATCTCCTTAACACTATCGGGCAGATGCACCTCCTGCAAACTCCTGCAAACATGGAAGGCATAATCACCAATCTCCTTAACACTATCGGGCAGATGCAACTCCTGCAAACTACTACAATCAGAGAAGGCTGAATTACCAATCTTTACTACGCCATTTGAGATAACCACCTCGGTTAGTTTGTAGCAGCTAAAGAATGCGCAGTATCCAACAGATGTAACACTACCAGGAATGTTGACTTGCAATAGAGCATCACAATCATAAAATATTGAATCACCAAGATAGGTGACACCCTCAGGAATGTCGATTTGCGATAGTTTAGAGCAGTACTGAAACGCACTATTACCAAGAGAGGTGACGCCCTCAGGGAAATAGACTCTCTCCAAGTCAGAGCGATTATAGAAGGCGCTATCGCCGATTGCAGTTACACCTTCAGGGATGGTATACTCGGTGACATCGCGGCCGATAAATGCCTGCAACTCGCCATCGACAACATAGCAAAGGCCATCACTCGTAGCATGAGCACCATGCAAAGAGACCAATTTGGATAGGCTATTAAAGACCGTGGTGCCATTAACCCTCTTAAGGCTTCGAGGTAGCGTCAGCGAGGTGACATTAGAACCAGACAATGAGCCCGACATAAGCATAGTGACATCGCTATCGAACTTCAAGACACCCTTACCATCGGTATAGGTATTTGAGACAAGCTTAAAGCCATAGTCGCTCTTATCTGTGTACGACATGGTGCTACCATCGGATGTGGTGTACCATATCTCGTCGTTAGGCATTGCATTAGCCTCGGGGTCGCCATCGGGATAGAACTCGCCACCGCCCGCAACATAGGCAAACGACTCCATCTGCTTGATGACATTACGGTTGACCACAACCTCGCTACTAGAGGATTGAATCATATAGGTGCCATCGGCACACTCCACCTTGAGCGTGATACCCTCAGCAAAGCTCTGCGGAGGCACTGCAACATAGAATGCTGTAGCCGTTTCGCCTAGCTCCACACCCTCGGCACAGAGAAGCTTAACAGCCGTAGCCACATCGCCGTCACCGATAAGCGTGCCGCCAATCTCCTCATCACCGACATCGGGGCGCGTAGCGGCAAGAACCGAACTTGCATCGTCGGCAGAGACAAGGATGCGACCAGCGACCTGCTCGCCACGATTACCGCGTAGCGTGATGGCCGTAACACGCTCGCCCGAACCCGTAAGGCTGAACTTGAACCAGCCACACACATTCTTAAGCTTAAACTTATTGAACTCGCTGGTGGCAATCATCGGCGATGAACCTACGCCGAAGCTATCCTCGGCATAGAACTGCGTAGTAGGCAACGTAAGCTCCACGGTATTGGCCGCAAGCGATATGATATAGTTCTTATCGTAGGGATAGACGACAACAACATTATCCGACGAGCGCGAACCCTCGCCATAGCTCACGCGGTTGAGTTCGCCCTCACGGTCGCCCGTCTCGCCAACAAAGGCCCAGCAGTCGTTACAGTCTGACTTATAGAATACCGAGACGAGGTCGCCCTCTGTCCAGACGCTCTTCAGATTCTCGTTGAGCTGGATGCGCGTATCATCCACATCGAAGCCCACGAAAAGGGTGTCGGGCTGGTCATCACGCATCGAGCTTAACTCCTCGATGTTGTCGTGCGTGCAGGCCGCAAAGAGGATAGCAGCAAGCACTAGGGATAGTAACTTTTTCATAACGCTATAAACTATTTATCAATATTTTACTTCTTCGTAGCGGCTGTGGGCAAGAGATGCCTATGAGTCGAAATTGGACCGCCTTGCAAATATACAACTTATAATACGAAAAAGCAAACCATACACTCCAATCACGCTCCTCAAAACAACTTAAAGCCTTATATGTACGACCTTTGGAGTAGTACGCGCACCACAATAAAACCACAATATTGTGCACTCTTCAACTTTTTTTGTATCTTTGCCGTGGTTATGATTTTAGATGTTGTACGACATAAGTTTGCCGAGGCAATCCTCGTTATGTTGCTCCTCGCCATCTCGGCGATGGTGGTGGCGTTATGCGCTCCGGTGGATGTCGCAGCCCTCGCTCCGAGTGTCGAGCCGTGGCGCACACCGTTGCAGAACTTTGCCGTCGAGCACAACATCATCGCGGCACTCCTCATCGTGCCACTATTCTGCCTCTCGGCACTGCGCCTCGCGCGTGCTACAATACGCATCTCGCTATACCCTGCTGCGACCCTCGCGGCGATAGCTCTCTGCTCGATAGTGCTGCTGGCAATGACTGCCTCGGTCGACTACTTCTCGTTGATCATAGTGGCTACTCTGGCTTGTAGTTCGCTCGGCAGAATACTCGGATGTTTCGGCCCTGTGTTGCGCGTGCAACGCCTCTTCTCGGCGATGCTTTTCGCTGGCTGTATGCCTCTGATAGATAGCTCATTGCTGCCAGTAGTTGCAGCTCTTGTGGGGCTCATTATCTTCGTGCGCCGTACACTGCGCGAGAGCGTCATATCCATAGTCGGTGCGCTCCTTCCGCTCTTTGCGTTGAGCTACATTGAGTGGTGCTTCGGTGGAGAGTTCTCGGCACTCCCCGTGGCTCTGTGGCGCGATATGCTCACCCCTGCCTACGACACCCTCGTCGACTACGTGACACTGCCCCGAATGATCTTCCTCGTAATGCTCCTCGTGATGCAGCTCTCGAGCTCGGCAGTATACATCTCCGACCGTATGTCGCTGGGCCCTGGCGTGCGCCACGCGTGGAGCTACTTGCAGCTGCTCTTCCTCGTTTTGGTACTCCTCTGCATCTTCCTCCCATCTACCTCGGCGGCGCTTATGCTCCTCACCACACTCTCGGTCGTGGCTATGCTTCCGCTGCTCTACCTGCGCGTGCCGCCATACCTGTGCGTATTGCTATTTACGCTCTTCCTATCTGCAGGTTGCGCTGTTGCAATATTGCATATACTTGCATAATTATCTGCATATTTAATGCATCTATGCGGTAAAAATTGGTATTGAACGAAAAAATGTGAAAAAATATTTGGTAATCCAAAAATAATATGTACATTTGCAGTGCAAACAGGAGTTAGTGGGCACACATCTCGAATAATTCTCATGGACACACCAATAGCCCGCTGACAACAAAGAATTTTAAATTTTCTCATTAACCTAACTAATTGAGGGGGACTATCTGTGAAGACGTCCCCCTCATCTTTTTAATTTGTTGTGATAGTGGCGCTCCTTCGCCACCTCAATCCAAAGAGCGAATGGGAAATACCTCAAGTATGTCCCATCCGCTCTTTCTCTTTATCGGTGGTAAATTAGCGCCACTCTGACAACAAATTAGGGTGTGCAGGTGGGTAGGTGGTGAATTAAGGAAATTAGGGAGATTAAGGAATTTAAGGAGATTAAGGAAATTAATGAATATAGGGGTGTTAAGGAGCCTGAGTGCGTTCCAAAGGCGCGCAAGCTCTCCCTAAACTCCTTAAATTCCCTAAATTCCTTTAGTCCTATCCTCAGGAGCAGAGTGCGTTCTAAGGGCGCGCAAGCCCTCCCTAAATTCCCTAAACTCCCTAAACTCCCTTAGCCCCCATCCGCAGGCGCGCAGCCATACAGCACCGCTCTTCAGCCCCTTTCTTCTCCTTCGTGGCGATTAATTTTCTTTTTTCATATTTTTTGCTTACCTTTACGCGATAAATTATACTTGTAAGTAAAGAGTAACATTAGATATGAGTTGTTGCAATAAAAAACATAAGTCGGAGATAGGCCGTGGCTGTTGCTTCTGCGACTGTGGCGAGGAGCTCGATGCCATCGCGCTCGAGGGTTGCTACAAGCTGCACGAGACAAACTGGCTCGAGGAGTATCCCGACAACATACCTACCGACATATTCGAGGTGCGATTCAAGAATACGCGCCGTTCATACTATCAGAATGTCAATGGTTTGGAGCTTAAGCGCGGAGATATCGTAGCTGTCGAGGCGTCGCCAGGTCACGACATAGGCATCATCTCGCTTACGGGCGATATGGTAGCCAAGCAGATGCGTCGCGTGGGCTTCAACCCCCACAACGGCGAGTTCAAGAAGATCTACCGCAAGGCGCGTCCATACGATATCGAGAAGTGGCAGGAGGCGATAGCCCTCGAGCACGAGACGATGATCGCATCGCGACAGATTGCCGCAGATATGGGTCTGAATATGAAGATTGGCGATGTGGAGTATCAGGGCGACAAGATCAAAGCTATCTTCTACTACATTGCCGACGAGCGTGTCGACTTCCGCGAGCTTATCAAGGTCTTCGCCGACCGCTTCCGCATCCGTATCGAGATGAAGCAGATTGGTGCACGTCAGGAGGCTGGCCGCATTGGTGGTATCGGTGCTTGTGGTCGCGAGTTATGCTGTGCATCGTGGATGTCGAGCTTCTCGAGCGTTACAACCAACGCTGCGCGTATGCAGGAGATATCGCTCAACCCACAGAAGCTGGCAGGTCAGTGCTCGAAGCTTAAGTGCTGTCTGATGTACGAGTACGACGTATATGCCGATGCTCGTCGCACAATACCACGTCTGCGTGAGCCATTGCAGACCCTCGATGGTGAGTACTTCCTCGTTAAGGTCGACCCATTGGCGCAGACTATGTCATTCTCGACAAGCAAGGGTACACTGGCCAACCTCACAACATTGCCTATCTGGCGCGTCAAGGAGATTATCGCTTTGAATCGCGCTGGTGAGCGTGCCGAGACACTATTGGGCAGCGTAGCCGAGGAGGGCAATGCCGAGCCTACATACCGTCAGGAGGAGGATAGCATCACACGTTTCGACAATAAGGGCAAGCGCAATAAGCGCAACAAGCGTCGCGGTGGTAAGGAGCGTGAGCAACGTGCCGAGCAGGCGGCAGCAGTGCCAGTAGCCGAGGTAAATGAGGAGGCTGCAAAGGGTGGTGAACCACGTGCCGAGAAGGGAGATAAGGGTGAGCGCGCGGAGCGTGGTGAGCGTAATGGCCAGCGCCGTCAGCGCAACGACCGCCGTCGCGACAATCGCGAGCCAAGAGAAAACCGCGAGCCAAGAGAGCCACGCGAGAATCGCGAGCCACGTGAGCCAAAAGAAAACCGCGAGCCACGCGAGAGCAACCGTCCTGCGGAGCATACGGTAGAGGGTGGCGCAAACAATAACAATGGCGCAAACGGCAATGGCGGAGCGCGTAACAACGAGCATCGTCAGCGTCGCAACAATCGTCCACGTCGCAACAATTCGGAGCGTGGCGGTCGTGACGAGAATCGTGCACCCAAGACGGAGGAGTAGTCGGATGAGGAGCTTAAAAGAGGGCTTTATGCTGCGCCTGATGGCGGTTGTGGTTGTAGCTGCGATGGGTATTGCCTGTCGTGGTGAGCAGCGCGCAGTCGAGGTTCACGACCAGTCGACACGTGGCTGGGAGGGTGTCGAGGAGTTCGTTTTCCAGAACGACGACTCGCTCTCGGTGCGCGAGATTGCTGTGGTGTTGCGCTACGACCGAGGCGAGGTTGCCGACAGCGTTGCGCTCAACATCCTCACCATCTCGCCCGACTCGCTGGTGCTCTCCGAGGATATGACGTTGCGCATACCGCGACTTGGCGATATGCGTCCTGCCGAGCAGAGTTTCATCTACCGCTGTGGCGTGGTGCTACAGCGTAAGGGTGAGTATCGCTTTCGTCTCACGCCCCAGGCAAGGGTCGAGGGTGTAAGTTCTGTGGGGCTGCTTGTAACTAACCGAAGTGATGAAGAATAACTAAAATATGGGAAAGGATAAATTGCGTAAGTTTGCCGAGAACTTGACTTTCGGCTGTATGGTACAACCCGAATTCGAGGAGATATTCCATAAAGACCACTCGCTCAAGGGTAAGTGGCACAAGGAGTTCTTCCACAACGACAACCCCATAATCCTGGAGTTGGGATGTGGTCGTGGTGAGTATACCGTAGCATTGGCGGAGCGCAACCCCGACAAGAACTACATCGGCATCGACATCAAAGGTGCGCGTATGTGGCGTGGTGCCAAGACTGCAACCGAGCGCGAGATGAAGAATGTAGGCTTCGTGCGCACACGCATCGAGTTCATCCGCTCGTTCTTTGCCGAGGGCGAGATTGCCGAGATATGGATTACGTTCCCCGACCCACAGCTCAAGACACGTCGTGCAAAGAAGCGTCTCACATCGCCACTATTCTTGGCCGAGTACAAGCGTATGATCGGTAAGGAGGGTGTCATCAACCTCAAGACCGACTCGAAGCACCTCTACGCCTATACAGCAGCAGTCATCGAGCGTTTGGGTCTCGAGGCCGAGGTGCAGAACGACGACATCTACGGCTCGGGCTATGCCGATGAGGTACTCTCGGTAAAGACCGCCTACGAGACAAAGTTTGTGGCTATGGGTCTGCCTATCACCTACACACGTTTCCGTCTTGGCGAGTGCGAGAATTTCGAGCATTTCGACTGGGAGGGCGATGAGGCATTGGAGAAGGATGCCGAGAGCAATAGAACAAAAGCGTTTTAATATTTTCGCATATGGGAAAGAGAAGAAAGGATTATCCTCTTATCGAGGGACTACATATCACAACTTTGGCTGCCGAGGGTAAGGCTATGGGTAAGGTCGACAACCAGGTGGTTTTCGTGCCTATGACCGTTCCTGGCGATGTTGTCGACGTGCAGATTCGCAAGCACCACCGCCGCTATATGGAGGGCACTGTCGTGCGCTTTGTCGAGAAGTCGCCGTTGCGTACCGAGCCATTCTGTCAGCACTTTGGCATCTGTGGTGGCTGTAAGTGGCAGAATCTGCCCTACGAGGAGCAGCTCCGTCAGAAGACCAAGCAGGTCGAGGATCAGCTTGTGCGCATAGGACACCTCACCATTCCTGAGGTGCGCCCCTGCCTCGGCTCGGCACGCACGGAGGAGTATCGCAACAAGCTCGAGTTTACGTTTGCTGACCGTCGCTGGCTTACCTACGAGGAGATTGCCGAAGGTGGCGACATCGAGCCAAAGCCAGCTGTAGGCTTCCACATACCTGGCTGCTTCGACAAGGTGCTCGACATAGAGAAGTGTCACTTGCAAAACGATATAAACAACCGCATACGCTTAAGCATCAAGCAGTTCTGTATCAATAACGGCTACTCGTTCCACAATGCACGCGCCCACGAGGGTCTTATGCGTACGATGGTTGTGCGTACAGCTTCGACGGGTGAGATTATGGTCATTGTGGTATTCAACGAGAACGACAAGGAGCGCATAAACGCCCTTATGGAGCATCTCAAGGTACAGTTCCCCGAGATTACTTCGCTCATCTATATGATCAACGAGAAGTGGAACGACTCGCTCGGCGACCGTGAGCCTATCTGCTATGCAGGCAAGGATCACATCATCGAGCAGATGGAGGGCTTGCAGTTCAAGGTCGGTCCAAAGTCGTTCTACCAGACCAACTCGGAGCAGGCCTATGAGCTATATAAGGTTACGCGCGAATTTGCCGACCTTAAGCCTACCGATGTCCTCTACGATCTCTACACAGGTACGGGTACTATTGCCAATTTCTGTGCACGTCGCGCAGCGAAGGTTGTCGGTGTGGAGTATGTTCCCGAGGCTATCGAGGATGCAAAGATTAACTCTATGATCAACGGCATCGAGAATACTACGTTCTACGCTGGCGATATGAAGGATGTTCTCAGCGACGAGTTCGTATCGCGCAATGGTCGTCCCGATGTCATCATCCTCGATCCACCACGTGCAGGTGTCGACGAGAAGGTGCTTGAGGTTATCAAGCGTGCAGCGCCCGAGCGTATGGTATACGTAAGCTGCAACCCTTCGACCCAGGCGCGCGATCTTGCCTTGCTTAGCGATATGTACGAGATTCTCGCGGTGCAGCCTGTCGATATGTTCCCACATACCCACCACGTTGAGAATGTTGTGAAGCTGCATTTGTTGTCATAAGGTAGATATCTGCCGCACCTCAATCGTTGCCCCAAATGGGAAATACGCTAAGTATGTCCCATCTGGGGCAACTTCTTTATCGGTGCAGCATCTACAGCCTTCTGACAACAAATTAGGGTGTGCAGGTGGGTAGGTAGTGAATTAGGGAAATTAGGGAGATTAGGGAGATTAGAGACTAGGGAATTTAAGGAGTTTAAGGAAATTAATGAATATAGGGGTGTTAAGGAGCAGAGTGCGTTCTAAATGCGCGCAAGCTTCTCCTTAAATTCCTTAAACTCCTTAAATTCCCTTAGCCCTCATCTAAAGGCGCGCAAGCCTTCTCTAAACTCCTTAAATTCCCTAAATTCCTTTAGCCCCCATCCTCACGTTGCTAAAAGCTCACGCCCACCGAGAGGTATATTGTTCTGGGATAGGCGTAACTCAATCGGTTGGCGAATGGTGTGACGTGCTGTACACCGCCAATCGTTTGGCGCGATACGCGATTCTGCTCATATCCGCGCGATATAGTCTCGCTGCCGAGTATGTTGCGTAGCGCGAGGTGGAGGTAGAGTCTTTGGCCCGTGCGGAACTTGAAGCTCTTGCCGCCGCCAATGTCTATCATCACACCATCCGGTAGTCGCTCCTGCGTTGTGAGCATCGCGCGCTCCTCGGGCGATGAGGCGTAGGATAGCACCCTTACGCTGCGGTGCGCAAATGCTGGGTCTACGTAGCGCATACCCCAGTATGTCGCAGCGAGGCTTGCGGTCCATCCATTTGCCGAACGATACTCCACATCGCCATAGAGCGTCAGTGCGGGTGTATTGCCGCGACAGCCTCGCATCAGCGAACTTGTCGAGGCGAGCAGACGGTTGTCCTTGTCGGCATATATCTCCATCTCGGCATCATCAGTATAGCGGCTCAATGTTGCGATGAGTGCAAACGTAGAGCTGAAGCAGCGACTGTAGCGCACATCTGCGACAAGCTCCACACCGAGGTTGAGGCGGTCTATGGCGCTGATTACCACATCGGCATACTCTTGGGCCAAGTCGTCGTAGTAGTGCAACACCTCGGAGTCGTCGAAACTGTAGTTGCAGAATGCTGTTGCGCTCAACGATAGGCGGCTTGCGCTGTAGCTGTAGGTGACATCTGCCGCAGCGGTATGACATAGCGAGGGTGTCGCTACTGTGCGGTTGTTGTACTCGCGTTGCAGAAACAGATTCTCGGCCTCGGGGCTCTTGCCACGCATCATCGCACCAGCGCGTAACGAGTGTCTACCGAACGTGTAGCTCCATCGGGCATCGAAGCGGTATGGTGCGAGGGTCACTATCGCCGAGCGACCATACGACCCATTTCCGGCAAACAACTCCTTCTCGAAATATCCGCGGCGCAGTGTCTGCTCGCCGCTTATGCGCAGTGCTGCCGAGGCGCTCATCTGCTCGTTGTGCCACTCGACGATGCCTTGCAGAGCGATGTGGCGTCGTGTGAGGGCGTAGTCGTAGCCGTAGCGCTCGCCCTCTGTTATGCGCGTGTCAACGCTGCGCAGGTTGTTGCGTGTGTTGCTCGAGTAGGTGTTGTCGTCGATGAGGTGGTAGTCTATATCCTCGATGTGGTCGGCACCAAGCAAATCCTCTGCAACCTTGAACTCGTGCGAGCGGTGCCACGCAGCATCAATGCCGTAGCGCAGTGTTATGCTCTGTAGATTGCTTTCGAGCAGTGCGTTCAGCGCGGTGTGCAGTGTGTTGCTGCGTCGGCTCTCGACAATATATGCCGCGCGGCCGTCACCCTGTATCGCGTTGGTGTGATACATCGCCTCCCAGTCGAGCTGTGTGTAGCGAAGGTCGTTTGTGAGCCACGCCTCTTCTACCTCGCGCTGTGCCGTAGCGTCACTCTGGTAGGAGGGCAGGTAGCGGTAGTTGTCGGGCTCGGGTGTCATCGCATCAAACCAAGCGAGGGCGCTGTTGCCCTCGAGAGCATAGTATAGGTCTGCGCCCAGGTGGAGTGTTGTTGTGGCTGTAAGACGTTGTTGCCACGATACGATAGCCTCGGGGCGCAGCGTGCGCTCTATGCGCGAGTTGCGTACCTTGCCATCCTGTATACCCCACGTTGGGTTGTAGTGCCTATTAGCTGTCAGTGTGTAGGCCTCCTCGACCGATGCACGATTCAGACCTCGCTCGCCGACGGGGAGCAGCAGGGCGATGCCTATTGCGCTGTTGCGGCGCACGCGGCCGAGTGTCGCTGCTATGTCGGCAGCATAGGTGTATACGCCCTCTACATATATATCGCGTCCTGCACGTGCGCGCGCATGCACACGCGTATACCAATCATCGATGCGCGCTGGATGACGGTGTGGTGTGAAGGTTGCGGCATAGCTCACTCCGCCTATGTAACGCTTGCCCGAGAACTCGCCGCGCAGATAGTGCTGCTCGTAGCAGCGCGACGCATCTGTTGCGAGTGTGTAGTGTGTGAGTGTTGCTGTACCTCCTCCCGATGGCGCATATCCTGTGCCTGCACCAGTGGCTCGACCTATGCCTGTGCTACCAAGGAGGCGTGCTGTGGAGTATTCGATGTCGAGATTGTCGACGCAGTATCGCTCCTCGTCGTATCCGCCGCCGCGACGTGGGTTACCCAGGGTGGTCAGCGAATAGCGTATTTGGGCGAGAGGGTCGTCGAGATCCTCGTATGCTGCGTTTGGACGTATTGTGTCGGCAATGGGGTATAGGGGCTCGCTAAACTCCTCGTCGTAGAATTTGTAGTTGCGAAAGTCGTACTCGTCGAGCTGTTGAGCCGATACCGCGCTGTAGCACAATAGCGCGATGAGTGGTAAAATGTGGTTATGTATGACTCTGCGAAGCATAACGACCTCGTTTATTGGTGTAACAAAGGTAGCTATTTTTGAGAAATAGTCCAATCGGTCGATGCATTTTTATCTATGCTCTATGCTCTCTATCTGCATATTTGCTGATATATTCTAAAAAAGAATAGATTCATTGCATATATATATCGCGCTTTTATGCATTGTTATGTAATGTGAAAAATGTGCCGCAAGGCCGATATTGTGCGCTGCTGGATTGGTATAAAAGTGGTAAAAGGGTGGGAAAATAAAGATATTTTTGGAATTTTTGAAAGAATATTTTGCAGTTTCGAAAAAAGTCTATAACTTTATAATCCGCAAAGCTCAATAAGCCGAGACGATGGCTTGTATGCAAGAGTCCCGATTGGCAGAAGAGTGACGAAAAAAAACCTAAAAACTAATATACTTATGAAAAACTATTCAGCAAAAGAGATTAAGAACATCGTTCTTATTGGTGCGCCCGGCACTGGAAAAACTACCCTTGCAGAGGCAATGGCTTATGAGGGTAAAGTTATTGACCGCAGGGGTAGTATCGAGAATAACAATACTATATCGGATAACACCGATATCGAGCACGAGTATAAGCGTTCGATTTATTCGACAACCCTCTTTACAGAGTTTATGGACCGTAAGCTCAACATCATCGACTGCCCAGGTTCGGACGACTTCTGTGGTTCGCTCTTCTCGGCTTTCAAGGTAGGTGACGTTGGTGTTATGGTGCTCAACGCCCAGAATGGTTGGGAGGTAGGTTCAGAGCTTCAGTCACGCTACGCACGCATCCTCAATAAGCCACTCATCGGTTTGGTTAACCAGCTCGATGGCGACAAGGCTAACTTCGAGGCTACAGTCGAGGGTATCCGCGCTAACTCATCAGTTAAGCCAGTTATTGTTCAGTATCCTGTAAACCAGGGTGCAGGCTTCGACTCATTCATCGACGTATTGATGATGAAGATGTACAAGTTCGTAGACGAGAACGGTACACGTGAGGAGCATCCAATTCCAGAGAGCGAGCTCGAGACAGCACAGGCTCTCAACCAGGAGCTTGCCGAGGCAGCTGCAGTTTACGATGACGCTCTTATGGAGCTCTACTTCGAGAAGGGTTCACTCACACAGGATGATATCCGTGCAGGTTTGAAGCTCGGCGTGTCGAAGCGCGATGTTATGCCTATCTTCTGCGCATCAGGTAAGCGCGATATCGGTACAAAGCGTCTTATGGAGTTCATCATCAACGTAGCTCCAGGCCCATTGAAGGCACCTGCATTCCTCTCTACCGAGGGCGAGGAGCTTTTGGCAAATGCCGATGAGCCTACAGCAGTATTCGTATTCAAGAGCCAGATCGAGCAGCATATCGGTGAGATCACCTACTTCCGCGTAGTTCGTGGTAAGATCACCGAGGGTATGGAGCTCGTGAACTCACGTACAGGCAACAAGGAGAAGATCTCGCAGCTCTTCGCAGTTGCTGGTAAGAACCGTATCAAGGTGTCAGAGCTTTCAGCAGGTGACATCGGTTGCACTGTGAAGCTTAAGGGTACACGCACAAACGATACTTTGGCTGCTCCTGCTACTCCAGTAACTGTTGAGCCTATCGTATTCCCAGAGCCTCGCTACCGTGCAGCGGTTAAGGCAAAGGAGCAGAGTGATGAGGAGAAGCTCGGCAAGTTGCTCAACGACGCAAAGTATGAGGATCCTACAATCCTTGTAGAGTACTCAAAGGAGCTTAAGCAGACTATCATCCAGGGTCAGGGTGAGCACCACCTCAACATCTTGAAGTATCGTCTCTCGACAGAGAACAAGATGGAGATGGAGTTCTTCGCACCAAAGATCCCATATCGTGAGACTATCACCAAGGTAGCACAGGCAGACTACCGCCACAAGAAGCAGTCTGGTGGTTCGGGTCAGTTTGGTGAGGTACATATGGTTATCGAGCCTTACTACGAGGATATGCCAGAGCCTACAAAGTACAAGGTTAACGGCAAGGATATTACCGTGAACGTTAAGGGTAAGGAGGAGTACGACTTGCCTTGGGGCGGTAAGTTGCAGTACTACAACTCTATCGTTGGTGGTGCTATCGACGCTCGCTTTATGCCAGCTATCTTGAAGGGTATTATGGAGAAGATGGACGAGGGTCCACTTACAGGTTCTTACGCTCGCGACATCCGCGTGGTTATCTACGATGGTAAGATGCACCCAGTAGATTCTAACGAGATCTCGTTCAAGCTTGCAGCTCGTAACGCCTTCAAGGAGGCATTCCGCAACGCAGGTCCAAAGATTATGGAGCCTATCTACAACGTCGAGGTACTCACTCCAAGCGAGTATATGGGTGCTGTGATGAGTGACTTGCAGAACCGTCGTGCTATGATTATGGGTATGGAGTCAGATAAGGGCTTCGACCGTCTCAACGCACGTGTACCTCTTGCAGAGCTCTACCGCTACTCTACATCTTTGTCATCACTCACTTCAGGTGCAGCAACCTACACAATGCAGTTTGCTACCTACGAGCAGGTGCCAGCAGATGTACAGGATAAGTTGTTGAAGGCTTACACTGATACTGACGAAGAGTAATTTGTTGTGATAAGCCGCAATCTGCGGCACTTCAGTCAAAGCCACCAATGGGACGTACCACAAGTACTACCCATCGGTGGCTTTTTCGTGTCAGTGCCACATCTCACGGCTTCTGACAACAAATTAGGGTGTGCAGGTAAGTAGGTGGTGAATTAGGGAATTTAGGGAGATTAGGGAATTTAATGAGTTTAAGGAAATTAATGAATATAGGGGTGTTAAGGAGCCTGAGTGCGTTCTAAAGGCGCGCAAGCCTTTCCTTAAATTCCCTAAACTCCTTAATCTCCCTTAGCCCCCATCCTCAGGCGCGCAAGCCTCTCCTTAAATTCCCTAAATTCCTTAATTCCCTTTAGCCCTCCCCATTTTCCCCATCTTATATGCTCTTTCGATAAAAAGTATTATCTTTACACTCTCAAACAATCTATAAGTCTATGACTCTCGAAGATCTCGCACTAATATTCACTCGCGGTATAGGCACTCGCGGTGCGCGACACCTCGTCGACTACTTCGGTTCGGCCGAGGCTCTATTTGCTGCCTCGCGTAGCGAGATTGTAGAAGGCGCAGGACTACGTGCCGAGCTTGTCGATGCGTTGCTCGACAGTCGTAGCCTCGAACTTGCACGTCGCGAGGCGGAGTATTGCCGTCGCAACAGCATCCTCGCCATAGCCGCTACCGATGCCGAGTATCCCGAGGCGCTGCGCGACACCGCAGACCGCCCCCACGTGCTCTTTGTCAAGGGTAATATAGAGGCGCTTGGTGGTAACCTGCTCGCTATGGTAGGTACACGCGAGGCATCGCCTGCAGGTCAGCACGCCTGCAACACCATTGTCGAGGGACTTGCCAAGAGTGTCGACGAGTTGCGAATAGTGAGCGGCCTGGCCTATGGCATCGACGCTGCGGCACACCGTGCTGCACTCAATTGCGATGTGCCAACGGTGGCTGTGGTAGCTACGACGTTGCCCGAGGTGTCGCCTGCTGCGCATCGCAACCTCGCCGAGGATATACTTCGTCGTGGTGGCGCTCTGGTCTCGGAGCTGCACTCGCAGACGCATCACAACGGCTCGATGTTCATCGCGCGCAACCGTATAATAGCCGGCCTTTGCCACGGCACGCTCGTAGTAGAGTCGCCAGCAAGGGGTGGCTCACTCGCTACGGCCGATATTGCCGACAGCTATGGTCGTGTGGTTATGGCACTCCCGGGGCGCATCTCCGACCCTGCGTCGTTCGGCACGAACAACCTCATACGCTCGGGCAAGGCGCGTCTGGTGCTCTCGGCGGCCGATATCATCGAGGATTTGGGATGGAACATATCTCTCGGTGTCGAGGCTGATACCGAGGTTGAGGATAAAACAGCTGGGTTAAGTGCTGCCGAGCGCAACCTCTATGCGGCATTCGACACTGCTGCGACGCTCGACTGGCCATCGTTGATGGAGGCTACTGGCCTGACGATGGGAGAACTGGCGATGGTGGTTATGGATCTTGAGATGAAGGGTCTGATACGCACGTTGCCAGGCAAACGATACGAAAGAGTGTAAAATAAAACAATATAAGACTATATGATTGATACTCACTCACATATATACGCCGAGGAGTTCGATGCTGACCGTGCGGAAACTATAGCGCGTGCGCGCGATGCAGGCTTGAGATGTATGCTTTTGCCCGATATCGACTCGGAGAGTCGTGGCCGTATGCTCGAACTGGCGGCTGCCGAGCCCGACTACTGCCTGCCGATGGTGGGTCTCCATCCCACGTCGGTAAACGACAATCCCACGTGGCGCGATGAACTCGATATGGTCGAGAAGCTCCTCTCTCGGCCACCTACTCGTTTCTATGGCGTGGGTGAAATAGGTCTGGATCTCTACTGGAGTCAGGATTTCTACAAGCAGCAGCGCGAGACGCTCCACGCACAGCTCGAGTTAGCGTTGCAGTATGGTCTGCCTGTGGCTATACACACACGTTCGGCATATGTCGAGATGCTCGATGCGTTGGCTACCTATGCAGGACGCGGTATGCGTGGCGTGATGCACGCCTATGCCGACTCGGTAGATACGGCGCGTAAGATACTGAAGTTTGGCGACTTCGTTTTCGGCATCGGTGGAGTCGTAACATTCAAGAACTCAGGTCTTGACAAGGTTGTGGCCGAACTGCCTACCGAGCTTTTGGTGCTCGAGACCGACTCGCCATACCTCGCTCCTGTGCCCCATCGTGGCAAGCGCAACGAGCCGCAAAACGTCGCGCTCGTATGTGGCAAAATCGCGGAGCTGCATCGTAAATCGGTCGAGGAGGTGGCAATTGTGACTACCGCTACGGCGAGCCGCATCTTCAATCTGTAGAGAGAAAAAGTGGGGTAGGTGTAGAAAAAAGTTGCCTTATGCGTAACAACAATGGCAAATTTTACCTACCTTTGTAATGATATGTGTGCACTAAAGCCACACTCACCTTCACTTATGAGGCGTTCATCCATATTGATTATCTATACCGGAGGTACTATCGGTATGAAAACCGACGAGGCTACAGGAGCTCTCGTCCCCTTCGATTTCAGCGGTATATACGACGAGTTCCCCTCGCTCAAGCGACTTAAGGTCGACCTCGAGGTGATGACCATAAAACCCCCTATCGACTCTTCGAACGTGTCGGTCGAGAACTGGGTGCATATGGCGCGTCTTATCCGCGATAACTACTCGGCGTATGATGGTTTCGTGGTGCTCCACGGCACAGATACTATGTCATACTCGGCTGCTGCGTTGAGCTTTATACTTGAGAATTTGGCCAAGCCCGTGATCTTTACAGGTAGCCAGATTCCTATCGGCATACTGCGTACCGACGGCCGCGAGAACCTTATCACAGCCATCGAGATTGCTGGTGCACGCAACGAGTATGGCCATCCTCTCGTTCCCGAGGTGGCGCTCTACTTCCAGAATAAGCTGATGCGCGGTAACCGAACAACCAAATTTAGTGCCGAGGCGCTCAACGCCTTTGCATCGTTCAACTATCCAGCGTTGGCCGATGTTGGTGTCAACATCCAGTACAACCAGGCGGCTATTGCCCCCTATGCCCCCGACTTCAGCGACGAGTTCCGCATTGGCGAGGCTATGTGCGACGAGGTTGTTGTCGTGAAGCTCTTCCCGGGTATCCGTCCATCGACGCTTCGTACCCTGCTGCTCGACAGCGGTGCGCGTGGTGTGGTGCTTGAGACCTATGGTGCAGGTAACGCCCCCACGTCGCAGTGGTTTGTCGACCTGGTCAAGGAGGCTGTCGAGCGAGGTATCATCGTGGTGAATGTATCGCAGTGTAAGGATGGTGCTGTGCAGATGCACCTCTACGAGACAGGTTTGGCATTGCAGGAGGCAGGCGTTGTATCGGGTCACGATATGACTATCGAGTCGGCAGTTACAAAGCTGATGTACGTTTTAGGCAAAAATTTGCCATTATCGGAATCGCTTAACCTGATGCGTCGTCCTCTGCGTGGCGAATTTACTTTGTAAAGCGTTGCACTTTTCGAGAATAATGCGTATATTTAGCACGTTAAAGTCGCGTGTTTTTGCCACCTTGGGGTGTGCAATAGAGTAAAGCAGATGCTGTAAATGCCTAAATGACAGGGTATTTGCACACCGTATTTGGTGCTCTGATGTGCGGATTTGGCGTGATAGCGTATGGTCGGAAAGAACCAAAAACGAGCTGAAAACTAAAAACAAAATAGAGAAACAACTACTAAAATTTACAAATTTTAACTTAACAAAACACTATGAAAAAATTATTTTTGGTTTTGGCAGCTGCCACTTTGTCATTTGGCGCTGCTTACGCACAGGATGCTAACGAGGCTCCCGTTCAGGAGGTTGCCGTTGAGCAGGTAGTAGAGGCTGATGCAGCTGAGGAGTTGGCAGGTGAGCCTATGCACTTCGCTCTTATGAAGAAGTTCTTGGAAGGTGGTTGGGAGTGGATGCTTCCAGTGCTTGTTTGCTTGGTTCTCGGTTTGGCTATCGCTATCGAGCGTATCATCTATTTGACATTCGCACAGATCAACACTAAGAAGTTCACTGCTGAGGTTGAGAAGGCTCTCAACGAGAAGGGCGTAGAGGCTGCTTTGGAGGTTTGCCGCAACACACGCGGTCCTATCGCATCTATCTACTACCAGGGTCTTATGCGCTACGACCAGGGTCTTGAGGCTGTTGAGAAGGCTGTTGTATCATACGGTTCAGTTCAGCAGGGTCACCTCGAGTCAGGTCTCTCTTGGATCTCACTCTTCATCGCTCTTTCTCCATCACTCGGATTTATGGGTACCGTTGTGGGTATGATCCAGGCATTCGATGACATCCAGGCACAGGCTACTATCTCACCTGCAGTCGTTGCTGGTGGTATCAAGGTGGCTCTTTTGACTACTATGTTGGGTCTTATCGCAGCCGTTATCCTTCAGATCTTCTTCAACTACATCCTCTCAAAGATTGAGTCACTCGTAGTTAAGATGGAGGATACCTCTATCACCTTGATTGATATGCTTACTGCATACAACAAGCGATAATTAAGCTCCAATATTTTAAGGATAAATCGAATTATGAAGAATTTAAATAGAATAGTATTCCTACTCTTCGCGACTGTTTCAGTTGCTTTGGTGGCTTGGGCTATCGTGGTGGGTATGGCTGCTCCCGATTCATCGAAGATCGCTGGCAATGCTCAGTTGATCAACCTCAATGATGAGGGTGTTGCTGAGCCCGTACGCTCTACAGCTCACGGTATCGAGGAGTTGGGTAAGGTATTTGCCACTCAGCTTGAGGAGGGTATCCTCTCTGAGCAGGGCATCGCTGATGAGAAGCTTAAGCTTGAGAACACTCGCACAGTGCTCGTTCCCGAGTATGAGGCAAAGGTTGGTGCTAAGGCTGAGGTAGCTAAGGCTGCTGACGCAGTTGTCGCTGAGCTTGCTGAGGTTAAGAAGCTCTCTGCTGCACAGAAGAAGAAGCTTGCTGAGGCACAGGCTGTTCAGGCAGACTTCAAGGCGTTGAACGATACTCTCAACGTATATAAGGAGAATATCGCAGTAATGGAGGAGAATATTGCAGCTTCTGAGAAGGCTAACGCTCAGGCACAGGCAGACGCTGCTAATATCATCGCTCTTTCGACTGCTATTAGCGTCAATATTATGTGGTTCTACTTCTTGTTGGTATTTGCATTCTGCATTATCATTATCAACACAGTAATGAACCTTTTCCAGAACAAGGGTGGTCTTGGTAAGACATTGGCAGCTATTTGCGTTGTAGCAGCTGTTATTGGTGTATCTTACGTTCTTGCTACTACTCACGGCTGGGCAGATGGTGCAACATTGAAGGATGCAGCTGGCTACGACCTCGGTTTGGGTACTGATCTTGCTACACGTAAGGTATTCGGTCCATTCGAGTATATGTTGGCTGACGCAAGTATTTTGGTTACTTATATCACATTCGCTGGTGCAGCTTTGGCAGCAATCCTTTCGGCTGTTCGTGGCGTCTTTAAATCGTAGTTTATGGCAAAATCGAAGAAAAAGGCTGGAGATATCAACTCCAGTTCAATGGCGGATATCGCATTCTTGCTGTTGATATTCTTCTTGGTGACCACTACGATGGATGTCGATACAGGTATGAAGCGTACGCTTCCTCCCTGGATTGACCCCACAGAGCAGCAGAACGATGTAGATGTAAACGAGCGTAACGTACTCAAGGTTAATGTATCGCGTAGCGGTGCTATTATGGTGGGTACTGAGGAGTATGGTTCAAACGACCTTCGTCGTCACGGCACACACTCACGTCTCTCACAGGAGGTTTACAACTTCCTTACACATCTCGACCGTTCTAACAAGAAGGCCACCGAGATCGACGGTATGACATACGATGTCAGCGAGGGTCTTGTATCACTCAAGGCCGATGATGAGACTAAGTACAAGGTATATCTTAAGGTGCAGGATGAGCTTACTCACGCCTTCAGCCTCTACCGCGACGATATTTCGTTCTTGGTATATGGTGCGAAGTACGATGAGTTGGATGATATCAAGGCATCGAACATCCGTAAGGCTGTTCCTATGAAGATTTCCGAGGCAGAACCTAACGATCAAACAAAGAAGTAGTTATGGCAGTAATGGCAAAAAAGGGCAAGAAAGAGGTGCCCGCAATGTCGACTTCGTCACTTCCCGACATCGTGTTTATGCTTCTGTTCTTCTTTATGGCAGCAACTACGATGCGTGAGGTAGATCCATTGGTGCAGGTGCAGATGCCTGAGGCTTATGAGATCACCGAGCTCGACAAGAAGAATCTTGTAAATATTTGGATGGGTAAGCCCCTCGGTGCTAAGGTAGGTGAGGATGCTTTGAAGATTCAGCTCAACGACCAGACACGCGAGGTGTCTGACATCCGCGACTTTATCTCGGCTACTACCGTTACTAAGGGTGTTGGTCCTAAGGATATCGTTGTTAACCTTCGCGTTGATGAGGGTGCAACTGTAGGTAAGCTTACTGCTGTTAAGCAGGAGCTTCGTAAGGCAGAGGCGCTTAACATCTCATACGCAGCGCGTGCAACAGGTAATAACTAACCTATTGCATAATATCGCAAAGGCGTGTTCAACTTATGTTGGACACGCTTTTTTTTTTGTGGGTTGTGGGGAGATTAGGGAATTTAGGGAGGTTAAGGAGATTAGGGAGGTTAGGGCGGTTTTTGGGTTGGGGGGAGTTTAAGGAATTTAAGGAATTTAAGGAGTTTAAGGAGTTTAAGGAGTGGAGTGCGTTCTAAAGGCGCGCAAGCTCTCCCTAAATTCCCTAAACTCCCTAAATTCCTTATGCTCTATCTAAAGGCGCGCAAGCCCTCCCTAACTTCCCTAAACTCCTTAATCTCCTTACACTCCTTACACTCCCCAGATGTCTCATAACAATAAAGGTCTGTGCGCCTGCACAGACCTTTATCGTTTGTTGAGCCGACTTCGGCTCGCTATCTATCTGCGATTACCAGATAATCACGCGCTCCTCAACAGGCATATACATAGCATCCTCCTCGGTGATGCCGAAGGCATCGTAGAAGCTCTGAATGTTACGCAATGTAGCGTTCACGCGGTTGCGGCCCAATGAGTGTACGTCAACCTTTGTGAGGCGCTCCTTCTCCTGATCGGTGATGTTCTGTGCCCAGAGTGTTGCGTAACCGATGTAGTAACGCTGCTCGGCTGTGAAGCCATCGATGTCTGCTGGGTGCTCACCGTTCCAAGAGTCAACCAACGCTGTGTATGCAAGGCGCAAACCACCCTGGTCAGCGATGTTCTCGCCCAATGAGAACTTACCATCAGCGAACAAGCCTGGGAGAATCTCGATAGCGTTGAACTGCTCAACCAATACGTCAGTCTTCTTCTCGAATGCTGCACGATCCTCGGCAGTCCACCAGTCGTTCATATTGCCTACCTTGTCGAACTGCGAGCCCTGGTCGTCGAAGCCGTGTGTCATCTCGTGAGCGATAACCACGCCGATAGCGCCATAGTTCACTGCATCGTCAGCTGCAGGGTTGTAGAATGGAGGCTGGAGGATAGCTGCTGGGAAGCAGATCTCGTTGGTTGTAGGCATATAGTATGCGTTAACCATCTGTGGAGGCATCATCCACTTCTCGCGATCTACGGGCTTGCCTACCTCTGACATAGAGTCTGCGCTGTACCAGCGGTTAGCCTCTACGACATTTGCCCAATAGCTCTTTGCTGGGTCTACGTTGAGTGTAGAGTAGTCCTCCCACTTGTTAGGATAGCCGATCTTTACGGTGAATGCTGCGAGCTTCTCCTGTGCCTTTGCCTTGGTCTCCTCACCCATCCAGTCGAGGTTGTCGATATGCTTTGAGAATGCCTTCTGGATGTTAGATACCATAAGCTCTACGCGAGCCTTCTCGCTCTCTGGGAAGTATTTTGCAACGTAGATCTGACCTACAGCGTCTGAAAGGATGTTGTTAGGCACACCCATAGCGCGCTTCCAGCGAGGACGAATCTCCTGTGTACCCGACATTGTACGGCCGAAGAACTCGAACGATGCGAGTGCGAACTCCTCGCTGAGGTAGCCAGATGCTGCATCGATGTAGTGTGCAGCAACGTAGTTGCGCAACGCCTCGACAGGCATAGTTGCGATAACCTCCATAATGTTCTTGAACGATGATGGCTGGCTCACAACGAGCTTCTCAACGTTCTCAACACCCATAGCCTTGAAGTAAGCATCCCAGTCAACTGTTGAGAACTCCTTGCGTACCTGCTCCATAGTGTATGGGTTGTAACCACGCTGGATGTCGCGGCACTCAACATTTGTCCAGTGCTTTGCAGCGATAGCATCCTCAACCTTCAACACATCA
The DNA here is from genome assembly GCA_017629145.1 of Alistipes sp. Lineage (GTDB taxonomy): Bacteria > Bacteroidota > Bacteroidia > Bacteroidales > Rikenellaceae > Alistipes. Next base: position 5,558 of record JAGBXR010000027.1, on the reverse strand, counting down.
GCTACGAATGCCTCTGCATCGCCCTCGAGACCTGCCAAAGCGTAGATCTTTGCGAGGTAGTTGCGGTACTCGGCCTTCTTGTCAGCGTTGTTCTCCTCGGTGTAGTAGTCGCGGTTGCCCATCGCAAGGCCGCCCTGCTCGAGGTAGAGAATTGTCATATTGCTATCTGCAAGGTCAGCTGCAGGGTATGCGTAGAAGAATGCGCCTATGCCATCGGTGTGGAGCTCTGGCAAAGCGGCCAAGATCTCCTCACGGCTGTTCATAGCATAAATCTTGTTCAACGCCTCGCGGATAGGCTCTGCGCCCTCGCGGTTAAGACGCTCCTCGTCGAGACCCATCTTATAGAGATCCGAGATCTTCTGCTCGATGCTACCAGCCTCGGCCTTCGACTCGGTCATAGCCTGGAAGAGCTCGTTGATACGCACCTCGTTGTTCTCGCGCAATACGTCGAATGAGCCGTAACGAGAGAACTCTGGCTTGAGAGGGTTGTTCTTCTGCCAGCCGCCTGTTGCCCACTGGTAGAAGTCATCGTTGCGGACGATCGACTCATCGAGGTTGTTGATGTCGATAGCTGGCACCTCGGCCTGCTTGCCGCCATTTGTCGTTGCGCACGCTGTCATAAGGAGTGCTGTTGCAAGGATAAATGAGAACTTTTTCATCTTTGTTTGTCTATTCTGTTTGAGTTGTATTGTTTCAATCGATGGCCATAGCAAGGGCTGATTTAGATTATGCGTATCTAATCAGCCCTCTATACTACCTATCTATTACTTGCGGATAGCTGCTACGCCTGGGAGCTCCTTGCCCTCCATATACTCGAGCAGTGCACCACCACCAGTCGATACGTACGACACCTTGTCTGCGAGACCGAACTTGTTTACACAAGCTACCGAGTCACCACCGCCGATGAGTGAGTATGCACCGTTCTTCTCTGTAGCCTCGGCGATAGCCTCTGCTACAGCGCGTGAACCTGTCGAGAACTTGTTGATCTCGAATACGCCTACAGGACCGTTCCAGAGGATAGTCTTGCAGCCGAGGATATGCTCGCGGAACTTAGCCTTACCGCCAGTTGCGATGTCGACACCCTCCCACTCGTCAGGAATGTTGTTTGCAGGAGCCTCCTGTGTATTTGCGTTCTCCGAGAAGTCGTCGCAGATGAGTGCATCTGGAGAGCGGAGAATCTGGATACCCTTCTCCTCGGCCTTCTTCAAGATCTCAAGAGCTACTGGGAACATATCTGGCTCGCAGATAGACTTACCCTCCTTGCCGCCCTCTGCGCCAGCGAAGGTGTAGGTCATACCGCCACCGATGATGATAGAGTCAACCTTCTCCATAAGCTTCTCGATGATAGTGATCTTTGTAGATACCTTTGAGCCGCCGATGATAGCACAGAACGGACGCTCTGGGTTCTCCATAACGCCGTCGATAGCCTTGAGCTCGTTCTCCATAACGTAGCCGAACATCTTGTCCTGTGGGAAGTAGTCGGCGATGAGTGCTGTAGAGGCGTGTGCGCGGTGTGCTGTACCGAATGCATCGTTGATGTAGCAGTCAGCATACGAAGCGAGCTTCTTCACGAACTCCTTCTGTGACTCCTTCACAGCCTTCTTTGCTGCGCTCTTCTCCTCGTCGGTTGCATCCTCTGCCAAGCCGCGTGGCTTACCCTCCTCCTCGGCATAGAAGCGCAAGTTCTCGAGGAGCATCACCTCACCTGGCTTGAGGTTTGCTGCCATCTCTGCAGCCTTCTCACCCATACAGTCGCCAGCGAACTGAACCTTCACTCCGAGACGAGCCTCGATAGCGTAGATGATCTGCTCCAAAGAGTACTTTGGATCTGGGTTCTTCTTTGGACGACCAAGGTGCGACATAAGAATTACAGAGCCGCCACCTGCCAATACCTTCTGGATTGTAGGGATAGCAGCGCGGATACGTGTGTCGTCTGTTACCTGACCCTCGCCATTGAGAGGCACGTTGAAGTCAACGCGGATGATGGCACGCTTGCCAGCGAAATTGTAGTTGTCAATTGCAAACATAGCTTTTGATATTTTAGTTTATGAATAGATTTTCAGCGTGTGTCGCGACGCTGCACCTCGAACGCCGAAGTTCGCATAGGTCCGCATTGTCGCAATATCAATGCAAAGTTAGGAAATTTATCTTAAAAAATAGCTACTTATACCTATATATTATAATTATTACCACTATCTTTTAGCCTTGCCACTCGACCTTTTGGTAAAGGAGAGGAAAAATGTGCCGAAAAGTGCAATTTGTGGTACATCATATTGAAACTTTTTGTACCTTTGTAAGATGTATGGGGAAACATATACTGTAGTCCCCGGTGAATATGTAACAACAACATAAACAAAATATTAATTTAACAAAGGTTATGGAGAATAACAAACTTCAGCGTGCAGCCGATAATATTCGTATCCTGGCTGCTTCAATGGTCGAGAAGGCAAAGTCTGGTCACCCTGGAGGTGCTATGGGTGGTGCCGACTTTATCAATGTGCTCTACACAGAGTTCCTTCGCTACGACCCAGAGAATATGGCGTACCCACACCGCGACCGTATGTTCCTCGACCCAGGACATATGTCACCTATGCTCTACGCTGTGCTCTCATTGGCTGGTAACTATACGACTGAGGATTTGCAGTCGTTGCGTCAGTGGGGTAGTGTAACTCCTGGTCACCCAGAGGTTGACGTACTTCGCGGTGTGGAGAATACATCTGGTCCTCTCGGTCAGGGTCACGCTATGGCTCTCGGTGCTGCTATTGCAGAGCGCTTTATGGTGGCTCGCTTCGGTGAGTGGATGGCACACAAGACCTATGCATTCATCTCTGACGGTGCTGTTCAGGAGGAGATCTCACAGGGTGTTGGTCGCATTGCTGGTCACCTCGGCCTGTCTAACCTCATTATGTACTACGACTCAAATAACATCCAGCTCTCTACAAAGTGCGACGAGGTTGATACCGAGGATATCGAGATGAAGTATCGCGCTTGGAACTGGAATGTAATCACAGTTAATGGTCAGTCTATCGACGAGATTCGTGCTGCCCTCAAGGCTGCTAATGCCGAGACAGAGCGTCCTACACTCATCATCGGTAAGACAATTATGGGTTACGGTGCACGTAAGGCTGATGGTACAAGCTTCGAGAACCAGGTGTCAACACACGGTCAGCCACTCACAGCTGCTGGTGCCGACATCGCGGCCACAATCACCAACCTTGGTGGTAACCCAGAGGAGCCATTTGCAGTATTCGAGGAGTCAAAGGAGATCTACGCACAGCGCCGCGAGGAGTTGCGCAAGTGGGCTGCCGAGATGAAGGCTACGGAGGACGAGTGGCGTAAGGCTAACCCAGCTCTTGCCGAGAAGATGGATCTCTTCTACTCTGGTAAGCTCCCAGAGATCGACTACTCTTCAATCGAGATTAAGCCTGATCAGGCAACACGTGCAGCATCTGCATCTATGCTCGGCATCTTCGCAGAGAAGGTTGAGAATATGGTTGTTGCATCTGCTGACCTCTCGAATTCTGATAAGACCGATGGCTTCCTCAAGAAGACCAAGGCGTTCACCAAGGGCGACTTCTCTGGTAACTTCTTCCAGGCAGGTGTTGCCGAGCTCACTATGGCTTGCGTAATGAACGGTATGGCACTTCACGGCGGTATCATTCCAGCGTGCGGTACATTCTTCGTATTCTCTGACTATATGAAGCCAGCTGTTCGTCTCTCTGCACTTATGGAGCAGCACGTTATCTACATCTGGACACACGACTCATTCCGCGTAGGTGAGGATGGTCCTACTCACGAGCCTGTAGAGCACGAGATTCAGATTCGTCTTATGGAGCACGTGCGCAACCACTCTGGCGAGCGCTCAATGCTCGTACTTCGCCCAGCTGATAGCGAGGAGACAGTGGTAGCTTGGAAGATGGCGTTGGAGGAGAAGCGTCCTGTAGCTTTGGTACTCTCTCGTCAGAATATCAAGTCGTTGCCAGCACTCTCTGGTGTATCGCGTCAGGAGGAGGCGAAGAAGGCCGAGAAGGGCGGTTATGTTGTTTTGGACTCTGCGGATGCTCGCGCTACGCTCATCGCAACAGGTTCGGAGGTATCTACTCTTGTTGAGGGTGCAGAGCTTCTCGCTGCTGAGGGTATCGCTACTCGCGTGGTATCTATCCCAAGTGAGGGTCTCTTCCGTGATCAGCCTAAGGAGTACCAGGAGGCGGTTCTCGGCAACTTGCCACGCTATGGTATGACATCAGGTCTTTCACTCAACCTCGCAGGTTTGGTTGGTGAGAATGGCTACATCCACGGCTTCGACCACTTCGGTTATTCAGCTCCTTTCAAGGTGCTCGACGAGAAGTTTGGTTACAACGGCAAGTGTGTAGCAGAGGAGGTTAAGGCTCTCCTTAATTTGTAGTCATAAGGCAGATATCTGCCGCACCTCAATCATTGCCCCAAATGGGAAATACGTCAAGTATGTCCCATCTGGGGCAACTTCTTTATCGGTGCAGCATCTACAGCCTTCTGACAACAAATTTCAATTTTTCGAGATAAGTAGTCATCTGCGACACTTCAGTCAACGCCACCAATGGGACGTACATCAAGTACTACCCATCGGTGGCTTTTTCGTGTCAGTGCCACATCTCACGGCTTCTATCGAAAAATTAGGGTGTGCAGGTGGGTAGGTAGTGATTTAGGGAGATTAAGGAATTTAAGGAGTTTAAGGAAATTAATGAATATAGGGGTGTTAAGGAGCAGAGTGCGTTCTAAAGGCGCGCAAGCTCTCCCTAAATTCTCTAATTTCCTTAAATTCCTTTAGCTCTATCCAAAGGCGCGCAAGCCCTCGCTAAACTCCTTAAATTCCTTAATCTCCCTTAGCCCCCATCCGCAGGCGCGCAAGCCATCCCTAAGCTCATTAAACTCCCTAAACTCCCTATAGCTGACCACACTATCAAATCGCTTAAAAATTTACACTCTCCGAAAAATAGTCCAAAAATCAACTATTTGCGAAATCGTATTTTTTTACCCGTAAATTTTCGGGGTAAATTTTGGTGAAAAATTGTAAAGTGCAGAATATCAATACTATATGTTTTTACCCATAGATAAACCGTTATAGTTTTGGAATTGGGATAAGAAAATTCTATCGGTTTTTCGCGAGTTTTCAACATTTTGGTGCGAAAAAAGGGTGCTTATATATTGTATGTCAAAAAAAATGAGTATCTTTGCGGGCAATTTCTCGCAAATGGGAATTGAAATTATTAACAAAAATTAAAGGACAAAAACGTTTTAGAAATGCCAACTATTCAGCAGTTAGTAAGAAACGGTCGAGTTAGCCTGGTTGAGAAGAGTAAGTCGCCAGCGCTCGCAGCGTGTCCTCAGCGCCGTGGAGTTTGTACTCGTGTGTACACCACAACTCCTAAGAAGCCAAACTCGGCTATGCGTAAGGTTGCACGTGTTAGATTGACTAATGGCAAGGAGGTCAATGCCTACATCCCAGGTGAGGGCCACAACTTGCAGGAGCACTCAATCGTGCTCGTTCGTGGTGGTCGTGTTAAGGACCTCCCAGGTGT
>JAGBXR010000026.1 GCA_017629145.1 Alistipes sp. | reverse complement strand
CGACTCTCGCTATATGGTCTCTATCCGCGAGGAGAAGGGCGGCACATACGGTGTTGGCGTTGGTGGTAGCATCGATAAGTATCCCGTTTCGACATATCAACTCTCTATCGAATTCGATACTAACGAGACTCTTGCTGATGAGTTGATTGCTATCTGCGATGCCGAGATTCGCAAGATTGCAGAAAATGGTCCATTGGCAGAAGACATCGCAAAGTCAAAGGAGTTCTTGCAGAAAAACTATAACAATGTTCTCGAGAGCAACAACGGCTGGATTTCGGCTATCTCACGATACTACGACGAGGGTTACAACTACAAAGATGAATACCTCGGTATCCTTGAGAGCATAACCGCCGATGATGTTAAGGCATTCGCTCGAAAACTCCTCAACGACGGTAACCGCACCCTCGTAGTGATGCGACCAGAGATTGTTCAATAGCCATCTTTGAGTCTCACAGCATCTCAAGAATGAGAAAATTGAGAAGAAGCGTTCAAGTGGGGAAATACGTATGAGTAAAATAATAATTATTTTACTGATTACCTGTTAGTTGAGATGTTTTTAATATATGGATTTTTGGTGCATTTTTGCCACTAAAAAGTTGCACCGATGTGAGACCGATAGAATAGTATGCGAAGATTGAGAAGGTGAAAGGGCAGATAATTTATCCCAATCTCCCATCGTGGAGCCTATTATTTGCAGTATGAGGCACATATATAAGGGGTAAGAATCTTGCACAATTGACTTCTAATCCAGTGCCCTCCGCAAGGTATGCAGAACGGATGACTATTAAGTCATCCGTTTTTTATTTGTAGTATTATAATCCTCGATGTTTTACAAGCCAGGCGAGTGTGCTATAAAGTTTGTCGACCGTTGGTCGTAGTTTGCCTGGGAGGGCGTTCAGGAAGCGGAGTCGGCGGAGCTGGCGATGTGAATACTGCGTATAGCCAAAGTCTCGGATTGCCTGTCTAGCATCCTCGCTGCCGCCGCGCACTGATTGTGTGATTGCCTTGCCGAGGCCTACGCGTGCGATATACTCGTTAAGTAATCTGTCCTGTGTTGCGTCGTATAATTCAGCGATACTATGCTTTGACTCCTCGTGACGATAGATTGCAGCCGAACGGTTGCTGGCTGTACGTGAATAGTGAACAAGTGGCATAGGCGAGAAGCAGAATCGCTCGCCAGCCTGCATAAGACGTATCCATACCCACTGATCTTCGCCAATGCGCATACCCTCGGGAAAACCTCCGATGCGTAGCAGTGCTGCTCGCGACAGCGTTGCCGTAGAGGGAATGATGGGGTAGCGCCTCTGCAAGGCCTCCTCCGCAGGGTTGATGTAACCCTCGGCTGCAGGCGTAGCAGCTGCTACTCGGCGACCATCGCCTACGATATAGAATGCTGTAGAGTATGCAGCTACATCGGGGTAGTGCTCCATAAGTCTGCATACCTCGGCGATATATCCAGATAGCCACTCATCGTCGGCATCGAGAAGTGCAATATAATCGCCCTGCGCCTCGCTGATACCGCGATTGCGTGCTGCGCTGACACCACCATTTGTCTGTCGTATAAGTCGTATATTAGAGTCGGGGTGGAGCCTGATAAACTCGGCTACAATGTCTGCTGATCCATCTGTCGAACCATCATCGACAACGATAATCTCGCCAACACTGAGGCTTTGCTCAACTACTGAGCGCAGTGCTCGCTCAACCTCTGCAGCTTTGTTGTATAGCGGAATGACAACCGATATAGAGCGCGAAGCGGAGCTTGTCACACGTTCGCTGAAGTTAAGTATCTCGGGGGCGTGGTTGAGTTGCAGCTCCTCGGGAAGCCACTTCTGTATATTGCCGTAGTGGTTACGCAGATACGACTCAAGGTTGCGCGGTGCTGGGAGTTGCATCTCGCCAAAGGGTCGAAGCTCGCAAGCCTCGATATCGCATCGCGGAATCATATCTTTGGGCATTCGCACGATGTTGTAGCGCGAAGCTGTGGTGTTGTTATAGCGTGTGAGTTCGCGATTAAGACGGCGGTATATCTGCTCCTTGGTCATAAGGCTGCTCACCAGACGAAGCAGCGCGCACGAAGCCATACTCTTTGGCATAGCTACGCCATTGTTGGCGCGGCCAAACCATCGCCACACCCACGCGCTCTTTGCGGTGAAGCAATTTACCCAGAACTTAACTCTGCGTCGTTGTGCACGCTCCATATGTGGAACGTCGGGTATGAGGTCATAGGGGAAGATGTCGATATATATGCCGTCGGCAATATCCAGTCCTACCCATTCGCTCTCGACAAAGCGAGTGCCTCGCTTGCGCACCTTAGCGAAGTAGAAGGGGGTATTTGGCTCTGTCGTAAACTCTTGTAGCGTGTATCCCTCAGCGAGTAGTGCGGGGGCTTCGCGTAGGAAGCGTTCGTAATTTTCGCGTGTCATACCGAGGTCAATATCGTCGTCCCACGGCACTATATCCTCGAAAAAGTGTACACCTATGGCGGTGCCGCCCTGTAAAAAGTAGGGGATATTGGCCTTGTCGCAGACGCGCGCTACCTCTGCGAGGATGTCGCGTAGCTCGACGTGGAGCTGTCGTAGAGTATCGCTATTGTACTTCATTGATGCGAAATATTGTGAATACAAAGTTATAAAAATTTTTAGAATACGCGAAAATGTGTACCTTTGTAGCAGAATTATTATTGAACCAACAATATTTACATATATGCATAGACTACTCTCGCTATTTGTAACCCTTCTACTCGCACTCCCTACAATGGTGTCGTGCGAAGATGTTAATAACGCAATCGATCCAACAAATCCTCCGAAGCTCGATGTGGAGCGTTCGACAGTTCAGATTAGTGGTACGGGCGGTAAGTGCAGTCTATTCTACACTGTAGAGAATGGCATTAAGGGTGTTCTTCCAACCTATAAGTGCGATGTGGATTGGATTGAGGATGTGGTAATTACAAACTCACTTATCAGCTTTACGGTTGCGGAGAGCAATGTTGCCGAGGTGCGCTATGGCCGTCTAACACTCAGCTATGAGGGTGCTGTGAGCAGCCGCTCGATAATTGTCGAGCAGTCGGAGATGGAGCCCAACTTCTTCACAATAGCTGTTGAGAATGTTACCTACAACTCGTGCAAGGTTACCTATACGCCTAAGGACGACAACGTATTTTACATAGCAAATATCATCGACAAAGAGTATTTCATCTCATCGGGAGTATCTACTGCCGAGGCGTTTGTTGATGCAGAGATGCAGAACTACATATCTATTGCCGAGAGCTATGGTCGCACATTGGAGGAGCTTATTCCTGCGGCTAATCTCGGAGGTATGGGCACTATAGTCCGCACATTTGGCGGTATGCAGCCTGGCGGTACTTATGTGGTATATTGCTATGGTATTGAGGTGTCGGGGAATGACTATACGATGACTATCCCCATTCACTACGACCTTGTAACGCTGCCTATGCCTACGCTGTATGACGTAGACTTTATTACGGATATATCTGTGAATGCCAGCTGTTTAGCAACTATAGCTGTCGCCCCTAAGGATTGGGATGGCTACTACTATATACAGATTGCGCCAAGCACCTCACTCTACTATGTCGAGCAGGGCACGGCTCCTGAGGACTATATAGTTAAGGGTATGAGCACTGCATTCTATAAGAAGGCTCGTAGCTATATGTCGCAGGGACATAGTGCCGATATGTTCCTCAGTACGATGTGTTACAAGGGCACTAACCACATTAGCGTACAGCTGGAGAAGGGGCTAAACTATATGGTTGCGGTTTTTGCTGTAGAGTCGGAGGATGGTGCTGTGCCTGTTATGCGCTCTATGCCCGACCTCTTCTACTGCTCGACGCGATAGCGCATATGCATAATATTGGATGGTTTTCGGCAGAAAATACCTGTGCTGCTGTGGCTGATAGCATTGTGCTACAGTGATTTTTGTGGTGTTTGTTTTGCTATTTCAATTTTTATTTCTACCTTTGTCGCCCGTATCAACCTCTTATAATGGGTGTAGGCCAATTGATCAGGGGGCGCAGGAGCGAAAAGCGGACTCTAAGGAGTAGGGTTTTTGTTCGGTTGTGCAGCTTGTGAAGGATTACCGTCGAGGGTGGCGGTATGGTATGGCAGACACAGCGATAATGTTGAGCGATTAACATTTAATTTTTTGTTGCAACGATGAACAAGGATGCATTGATCAGACTCGTAAACGAGCAGATGTGGACCAAGAGCGAGGCAGATGTGCCTAAGTTTGGTGCCGGTGACACAATCACAGTAACTTACCGTATCGTAGAGGGTAACAAGGAGCGTTTGCAGAGCTTCCGTGGTGTAGTTATCCAGATTAAGGGTTCTGGTAAGACTAAGATGTTTACTATTCGTAAGATTTCGAATGGTGTAGGTGTAGAGCGTATCTTCCCTCTTTACTCACCCCACATCGACCACATCGAGGTTAACAAGTATGGTGTTGTACGTCGCGCACGTATCTACTACCTCCGTGACCTCACAGGTAAGAAGGCTCGTATCAAGGAGCGTCGTATCAAGAAGAGCGAGGAGTAGTTCTCGGTTCCTTCAAAAGAAAACGGACAGCCAATGGTTGTCCGTTTTTTTTGGCTCTAATTCTTAACTATCGTTATTCGCTCCCACAGCCAGCGAGGTATAAGTCGCCAGAAGCCAACGAGCAGACGATAGCGCCAGTCGAATATCGTTATGCGCTGGTGACGCTCAAACGAGCGCAGAATATAGTGCGCGGCCCTATCTGCACTCATAAGCATAGGGTAGTGCTTGTCTGGATTCAGGATTTCGGTAGCGACAAAGCCGGGGCGTATATCTCCGATGGTTATGGGTAGATGCTTCATACGTGTAAGTTGCGCCAGAGCTACGAGATATGCGCTCTGCATACTCTTTGTTGCAGAGTATGCCGCAGCCTGTCCCATACCCATTGTGCCGGCTACAGAGGTGATTACGGCGATGTGGGCCTTGTGCTTGGCGGTGTATTGTGGGGAGCGCTTGACGTAGTTTATGAAGTGGTCTACGATGCGAACCATACCCTCGCAGTTGGTTTTGACGGTGCGTAGTTCCATATCCTCGTTCAGTTCTGGATTCTGCTTGCCTATACCTGCTGCATAGAGTAGCACGTCGGGCGCTGCGACCTCCTCGAGCAACGCGTCGAGAGACTCTATTGCCGACTCCTCGGTTACGTCCATAGCGCGTATTACGACTCTCTCCTTGTCGTAGCTATGCTGCAATGCCTCGAGTCGCTCCAGACGGCGACCAGTAACCGCTACACGCCATCCCTTCTCGATAAGCAGTGTTGCAACAGCAAGACCGATGCCCGATGTGGCACCTATGATTATAGCTTGTTTCATATCTTTGGTTTTATCTATGCCACCACCATACGGGTATAAGGTCGAATAGTCGCAGCGTACGGCGCAGACCATTCTCCTTGATCTTCCATAGACACAGGCCGAATAGCTCGGCGTAGCGTACCGTAATAGTATTGTGGCGCTGTGGAAGCTCTATGCTACGCGATAACAGGTAGTCGACCATCGAGCGGTGTGCCATATATTTCTGTGCCTGCTTTGCTGCTGTCTGGCGCGATTTGACAGTTGATGTGGGGTTGAGTACATAGAAATAGGAGCACTCAGGTACTGTCACAAGTTTGCGTGATTCGCACAATGCACGACTTACGAACATCACGTCCTCGTATTGCACACCCTCGGCAAAGCGAAGCTCGAGCGCCTCGAGCATTGCACGACGGTAGAGCTTGTTGACGGGATGGAAGTCTGGTGGGCAGTTACATAGTTTTAGTTTCTCGCGTATGTCGTCCGTAACCTGCTCTTTATCAAACGATACAACGGTGCGGTTATATGCTCGTTTCTGCTTGATAATGCCACACACCGCTATATCGGCATCGTGGCGTATGGCAGCTGTGTAGAGCTTCTCGAAATAGTCTGACGGGAGGTAGTCATCGCTGTCAACCATACCGATATAGTCGCCTGTGGCGATACGCATAGCGGCATTTCGGGCCTTGCCCTGACGGCCATTGGACTGGTGTATTACCTTGATGCGCTCGTCACGTTCGGCCCACTTGTCAAGGAGCGCACCCGAGCTATCAGTCGAGCCATCGTCGACGCAAATAATCTCCACATCGTGCAGTGTCTGGGTAGTTACACTCTCCAGACAGCGTGATAGCAGAGCCTCGGTATTGTATACGGGGATGATTATCGAAAGCTTTGCACTCATATCTTCAGTCTGCTATTTTAGTGCCATACGCAGTATCGCCTCGGCACACTTCTCGGGTTCTTCGTAGAAGCCCATATGTCCCGACTCTTCGAGCCATACAATCTCGGCTTCGGGGTGCTTTGCAGCTAATTCCTCGGCAACATCATTGGCAATGTAGTAGTCGTGGCGACCGAAAATGAGCATATGTGGCACTGGACTGTTACGCAGTAGCTCGTCGCGGTCCTTGCGCTCGATCATACCTCCGAGTATTGCGATAACTCCCTCATCTTCGGTGATCAGTATCAACTCGCCGAGGTCGGCGATATAGTCAGCAAAACGCTTGGCGTTGTGTGGTGCAAAACCGGCGTGTGGCACAAGACGCGCCATAGTGTTCTTCTTGCCAGCCTTGATGAGTTCGATCTCGCGACGGCGGCGATCACACTTCTCCTGTGAGTCGGCTGTTGTTGTTGAGCTGAGCAGAACGACCGAGTCGAGTCGCTCGGCATATGCCTCGCACATAGCCAGCGCCACATATCCGCCCATCGAGTGACCAACTACCGAGTAGCGCTCGATGCCGAGTGCTGTCATTGCGTCGGCAACACATTTCGCGAGGAACTCCATAGTGTGCACCTCGCCTACGATTGTAGATATGCCGTGTCCTGGAAGGTCGAGCGTCACAACACGCACACTATCCTTTAGCAACGGCACAAACTCCTCCCATACGATCATCGATGACAGGTATCCGTGCAACAGCACTACACACTTATCTCCACGCTCCGTATCGCATACGTGCATCGGGACATCGCCCGCCATAATAAATTTCTCGACCATAACAGTTCTATTTAGTATCACAATATTAAGAATTTTTATCCGTAAATCCAAGTATATTGCCTAAAATTTGCTCTTTGCTGGGGTATAATTTTGCAAGCCTCAAAATTATTTGTACCTTTGAACGATAATATGCGTAGCTCTGCTGATGGGCACGCAGAGGATTAGGTACGTAGCTTTGAAGGGCTCTATGCAGTATTTCGAGATAATAAAGTGTCACGGCTCGGGCAACGACTTTATACTTGTCGATGCCATAGGTGATGGTGTGGCAAGGGGTATTGACCGTGAGGCGTTTGCGCGTGTTGCGTGTGATCGCCAGAGTGGTATTGGTGGCGATGGCATACTATTTATCGACCGCGATAGCGAGGGTCGATGTGTTATGGATATGCTCAATCCCGATGGTACGCACGCCGAGATGTGTGGCAACGGCATACGCTGTGTCGCGCGTGTGGCTATGCAACGTGGATATGTCACAGGAGGCGTGATATGCTCGGGTGGCAGGGTCTATGCCGTAGAGCGTGCTGCCTACCTTGCAGATGGTGTCGAGGCCTACGCCGTAGATATACCATTGCGATTGTGGAGTGCCGATTTCGCCTTTTTCGGAAGCGATGACAAGCACGTAGGCAAGATAATCGAGGAGCTTCATCCTGAGTTGCAGTTTACGGCCTTGAGTCCTGGTAATCCGCACGTTGTGGCTGCAGTCGAGAGTATAGATATGGAGCTGTTAGAGAGCCTTGGCGAGAGGGTGAAGGGCATTAAAAGTCTCTTTCCCAATGGCGTAAACATATCGCTCTACAAGCGACTATCGTCTGACGAGATATTCGTAGCTACGTATGAGCGTGGTGCAGGCATCACGCTGTCGTGTGGTACGGCGATGACATCGTCGGCTACAGCTGCCGTACTTCTCGGTCTTGTCCAGGAGGGTACGCATCTGGGTGTCTGCAATCGTGGTGGTAAGGTATTCTGCACGACGCGCCTTGTGGAGGGTGTTCCTACGACAAAACTCGAGGGTAATGCTACGATAGTGTGGCGAGGCAGGGCTTCGTTTGATGGCGGTAAGTTATGCTACGATATCGAGGAGCATACAAACGAGGATGAGTGCTGGAAGAATTATGTTGCAAGTCTCGGTAACTAACTGATAATTAGATAAAACAAATGATAGTGAGAGGGTCGATACGAGTGTTTCTGCTTCTCGCCATCGCGCTGGTGATGGTGGGATGCAACGTCACGCAATCGTTGCCCCAGGATAGCTACCTGCTCTCGAAGGTGCGTATCGAGCCAGACCGCAGTGTGCCTCGCAGTGAGCGTATTACCGAGGAGAAGAACGGCATCGACACCTATGTGCGCCAGTCGCCCAACAAGCGACTCTTTGGCTTCGACTTCTTTGTGTGGGTATACGAGAAGGCAAATCCCGAGAAGGATAACTGGTGGAATAATTTGAAGCGAAAGATTGGTCAGGAGCCAGTATTGCTCAATGATAAATTGACGGAAAAGTCGGTGCAGAACCTGAAGACCTATCTCGACAAGAGTGGATATTTCAGCTCGGAGGTTACCTACGAGGTCGACACCACGCGTCGCAAGCAGCGCGCCGAGGTTACCTACAGACTCAAGCAGGGTCGTGCGACACGCATCAAGGATATAGTGTATGAGTTCCGCGATAGTTCGTTGCGTCCGCTGATCCTTGCCGACACGACAAAGAGTCTGCTGCATCGTGGCGAGATACTCAACATTGGAGTTCTCGATGAGGAGCGTACGCGTATCGCCAAATATCTCAATAACAATGGATATTTCGACTTTACGGCAAATAATATTACCTACGAGATCGATACTACCATAGGTCGCGATATGGCCGATGTGCTGATGATTGTGCGCCCTACACTTGTGGGCTACGATCAGCGCGGTGTTGCGGAGTACGAGAATAACGCCATCTATCGTATCCGAAAGATAAAGGTCTATCCTACATACGACCCAATGTTGCGTTCGACATCGGGCTTCAAGAGCGATGCCGAGATAGACACAACGATGTACTATGGTCTCGAGATTATCCGCGACATAAACTCTACGCCACAGTTGCGTAATGCGGTGTTGCGTCGTACTATACCGCTCTATCCAAGCTATGTTTACAATGCCGAGCAGGTTGAGCGTACCTATGCGGATTTGATGTCGTTGGGCTTCTTCCGCAATGCGAAGATAAGCTTCGAACACGTGTCGCATCTGGGCAGCAATTTCGTGACCTTTATGGGTGCCGATCCCAACAATAACCGCCGTATGCTCAACACTCGCGAGGAGTATCTAGATTGCAATATATACTGTACCCCAGCACTTAAGCAGAGTATGAAGCTCGAGGTCGAAGCTTCGACCACCTCGACGTTCTACGGATTGAGTGCTACGGTGGGTTATGCCAATAGCAACACCTTCCGCGGAGCCGAGGCCTTCGATATTGCGGCGCGTTTCGGTTTCGAGTATATGTATGCACCCGATGCCAAGAAACGCAGTGCCCAGGAACTCGGTATTACGGCAGGACTCTCGTTCCCACGTTTTCTGCTGCCTTTCCGTGTGACACCTGGAGCCAAAATCACGCAGCCCCGTACCCGCCTTGAGCTCTCGTTCGACTACCAGAACAGACCATATTACCGTCGTAACCTGTCGTCGGCACGATGGGCCTATACGTGGAAGCAGGGACAAAGTTCGTCGTTTGTTGTCCGTCCGGTAGATATCAACTGGATTGATGTGATGAGCGTCGATGAGGCCTTCCTCGCCGATATCGACAACGAGTACCTGCGTACCAGTTTCGAGTCGCAGCTGAATGCTGGTCTCTCGTTCTCGTATAGCTTTAATAATCAGCATTTAGACCTTACGCGAAATACTACGCTTTTCCGCGCAAACATCGAGACATCGGGAAACCTTATTCAGGGTCTGGAGAGTCTCTTTTGGCATCACGCCGAGGGCAAGGATTACTACGAAATTCTGGGTATCCGCTACTCGCAGTATGTGCGTGCCGAGATTAATGTGAGCCATCGTATCAACCTGGGTAACAGAATGTTCCTCGCTGGACGACTATTTAGTGGTGTGGGTGTTACGTATGGCAACTCTGAGGGCTTCTCTATTCCGTTCGATCGAATGTTCTACTGCGGTGGTGCTAACTCGATGCGTGGCTGGGTGCCACGTACGCTTGGTCCGGGAAATAAGCCCGAGGTCAGCAATACGGTATACCCTGCGCAGGTGGGTGATGTACGTATGGAGGCCAACCTCGAATTGCGCTTCCCTATATGGTGGATGTTCCACGGAGCGATATTCTTTGATGCTGGTAATGTATGGTATCTGCGTGATACCGAAGACAGCAATCCCGAGGATATATTCCACTTCAATACATTCTATAAGCAGCTTGGTTTCAATACGGGTGTTGGCTTGCGCCTCGATATCAAGTTTGCGGTGTTGCGTCTCGACCTGGGTATACAGCTGCATAACCCTGGTCGCCCCGAGGGTGAGCGATGGATTCACAATTTCAAGTGGTCGAATATGGCGCTCAACTTTGGTGTGGGCTATCCATTCTAAATGGACGTAGATTTTGTAGCGAAAAAAGTGGGGCAGGCGGAACAACATAACGAAAAAGTTCCTATATTTGTGCTCCGAAAGACGAGATAACACTCGAGGAGAGGTGCCGGAGTGGTCGATCGGGCCGCACTCGAAATGCGGTGAACGGGCAACTGTTCCGAGGGTTCGAATCCCTCCCTCTCCGCAAGACTACGAAGCAAAAAGGTGTCGAGAAATCGACGCCTTTTGTTTTTTATACCTTGGCACAAGTTCACTTGTAGACAAAGGTATAGGAAACAAAAGACACGGCTTGCTGCTTTTTGCGCAGTGGGCTTGCAAGGGCCCCTGCGGCGAGCAGTCGGGAAAGGCGTAAAGCGGAGCAGACTTTAGTCTGCGTAGTAGCCAATCCCTCCCTCTCCGCAAAATTACGAAGCAAAAAGGTGTTGAGAAATCGACACCTTTTGTTGTTTATTCTCGGAGTAAATTCTAATGATAACTATCTCGTTAGAAGACCAGCTTGTGTAGAGGCTACAGATGACAAATATGTCAGTTTTCGCGCCAATTGGCAATGTTTGATAGTGGACAAGTGTGGTATTGTGAAAATAGAAGAGTTGGAGTGTCGAAAAAAGTTATCGAAAATGGGTCACTATGAGAAAATTTTACTATCTTTGTAGTATCGCAATTATCACACAGATTGCCGATACGCAGAAAATACGCAATAATAAACACATAAAAATTAACTACTATGAAAAAACTTCTTTTTATGGTGGTTGCTGCATTGGTAGCAGTAACTCCATTGTATGCACAGTCAAACAAGGAACTCCGTCAGATCAGCAAGGATGCAAAGGTTGCTGCAAAGGAGGCAGAGAAGGAGGGTTACAAGATGTTGGAGCCAGGTAACCTTGAGTCGGAGATTGCAAAGCACATTACAAGGCGTGCTAGTGGTGAGGTATTCGAGATTGTTAATATTGTTACTGGTAAGAAGAGCGTAAATATGGCGAAGTCACAGGCTCGTAACAATGTTCTTAACGAGCACGCAGAGTCAGCACGTTCACTCGTTCAGGGTCGTGTGACATCTGATATGCAGGATATCAGCGGCGAGCAGGCCGAGAACTTCCTCGCAGCGTATGAGCGTTTGGTTTGCGCTGAGCTTAGCGGTGAGGTGCGTGTATCTTATACCCTCGTTCGTCACAATAAGAAGGAGAACACCTACGACGTGAAGCTCGTATGCTATGTTGACTATGAGGCGGCTCACAAGGCTCACTTGAACGCCCTTAACCGTGCAGCAGAGCAGCAGCAGCTCGCACAGAAGTACGGCTCTAACATCTCTAACTGGATCCAGGAGGGCTTCGTAAATAGAATAGTCGAGTAATCGCAATCGATTCTACATTTTTTTGAATTATGGGCGGTAGCCAGCTACTACTGCCCATATTTGTGTTATTTATAGTAAGACATATGCATAGATTTTACAGTGTACTGCTAATCCTACTTATATTCTCTAATCAGCTATATGCTCAAAGTTCCTCTATTACAAGAATTTTGAGCGATGTAGACCGCAAAAACTATGTCTGGGCAATTGGCTACGGCAAGACTTTGGAGGAGGCGGACAACGATGCGATGAACGCCTTGATGAACACCGATACCAACTTTACGAGTGTTACCAAGTCGAAGTCTACGGATGTTACGACCTCGACAAGCAGCACCCAGGAGGAGGTATTCACCCAGGAGTCTATGGCCATCTCGAACTTCTATCTCGAGGATGTATGCCGCGAGCAGCTTCCCGATGAGAAGGGCCGCAAGCGCGTGTTGCGCTATGTAACTCGCGAGGACTGGGAGGCGCGCCACGATGTGCTTAAGGGCAAGGTCGAGGAGTATATCGCCTCGGGTCAGTATGCGTCGAATGTCGAGGATAAGATTCGCTACTATACCTGGGCACATATCCTTCTGCAGACCTATCCCGAGAAGGAGGCTCCCATTATGATCGACGAGACTACCTACGCGAAGCATTGGCTTGTGAACCAGTTGCGCGAGTTGCTCGATGCTATCGAGGTGAAAGTCATCGGTGTCGAGCAGGATAAGAACAATACGAGCTATCCCTATAAGGTCTTCCTCGACTTTGTACACGACGGTGTGCCTATCAGCTATCTGCGTTTTGGTTTCTTCGATGGTCGCGGCTATGTCTACGACGAGTCGGTCAAGGATGGTCGTGGCGTAGTACAGGTCAAGGATGTATCTACGAAGTTGAGTCTCGATATCGACTGCCTCTACAAGGATCTTGCACGTCAGCTCGACCCTTCGGTCTACGTGTTGTTGCAGAATCCTGTCTACGCATCGTCGTTCCAGGGTGGTCATAAGGAGATAGAGTTCAACCAGGAGCGTGCTAAATATCCGAAGAGTCTCAATACTTCAGCCGATGGTGTCGAATCAAAGGTTAACGAGGGCTTGAAGCAGATCGAGGCATCGTATGTCGAGGTGAAGAATGAGGTGGCCTCTATCAAACCTTACACGCAGATGATGCAGAATATCACTAATGTGATCCAGAAGAAGGAGGATGTGGAGAACATCCGCAAATACTTTACCGATGATGCGTGGAAGCAGTATGACAAGATTGTGACGAGTGGTAATCCAATACTTGCACGTACTCCAGAGTATAAGTTTATCAACCACGATTCGTTGACTATCTGTCAATCTATTCCTCTGAAGTTGACATTCTCGGGTAATCGTTCATTTATCGAGGATGTTGTCTTCCGTGTTAACGACAGCACGATGAAGATCGAGTCTGTAGCCTACAAGCTAAGCGCAAAGACCGAGCAGACCATTATGTCAATGGGCTGGGATGACAAGGCGCGTTTGACGCTTGTCGCCTTCCTTGAGGATTATCGTTCGGCCTACTGCTTGATGAATATAGACTATATCAATAAGGTTTTTGCCGAGGATGTATATATCATTCGCGGTGTTGTCCTCAAGCAGTCGAATCGCAAGTTCTCTGATATGCAGCCCCACCAGTACGAAGGTACAAAAACAGTCTACTATCAAAATACAAAGAGGGAGTATCTCGACCACCTCCGACGCTGCTTCGCAAGCAAGGAGTTTGTCAACATTCGCTTCGAGGAGTGCAACGTGGCTAAAGGCTACTATGCAAAGGAGGGTATATATGCGGTTCAGGTAAAGCAGATGTACTATTCGAACAACTATGCCGATGATGGTATCCTCACATTGGCTATCGATATGCGCGATGAACAGCAGCCGCTTGTCCGCGTACGTGTATGGCAGCAGGAGCGCGATGTAACCTACGATGCAGAGCAGATGATCGATGGTACGGTGCGCGTTGCCAACGAACTTCACTAATATTTTATGAAACACACACTTACACTACTTTGTGCGCTTATGTCGTTCGTGGCGGCAGTAGCGCAGACACAGCATAGCATCGTTATCGATGAGCAGAGCTTCAAGGCTGTGCAGGTTGATGCCCGAACAGGTGTGGGCATCGACAAGATTCCGCACGACAACTCTAATCGACCTTGTGCGCGTATCAAGATGCACATCAATCGTATGACGCGTGCCGAGATCGACGGTCTCAGGGTGTACCCTGTGGGAGGTAGTGTTGTGGTGATGAAGCAGACGGTAGCCGCCGAAGGCAACGGTCTTATTATAGAGCTTACAGCCAAAGAGCCAACGCGCTTCTATCTCCACCACGACAAGTATGGCGACTCGAACGAGGTGTCGCTCAACTTGGAGGGAGATAAGGAGTATAGGCTCTCGGCGCAGCTCAATATTGCCTATCCTATCGTTGTGAACAGCAACGTTAAGGGTGCCGAGGTATACGTAGACGGAGTCTACAAGGGTATGACTAACGATAGTTACACGTTGACGATTAACGATATATTGCCTGGTGAGCATCGTGTTATGGTGCAGCACGGAAACACAAAAAACGAGCAGCAAATCGATGTTAGTGCCGAGAATATCTACTTCCGCATAGAGGTCAGCGCTGCCACAACGCATCCGCAGTATGTCGTATTCAAGGTTGCGCCATACAATGCTGTGGTGCTGATCAATGGTAAGAACTATGTTCCCGATGGAGAAGGAGTAGTAACTCTAACGCTCTACAATGGCTCGTACAACTACCAGGTGCTTGCTGATGAGTATTATCCTCAAAACGGCACATTTGTGGTGAGTGGAGAGAAGGTGGTGATGTCTGTCGACCTGAAACCTGCACACGGCTGGCTCTCGGTGGGCGATAGTGGTGTGCTTAAGGGTGCTAGTATTTATGTCGATGATAAGCATATAGGCAAGACGCCTATTTCGAAATATAAGCTCGCAAGTGGCGAGCACCGCGTGATGGTTGTCAAGGAGATGTACCAGACGCTTAAGTCTACTATCACGATTAGCGATGGTGAGAATTTTAACTATACGCCGACACTCTCGGCTGACTTTGCTACGGTGACGTTCGATGCTGGTGCAGAGTGCGATATCTATGTAAATGATGTGCTCAAGGGCAAGTCGCCCTGGACTGGTGAGCTCGCTACGGGTGCGTATATCGTTGAGGCGCGCAAGGAGGGTCACCGTTCGACAACCCTTTCGCAGAGCATCTCGGCAACTCCAGCCAAGCAGAGCTACAAGCTCGATGCTCCATCGCCAATTATGGGCTCGATAAATGTTGTGAGTAGCCCAGCTTTGGGCGAGGTCTATGTCGATGGTAAGTTTGTCGGCGAGACTCCGCTTATGCACAATCTGCTTATCGGCGAGCACGAAATAACGATTAAAAGGGAGGGTTATGTCGCGATCAAGCAGAACGTAACTATTGTTGAGAGTAAGGTTTCTGATATGATCGTTGAACTTCAGAAGGGGGTATCAACTCAAAATAGTAGTGTAAAAAATAGCGCGGCTACTCCTAATAATGTGATTGAGTATGTGTCGCGAGACGGAAAGATTGATATAACCGATGCCATTAATAAGTTTGGAGCATCTGTCATCTCCCACACTTGGGATAAGACAACGGGAAGGGGCGTTATCACATTCAACAAAGATGTAACAACTATTGGAGATGATGCATTCTCTAATTGTAAAAGTCTCACAAGTGTAACTATCCCCGATAGTGTAATGACGATTGGAAAGTGGGCATTCTTTTATTGCGAAAATCTCACAAGTGTCACTATCCCCGATAGTGTAACGACGATTGGAGGTCGTGCATTTGCTTATTGCCATAGCCTTACAAGTGTAACTATACCCGCTAGTGTAACGGCGATTGGAGGTCGTGCATTTGCTTATTGCTATAGCCTTACAAGTGTAACTATACCCACTAGTGTAACGGCGATTGGAGATTATGCATTCTATAATTGCACCAGTCTTACAAGCATCACTATCCCCGATAGTGTAATGACGATTGGAACGTGGGCATTCTCTTATTGCAAAAGCCTCACAAGTGTCACTATCCCCAATAGTGTAACGACGATTGGAATTGGTGTATTCTATGATTGTATAAACCTCACAAGTGTATACTGCAAGGCGATTACACCTCCAGTATCTAGTATTTCTGTTTTCGGCGGTAACGGCAGTGGTCGCAAGATTTATGTCCCAATGCAAAGTGTAAAGCAATATAAGAAGGCGGATGGCTGGAATAAGTATAAAAAACATATTGTAGGCTACAACTTCAAATAATCGATACGTATAACACAACACGCGAAATAACTCAAACTATGATGAGACATATACTAACATTTTTGGCAGTAGTTCTGCCATTTATGGCAACTATGGCGCAAGCACAGTTGCATAACCACATCGTGATCGACGAGGCGAGTTTAACGCCTGTGCAGGTCGATCCCAAAATAGGTGTGGGCATCGATAAGATTCCGCACGACAACTCTAATCGACCTTGCGCGCGTATCAAGATGCACATCAACCGTATGACGCGTGAGGATATCAGCGATATCAAGGTGATGCCTATTGGTGGCTCGGTCGTGGTGATGAAGCAGCTGCCTACAGATTCGGGTAATGGCCTGATCGTAGAGCTCACCGCAAAATCACCTACGCGCTTCTATCTCCACCACGACAAGTATGGCGACTCGAACGAGGTGTCGTTCAACCTGGAAGGAGACAAGGAGTACAAGCTCGAGGTGTCGCTGAATGACTTCTACTCGATTGTTGTCAACTCGAATGTCCAGGGTGCCGAGGTATACATCGATGACGAGTATAAGGGCGTGACAAACGACAACTACAGTCTCACAATACCCAAGGTATTGTCGGGTGAGCATACCGTAAAGGTACGCCAGGATGACAAGCTCATCTCGGAGCAGATGATTGTCGTGGACTCTGCGCATATCGCGTTCCGCGTAGAGATTAAGCAGGCGCTTTCGTTCTATGTGGTCTTCGAGGTGACCCCGAAGGAATCGGTGGTAGAGATTAATGGTAAGCACTATCCAACACAGGATGGTATAGTCACATCGCTGATGTACAACGGTTCATATTCCTACAAGGTGTCAGCCAAGGACTACCATACCGAGGAGGGTACGTTTGTGGTGAATGGCGCAAAGATTGGCGATAAGGTGGAGCAGACCGTCAGCCTTAAGCCTGCATTCGGCTGGCTGTCGGTGCCAAGTACTGGGTCTCTTATGGGTGCACAGGTATTTGTTGACGATGATTTTATCGGCACGACTCCCGTAAAGAGTGATAGGCTCAAGAGTGGCAGCCATAAGGTTAAGATCATCAAGGATATGTACAAATCCTATGAGGAGACCGTAACCATTACGGACAACAATGTGTTTGAGTGCAATCCATCACTTGTTGAGGATTTTGTCGAGGTTACAGTATCTACAAAGTCCCAGGATGATGCCGTTAACATCTATGTAGATGGTATATACAAGGCAACCTCTTCGTGGAAGGGTAATCTGTCAACCGGACTACATATGTTCGAGGCACGTAAGGATAGCCACCGCTCGACAAAACACTCGCAAGAAATCAAGATAGATCCAAAGAAGCAGAGTATCAAGCTTGAAGATCCATCGCCAATCGAGGGTGTGCTCAACGTGGTCTGCACGCCATTAAAGGCTGGCGTCTATGTCAATGGAGTACATAAGGGCGATACTCCATTGATGCTCAATTTGCTTGAAGGAAATTATAAGGTGCAGCTTCGTAAGGAGGGTTACAAGGATAGCAAGGTTATCGATGTAAAGATTGAAGAGGGCAAAACCTTCAATGTCAACGAGACACTCGAAGAGGTAAGAATGGGCTATCTGAACATTAACAGTATGCCATCAGGTGCCGATGTGTATGTAGATGGTGAGCGTGTGGGAAAGACTCCTATTAGCGACTATGAGGTCGATGCAGGCTCTCATACGGTGATGGTTTCGAAGAAAGGTTATCAGGATACCAGCCGCCAGGTATACGTATCCGTAGGCAAAACCGAGTACACCTTCATCTCGATGACTGCAAAGAGTATCTCTTCGTACAGCACTCCAAAGAGCACTCCAAAGAAGAGTAAGTCGCACAGAGGATGGTCGATTGGACCTATCGAAGGCTTCAACGTAGGTCTCTTTGCTGGTGTTGGTTACAACCTTGCATATCTCGACAGCGGCTACGATGTAGCAGATACCGAGTTTAATGTAGGTCTGCTATGGCGTTTGTGGCGCCACGACAGCTTGTTTAATGCGATGACCGGTTTGCAGTATATGTTTGTTGATGACTATCACTGCTTGTCGATACCGGCTGTGGTTAACTGGAATACCTCGCTCGACATCTATCTGGGTCTCGGTACGGAGCTTACCTTTGTATTTGATCCGTATTATAGTGACCCAGCCTATTGTGGTACTACATTCCCATTCGTAATGCAGATGGGTATGGGTGGTCGTCACTACGACCTTAACTGCTATTTCAAGGCCTACTTCGGGCTCGAAGTCTATACTTTTGGTATGCGCTTCGCATATCTCTTCTAACTCTGCGACGCAGAGAAGCTAATTCGTTATGGGTGGGGGTATCCTCCGCCCATAATTTTTTGTGCTTTACAAGAGCTTATTGGCGCATATTGAAGGCTTGACAATTTTACCTGTCCGTATGTTTGCTCGTTAAGTTTGCTTATGCGTGTAAGTGTCGAAAACAACAAGAGCGACCATCAGTCGCTCGTTCTGTGTATGTGACGTATTAAACAAAAAAACAGACAACTGTTAAGTTGTCTGCTTTGGTAGTCGATAGGGGATTCGAACCCCTATGTCCTGCGTGAGAGGCAGGTATCCTAGCCCTTAGATGAATCGACCAATTCGTTTGTCATCTTTTGACGCTGCAAATATACAACATTTTTCTGAATCTGCAATAGCTAACTATGATTTTTTTTGAAATATCTACACAATCATACTACAACTTGCTTCCATAGCCCTGACTCCAGTCGTGATCATATGGCAAATGATCCAATAATATTATTGGTGTAGTGATACTATGTACTTCGAGTGTGATGGTAGACGTTTATATATGTTAGCGCAGCGACAGCATATTCAGTCGACTATATCTACTGCGCTCTACACATCAGTTTGTCAGTAGGGGATATGGTATAAACGAAAAAAGACGACTATCAGTCGTCTTTTTAGTGGGAGCAAAGGGATTCGAACCCCTGACCCTCTGCTTGTAAGGCAGATGCTCTGAACCAGCTGAGCTATGCTCCCGTTATTAATGCTTGGGCGCTGCAAAGGTAAGCATTATTTTTTAATCTGCAAATTTTTCGATAAGTTTTTTTAAGAGTCTCGTCATCTTTTTCAAGAAGCTCGACCGCATCGTCAGCTTATCTACTGACTTGCAGCTTATCGTTTGCTACCTCCGTTTGTGCGTCCCTCGCACTGTGCGCCTGAACAAGGACTTGAACCTAGGACCCCATGATTAACAGTCATGTGCTCTAACCAACTGAGCTATTCAGGCATTGTTAAGAACCGTTATCTTTTCGATTGCGGTGCAAAGGTAGTGCATTTTTTTTATTCTGCAAACTTTTTCGAGAAAAATTTCAAAAAAAATGCGTTTTTTTATTAAAAACCATCGAAAAACCCATATTTTGCCTCAAATTCAGAGATAAAATATGAGTTGGGCTGCCAATATTGGGACGAGAAATTGTGAAATAAATTTGCGCTGGACATCATTTTTTTCTCTTCCGAGTGGTAAATATCTCGTACAAACGAGTGTTTTTTTAGAAATCGTCCATATTGCAGGCTTGTTTCTCGTCCAAAACACATATCTTTGTGCTATGAATTTAGTGTTGAACATACGATTTTGTCTCATCTTTGCGGTCTCGCTGCTCCTCGCTAATATGGTTTTTGCACAGCAGCAGGGTAGCGATCTCTCTTTTCTTTCGACCACATTGGAGTTCGGGCACATCAGCGAAGAGGGTGGCGCGGTGTCGAAAACCATATGTGCAGTTAATCGTGGCAGCAATACCTTATATATAAAAGAGGTGGCGGTAACCTGTGGATGCACCACTGCAAACTATGCTCAGCGCGAGCTTCGCCCGAACGATACGCTGCATCTCGAGGTGCGCTTTGATCCGATGAATCGCCCTGGACGCATCGACAAAAGTCTTTACGTTACGGTGTCGGATTGCGATGTGCCGCTGCGTCTGCGTATGGTCGGCTATGTAGAGCCGCGCGAGAGAGGTGTCGATGAACTCTTTCCATTCGATATGGGCGAGGGGCTGCGCCTCGAGAGCAACTTCCACGCATTCGGCTATCTCGAGCACGGCAAGGAGGTGGAGCATCGTATAGGCTTTGTCAATACATCGAAGAACTGGATAAGCGTAGAACTACGCCCGCAGCGCCTATCTGGATATATTCAAGTGGTTATGCCCGAGCGAGTTGCGCCCGATTATAAGGGAGATATTCTGCTGCGATACACGCTCGAAGAACAGAGCGATATCTATGGTCTTTTGGAGGATCAATTTATCTTTGTGGTAAACGGAAAAGACTCATATTACCCCGTCAGCTGTCAGGCGATAGCGGTAGATAATTTCGATATGGTTGATGATATTTCTGCTCCGAGAGCCGATATTTCGAAAAAAAACATTAAATTTGGGGATGTAAAGCGTCGTTATACGACAATCGAGCAGAGCATCGAGCTTATGAACGCAGGCTCATCGCCCCTCGTACTGCGTGCTGTGGCCTCGACGAGTGAGGCTTTGAGTGTTGATAATGTAGGCGTGGAGGTAGCTCCGGGTCAGAGCGCAACGATTGTTGTGCGCCTTGATGTCGGAAAGATCGAGGACTGGGATAACCCATTTGTCGCACGACTGATGCTCATTACCAATGACCCTATGCGTCCAATGTTGTCGTTGAGGGTAAATGCACTGCCAGAGTAGTAAGGCCATAGCAGAGAGTTGCTATATGCTCTGTTGCAGCGGAGAGGTGAACACAGAAAATACACAATAGAAAGAAACTTAAAACTCAAGAAAATGTTTAAGATTGTTGAAAAACGCAAGCTGGCGGAGAATATTTACGAGATGAAGGTCGCAGCTGAGCGTGTAGCACGAGCTGCCCTTCCAGGACAGTTTGTCATCGTGCGTGTCAGTGAGGGTGGCGAGCGTGTGCCTCTCACCATCGCCGACTACGACGTCGAGGCGGGTACGGTGACTATCGTTACGCAGACCATCGGTCTCTCGACACGTAAGATCTGCGCTTTGGAGCAGGGTGACTATCTTGCTGACTTTGCTGGTCCATTGGGTCGTCCTTCGGAGTTCGTGCATATGCCTTTGGAGGAGCTTCGCGCTATGAAGTATCTCTTCGTGGCTGGTGGTGTTGGTACAGCGCCAGTATATCCACAGGTTAAGTGGCTCAAGGAGCACGGCGTGGAGTGCGATGTTATCATCGGCGCAAAGAGCAGCAATATGCTCATATATATCGACGAGATGTCGAAGGTGGGTAACGTACATATCGCAACTGACGACGGTTCGGCTGGTTATCACGGCCTCGTGACAGGTCTTGCCAAGCAGCTTGTCGAGGTTGAGGGTCGTAAGTTCGACGAGTGCGTATGTATCGGTCCTATGATTATGATGAAGTTCCTTACAATGACTACTAAGCCTTGGAACCTCAAGACTACCGTATCGCTCAACGCATTGATGGTCGATGGTACGGGTATGTGTGGTGCGTGCCGTGTGTCGGTCGGTGGCAAGACGCTCTTTACGTGTGTCGATGGCCCAGAGTTCGATGGTCACGCCGTAGACTTCGACGAGGCTATCCGCCGTCAGTCTATGTACCGCAATCAGGAGAGAACAGCAGTAGATAATCACGAACATAAGTGCAAGTGTTATGGCGAATAAGATACCCCGCGTCCCCGTCCGCGAACAAGATCCGTTGGTGCGTGCTACCAACTTTGACGAGGTGTGCTATGGTTACAACCACGAGGAGGCGTCGCTCGAGGCTACGCGTTGCTTGAATTGTAAGAATCCACGCTGTGTTGCAGCCTGCCCAGTAAACATCCGCATCCCCGATTTCATTAAGCATATCGTTGATGGCGACCTTCGTGGTGCTGCCGACACCATCCATCTCGACAGCTCGTTGCCATCAATTTGTGGCCGCGTATGTCCCCAAGAGTCGCAGTGCGAGGGCTCGTGCGTCCTCGGTATTAAGGGTGAGCCTGTAGCTATCGGTAAGTTGGAACGCTTCGTGGGTGATTGGGCTTTGGAGCACTCGGCAGAGGTCGAGGGCGTAGTGATCGAGCCTAATGGTCACCGTGTAGCTGTCGTAGGTAGTGGCCCTGCAGGCTTGGCTTGTGCAAGCGATTTGGCAAAGTTGGGCTACCAGGTTGATGTCTTCGAGGCGTTGCATAAACTCGGTGGCGTGTTGTCGTATGGTATTCCCGAGTTCCGTCTTCCAAAGGATCGCGTTGTAGCACGCGAGATTGCCGAGGTCAAGAAACTTGGCGTAAAGTTCGAGACAGATGTTATCGTCGGCCGTACACTCACTATCGACTCAATGCTTGACGAGGAGGGCTACGATGCAGTATTCGTTGGCTCGGGTGCTGGTCTGCCACGCTTTATGGGTATCGAGGGCGAGAACCTCAACGGCGTATTGTCGGCTAACGAGTTCCTCACACGCGTAAACCTTATGGGTGCCTGGAATCCCGAGAAGTCGGATACTCCGGTATACGTAGGTCGCAAGGTTGTAGTTGTTGGTGGTGGTAACGTGGCTATGGATGCTGTGCGTACAGCAAAGCGTCTTGGTGCCGAGGCGGTTATCGTCTATCGTCGTGGCGAGGCAGAGCTTCCTGCACGTAAGGAGGAAGTGCACCACGCCAAGGAGGAGGGCATCGAGTTCCGTATGCTAACTAACCCAACACATATTCTCGGCACCGAGGATGGCTGGGTTAAGGGTATTAACTGCGTGGAGATGGAGCTTGGCGAGCCCGATGCATCGGGTCGTCGTTCACCACAGGAGAAGGCTGGCTCGGACTTCACTATCGATTGCGATGTTGTGATTATGGCTTTGGGTACATCGCCTAACCCACTTATTGCATCGACTACTGGCGGCTTGAATATCAACCGCCGTGGCTGTATCGAGGCTGACGAGATGGGTACAACCTCACGTGAGGGTGTATTCGCAGGTGGTGATGCCGTAACAGGTGCTGCTACCGTAATTCTCGCGATGGGCGCAGGTCGTAAGGCTGCAAAGGCTATTGATGAGTATATCAAATCCAAGTAATTTCTTGTGATAAGGGGTCGATTGCGGCCCCTAACAAAAAATGGCGACAATGGGACGTACGACAAGTACTACCCATCGTCGTCATTTTTGCCGAGTGTAGCACTCGGCACCCTTCTGACAAGAAATTTTAATTTTTCGAGATAAGCAGTCATCTGCGACCTCTCAATCATTGGCTCGAATGGAATGTACGTCAAGTACTATCCATCCGAGCCAATTTCTTTATCGAGGCCACATCTGACCCCTTCTGACAAGAAATTGTGGTGTGCAGCCCGGAACGGTGTTGTCTGCGGCCTCTCAATCATTGGCTCAAGTGGTACGTACCTCAAGTACTACCCATCGTCGCCATTTTTGCTGAGTGTAGCACTCGGCGCCCTTCTGACAAGAAATTTTAATTTTTCGAGATAAGCAGTCATCTGCGACCTCTCAATCATTGGCTCGAATGGAATATACGTCAAGTATTATCCATCCGAGCCAATCTCTTTATCGAGGCCACAGCTAACTACTTCTATCGAAAAATTGGGGCGTGCAGCACAGAAGGGTGTTTGATGACCTCTCAATCATTGCCCCGAATGGGAGGTACATTCCAGTACTACTCATCCGGGGCAATTTCTTTATCGAGGGCAAATATGAGCCCTTCTAACAAGAAATTGTGGTGTGCAAACAAGGACGATATTGTCAGCACTCTCTTCATATATTTATAAGCAGGGTATGCTATGCGCAGAGTTCGATGCGGCTATCGCCGAGTGTGAGACTCACGCTATCTCCCATTGCGAGGCTGACGTTGAACTCAACACGACCATCGCTATTCTCGACACATAGTGCGATATCGCGTGTTGTGCTCTCCTTGGTCACAGTTCTCTCGTTGCTCTCCTCGCCTGTGAGGCGCGCTATGGCCGTGAGTATATCCTCGGCATTTATACCATAGTTGTGCAGCAGGCGGCTTGTTGCCGAACTTGGATCGGCAGCTGCGGCATAGAGGATGTGGACGGTAGATATGCGACGTGTGTCGATAGCGCGGTCGAGGAAGTTGCACAGTGACTCGAAGTAGTGCTCGGCACTCACTATCTCCTCTATACTCGACTCGCTGGCCTTGTTGCGTATAGCCGTTGCGAGGCTTCGTATCTGCCACTCCTGCATAAGCATCGTAAGTGTAGTGTGCGCCATCGTAGCATCGTTCTCGAGGATGCTGGCTACGAGATAGTCCTTGTAGGAGTGCTTCGTGCCATTCTTGGTCAACTCCTCTGCGGTGCGTGTCATAATTACCATCAGTGCGTTTGAAATCTTACTTTTCGTCATAAACCTAAATAATCATTTTATTCGCTATAATAACGAGAAAATATTAGTAGTATTGTACGTCTATGACAAAATTATTTTATGGCGTATCTCGCTCGGGTGTAGACAAAAAAAAGAGGAGCTATCCACCTTGCGGTAGGATAGCCCCTCGGGGTTGTGGCGATTACTCGCCGTAGCTAATCTCGATTAACGATTACTTGTTCTCGAGCTGAGCCTTCAACTCTGCCAAACCAGCGATGTCGCCGAGAGTGGTCTTCTCAACAGCTGCGTTGATCTTCTTAACAGTGCTCTTTGTAGCATCTGCAGCAGCGCGACGCTCTGCCTTCTCAGCAGCATCAGCAGCACGCTTTGCCTCCTCGAAGATACGGCTGTGAGACAATGTGATACGCTTTGTAGCCTTTGAGAACTCCAATACCTTGAACTCTGCAGTCTCGCCTGCCTTCAAAGTTGTGCCGTCCTCCTTAACTGCGTGACGTGCTGGGCAGAAGCCCTCGATGTTCTCTGCGAGTGAAACTACTACGCCCTTGTCGTTAGCCTCGGTTACAGTACCCTGGTGGATGCTGTCAACGCCATACTGGCTCTCGAAGCCGTTCCAAGGATTCTCCTCGAGCTGCTTGTGGCCGAGTGAAAGACGACGGTTGTCCTTGTTGATCTCAAGAACTACAACCTCGAGCTCTGCGCCAATCTGTGTGAACTCGCTTGGGTGCTTAACCTTCTTTGTCCAGCTGAGGTCAGAGATGTGTACAAGACCCTCGATGCCGTCCTCGATCTCTACGAATACACCGAAGTTAGAGAAGTTGCGTACGCGAGCTGTGCACTTTGTGCCTGCAGGGTACTTCTTCTCGATCTCTGCCCAAGGATCTGGAGTAAGCTGCTTGATACCGAGTGACATCTTGCGCTCCTCGCGATCGAGTGTAAGAAGAACAGCCTCGATCTCGTCACCAACCTTCATAAACTCCTGTGCAGAGCGAAGTGGCTGGCTCCAAGACATCTCTGAAACGTGGATAAGACCCTCAACACCAGGAGCGATCTCAACGAATGCACCGTAGTCAGTAACAACTACTACCTTACCGTTGATCTTGTCGCCTACCTTGAGGTTAGCATCGAGTGCCTCCCAAGG
>JAGBXR010000025.1 GCA_017629145.1 Alistipes sp. | reverse complement strand
CATCAAATTCGTGATATGTCGGAATTCGCCATTCCTTGCCCCAGTGGACTGTTGCTGCATCATACTCACTCCTACCACTTATATGTCTTATCTCCTTTTGCAAATTGATGCTGTTGTTGGATACATACGAGTCCTTCTCAGACACTTCACCATAAGCGAAATAATCTCCCGGATCCTCCGGAGTAGAGGCACCTACATTACAAGTAGCCCATTTCAGGCCTGAAGGCAGGCCAAGATCCACCCACTGGTGACCATTGATTTCGCCAGATGCAGGTGAGAGATTCTGTCCATTTGCTTCTGATGACAGAAATAAAAGATTCGCTAAAATCAGAATGATAATGTTTCTAAAATTCGTATTCATAATATCCATATTTTATAAACTAATCTAATCTATGACCGAACGCACACAACAACCGTTAGCGAAACCTGTTTTTGTCACTATTCCAACTGATGCTCCATAATTAATGAAAAGCAGTGATGCGAGGATTTCCTACTTGAGTATAACGACAAAATACCCTTGCTATACAGCTCGGATTAGAACCAGATGCCAGCCTTTAGCAACGCATAATGCCTATTCGTCGTTGGATTGTAGGTATAACCAAGACTAACAGGAATCTCGCAGATGCGAAGATCGAAATCCTTCTTGATAGTAAGGCTCAAGTTTGTTACGTTGAAGCCTGTAGGGATGTTGTCGAAATCGAGAGCATACGAGCCATCAAGCTGCATCACGCGAGGACCTGCACACCAGAATGGGCCAGTCCAAGGTGAGGCACCTGCGGTAATCTCCAAGTCGAAGAAGAGAAGGATAGGCTGGGTATACGACACCTCGAAATATGACGAAAAGGCGCGACGACGTGTGCCATCCTCCTTCTCGATAAAGTCAGAAGAGTGGATAAAGGTTGTACCCCAATGCAGGCGCAAACGGTCGAAGAATGTGTAGTCGATAGTAGCTGTGAGATTGTGGGTATCCTTATCGAAGAAGTGAGGCATCTCCTTGCTCAGACCGCAATATACGTCATAGACTGTGATACGAAGACCCTTGTGCTCATAACCGATGGTCATATCAAACTCGTTGTAGGTACTCATCAACGAGTTATTTGCCCACAAGTCGAGGAAGAATCGACCATAGCCGAGTGTCACGCCATACTGCACCGATGGGTCGAACATATTACCAGTATAGGACTGGTCGTAACCACGCCACATATAGTTTGACGCGAAATCTGCGCCAGCACTAAACCAAAACTTTGACTCCTTCTTCTCATTCTGCTCCTGCGCCGTAGCACCAAAGGCAACGGTGAGCAAGAGTACAAACATAGCAACTCTTTTCAACATATTTATAATTTGATGTAAATTTATATTTCAAACATTAAGCCCGAAGCCTCCTATCGACGACGCTCCGAGTGGTGACGACGACGCTTGAGCAGTTTCTGACGCTTGCGGTAGGCATCGACCTTGCGCCATACGCCATAGATAAGCATCAGTGTAAAGAACACAATGATGCTCACAAGCATACCTACCGAGAGGTTGTCGCCCTTGACTCTCGACCACATCTCCAGCATTTTATCCGTACGGTCGCCACTATCGTGCATAACACCACAACGGTCTACAACACTGCAGTCGGGATACATTACATCGTCGATATGTACCGCCTCGCTACCCTCCAATGGCTCGCCGTTCTCGTCGACAAACAGATAGCTCAAATCGCAAACCGTATCGAGTTCCTCGTCGCACATAGCCTCGAGTACCTCCTCGGTAGCCACTACGCTGACATAGCCCGTAGCATCCATATTGCGGATAGCATTCTCTGGCTTGCACATAAAGTCGACAAAGTAGCGCGCAGCACGCAAATTAACGGCATACTTGGGGATTACCCAACCGTCGAACCACATAACACTACCCTCGCGTGGCACAGCGTAACCGAGCTCTACACCTACGGTCTCGGCCTCCTCGATAGCCCACACAGCATCGCCGCTCCACATAAGGTTGATCCACGCCTTATTCTGCGTCATCATCTCCTTGCCGAAGTCGGCCTCCCAGCCAGCAACGAGCTCCTTCATACGCTTGAGGTAGCTCTCGACAAGTGCTATAGACTCATCAGAATCGTCGTACATAAGCTCCTTGATAGTATCGAGTGGCAGGTACTCATCCTCGCTCAACACTCCAGCCTCGCGCGCTTCGAGCGTCTTGGCATAGATGAGTATTGGCGAGTATACATCGCGGAAGGCATCCTTGACGAGAATCTTGCCACGAAGACGCTCATCAAACATCAGCGCCCACGTCTCTGCCTCCTCGCTATCGATAAAGGCAGCGTTGTAGAGGATACCTGTAGTACCCCACATATAACCTACGGCGTACTCCATAGGGTTGATACCCTCGGGTGCCTCGAGCGTTGTGAAGAGGTCGGTGATGAATGGCGAGACACAACCCAGATAGTTGATATCGCGCTCGTTAATCTCAGCAAGGAACTCCTCGGTGATGATAGGCTGCAAAAGCTCACGCGCCAGCATTCGCTCGATGATATACTCCGAAGGACATACCACATCGAAGTCAGCACCACCATTCTCGATCTTGGCCAACATAACCTCGTTGATATCGAAGGTCTGGTAGATGACCGTGACAGGCTCGCCCGTCTGCTCCTCGTACCACTCCTCGAACTCGATAATCAGATCCTCGTCGATATAGTCTCCCCAGTTGTATACCTTGAGCGTATGCTCACGCTCGAAATTGTCGCAACCCACAAATAGTGAGCACACGAGCACGCAGCACACAAGGTGCAGAGCCTTATATATCATATTTTTCATCGGCGCAGAGAGTTTTTAGGCTTGAGCGCAGCCTGCTGCTGCTCGGCGCGTCGAGCCTGACGGTGTGAACGATAGTTAACTACGATGAGCAAGATGAGCACAACGACCAGAATGATTGTCGACAATGCGCGCAACTCGGGCGTGAGACCTCCCTTTCGGGCATCGGCATAGATATATGTCGAAAGGGTCTGCAGACCATCGGTACCATTTGTAAAGATGGTCACCGCAAAGTCATCGATAGATAGCGTGAAGGCGAGGATAAAGCCTGAAATCATACCCGGACGAATCTCGGGGATGATGACACGGCGCAACGCCTGGAAGGGTGTTGCACCCAAATCGAGGGCCGCCTCGTAGATATTCGGATTCATCTGCGTGAGACGAGGCATAACGCTCAACACCACATATGGGGTGCAGAATGCAATATGCGCCAATATCACTGTCGTATAGCCCTGCGTGATACCCATCGACACGAAGAGCAAGAAGAGCGAGATACCGGTGATGATATCGGGGTTGAGAATCGGAATATTGTTCACGAAGTTAATCGCCTTGCGCTTACCGTAGCGAAGGTCGTTGATACCGATAGCCGCCACCGTGCCGAGCAACGTAGATACCGTAGCTGCAATGAAGGCGATGATAAAGGTATTCTTGATAGCATCAAGCAACGAGTAGCGCACACCACCCGAGAAGAGCGATGCATAGAGCTCGGTCGAGAAACCTGTCCAGTTACCCAGCACCTTTGACTCGGTAAACGAGAAGATGGCGATGATGACAATAGGTGCATAGAGCATCACCAGCAGCACGAGCAGGTAGGATGTAGATAGTAACTTCTTCATATTATAGCAATCCTCCATCGTTTGCCGCATCCTCGGCCGACTGATCGCCGAAGAGCGTGGTTATACCTATGATAACGAGCATAATCAGAGACAACGCCGCGCCATAGTGCCACATACCGTTGTTGATATTCTCCTGAATGGTCGTACCGAAGAGCTTGATGTTGTTCATCGTGAGCAACTCGGCGATAGCAAATGTCGAGATGGTGGGCATAAAGACCATCATCACACCACTCACAATACCGGGCATCGAGAGTGGAAATACCACGTGGCGAAACACCTGACGGGGTGTCGCACCGAGATCCTCGGCAGCCTCGATAAGCGAAGGATCCATCTTCTGCAAGACGTTGTAGATCGGATAGATCATAAACGGCAGGAAGTTGTAGACCATACCAAAGATGAGCGCTCCCTCGCCCAAAGGCAGCGTGAGGAAGTCGAAGAGTGCCACGGTAGCAAGCGTACGCACCAGCACATTGATCCACATCGGAAGGATGAAGAGCATCACCACGACACGCGCACGCGCTGGACGCATACGCGAGAGGATGTAGGCTGCCGGGTAGCCCAGAGCCAAAGATATAATGGTGGTGATAAGGGCTATACCGATAGAGTAGATGAAGGTGTTTGCTGCTTCAGGCTGATTTATAAATTTGCTGAAGTTGGCAAACGAGAAGCCTCCACTCTCGCTCTGAAAAGCATAGACCAAAACAAGCACGAGCGGCATTACGACAAATACCGCGAGGAATATCACATAGGGGATACTCCAGTTGCGCCTGCGCGAAAGAAATTTTAACATAGTCTTCGTTTCTACGTTGTTGGGTCACTAACTTTGTTTAGCGTAGCACCACACTGTGCTACATAGCATCACGCACAGCGGTATTAGCCCTTATGTGGAGTGATGCGCAGAGCCTCGGGCGAGAGTTTGATACCTACCTCGTCCAAATCCTCCCATACGTCGTGCGTGTCGACATAGATGTTTTCGCCCTCGTCGGTACGTACCGTAAGGTGGTAGCGGTCACCCTTGTAGAGGATGAAACGTATAGTACCCCACGATGTACCATCGTCGGCATCGTCGGTAAGTTCCACAGCACCGAAGTCGAAGGCTACATCGACCTTATCGCCAGCGCTGACACCCTCGACCTCCTTGCACTCGAAGGTCTCTCCAAGCAACGATACGTGTGTCGAATCGACCATAACGCCCTCGACGTGGTTCTCGGTACGCTCCTTGCGCATAACGTGGATATCGGCAGGCTTAATCATCATACCCACCTCGCTGCCTACATCGAAGCTGTTGTAGTCCTGAATCTGTATCTCGTAGCCATCGGGAGTCTCGACCAGCATCTCGTAGTGTACACCCTTGAAGATAGACGAGCGCACCACACCGTGGAACATCGCAGCCTCGGCATTGCGGATGATGTATACATCCTCGGGGCGAACAACAACGTCGACCTCGACATTCTCGCCAAAGCCCTCGTCGATGCACTCGAACTCGCGATTCATAAAGCGCACCAAGCGGTCGCGTACCATCGTAGCATTGAGGATGTTACTCTCGCCGATGAAGTCCGCTACGAACGAGTTGCAAGGCTCGTTGTAGATATCCGTAGGCGAGCCAATCTGCTGAATCTTACCCTCGTTCATAACAACGATGGTATCCGACAACGTCAGAGCCTCCTCCTGGTCGTGAGTAACATATACGAAGGTGATACCCAGCGTGCGGTGCATCTCCTTGAGCTCGATCTGCATATCCTTACGCATCTTGAGGTCGAGCGCTGCGAGCGGCTCGTCGAGGAGCAACACCTTGGGACGGTTGACAATAGCACGTGCGATAGCCACACGCTGCTGCTGACCGCCCGAGAGCGACTGCACATCGCGGTGCTCATAGTCGGTCATACCCACCATCTTGAGGGCGCGCTTCACGCGCTGCTCTATCTCCTTCTTGTCGACCTTCTGGAGTTTGAGACCGAAAGCGATATTGTCGTAGACGTTATAGTTTGGGAAGAGGGCATAACGCTGAAAGACAGTATTCACGGGACGAAGGTGCGGAGGTGTCTCCGTCATCGCCTTACCGTCGATACTAATCTCGCCACTAGAGGCTGAATTAAAGCCCGCCAAAAGACGCAGCAACGTAGTCTTGCCACATCCCGAAGGTCCGAGGATAGTGAGGAACTCTCCTCGGCGTACCGATAGACTTACATCGTCGAGCACCACCTTGTCTGGAAAATGCTTGGTGATATTCTTAATCTCGATGATATTTCCCGATTCCACCATTAAGCAGAAAATATTATGTTTGTTTATAATTAGACAATGCCCCACCACCCCAACGTAAAGGACTTAATAGCTGCGGATTAAGCGTAAAATTGCAGCGATATCAAATGCTTAGCACCAAGGCGGAAAAGGCTCCCTACCATTTCTTCACGCAAATATAAGATAAATAGTCGTAATCTCAAAATTTTTGCACCCTTCTATTGTATAGAAGTTACACATAAGACTCAACCTCGCACGGCTAAATAAATCGCGCTCTATGCCACTTACCACTCGACGAGGGTGTAACCTCCCTCTCGACAATACCCGTCAACACGTCGGCAGCATCGTCATAACGATTGGCTCGAAACTGTCGGCGATAGGTTGTAAGATGGG
This sequence comes from Alistipes sp., assembly GCA_017629145.1. GTDB lineage: Bacteria > Bacteroidota > Bacteroidia > Bacteroidales > Rikenellaceae > Alistipes. The sequence goes on along the minus strand of JAGBXR010000025.1, from coordinate 12,166 downwards.
CATAAAACTCGGGCCAACGGAGATGCCAGTCCGAGGGCATACGCAACATATGGAGCACCGTAGCCGAGTTCGAGAGGATGCGCGCCTCCTTATTTCCACCCTGATGAAACCACTCGACAGCCGTTGTCGGAGAGAGGCGTTGCAATGCTCGCGCAAAACCTCGACCACCATTGTTGCTCTCGACATAGGCACGACGCGTATCGTTCGAGCGAAACATCGCAGCAACAAGCCTCTCGGTGTGCTCCATAGGCTCTTTCGAGTATACTACATCGGTGATATATATGATACCATCTGTGTCGACCGCATAGGCTACCGAACACAGGTAGTCGTCGCCCGTATCTGCCGTATCGGTATAGCTCGCACGCAGCACGATATCGTGTGGCAAGAGGTCGTATTCGCGGAAGCTGTTACCATAGAGCATACCATCAATCGACGACGGATGTCCCTGATACATAGCCTCGAAGCGCGCAGGGTCGAGTCTGCGCTTGGCCTTAAGCAACTCCTCGCTCTGCTGTTCGGGCCATAGCGCCTCACCCTCGGCACGCGGATCAATCTCGGTTGGCGGCGAAGATTTCAGGGCCTCGAAATTGAGATATAGCCACTCGCCATCCTGCAATGTATCGATGTCGGTCATCGAGCGTAGCTCGCGACACGGCTCCGAGCGCATAAGCTCACCGATGAGATCCTCCTCGTGCCATCGCGTGAATACGATAAGTTCTCGCGAGGTGTTGTGCATACGCGTACGCACCACCGAGGTGTACCACTCCCAGCAGTTGCGTCTTACGACCGGCGACTGCGCCTCGAGTGCATCCTTGTAGAGGTCATCGAGGATGAAGCAGTCTACTCTGTTTCCCGTAAGTGAGCCCTCGCGACCCACCGAGAGTAACTCGCCATTATGGTCGATAATCTCCACCTCATCCGAGGTGCGAATATAACCCAAAGGTTTGGTGCCACGTTTGATAGTAGTCTCGGGAAATATCTCGGCATACTCCCTCGACTCGATGATGCGCTGCACACGACGATTGAACTTCGAGGCAAGCGTACCAGAGTACGAAGCGATAGCAATACGCATATTGGGATCGAGCCCAAGCATATAGGCTGGGAGCAGCGTTGTAGCACCCACACTCTTGCCGTGCTGCGGCGGCACCGAGACAATCAATTTAGGAATACGACCCGAGGCAAATGCCTCGAGCACAGCGTAGTAGGTACGATGAAAAGGTGTAAGATCAAGGAAGGGATATACACTTTGAGCAAAATCCGCAAAGGCATAGGATGGGCTACCCTGCGCACTTTGCGCTTGGCAATTATTCATAGAAAAAAAGTGTTAAAGATAGATTAGGCGAGCCACCCGAGGATGAGACACGAGAGGAAGGATGGCCCGAAACGCATTAGTCGAAAAGGTAGTTGGTCATAGCACTAAAGCTGAAGTCGTTGTCGACCTCGTAGCCATCAATCGTCGTATGACACTCCCACCACACCGGACAAATCGAGGTTATCGACCTGTCGTAATCATCGTGCGACACAACGAGCGAAGTAACCAACTCGCACTCCACATCGCCATCTTCGACACATACCGAGCCCGAGAAATAATCCCTCGAGCCAACCGCCGCAATCAGCTCCTCCGCAACATCGGCATAGAGCTTGTCTGAAATCTCGTACATAATAGACTAAAATTAAGGTTTGAAACTTGAAAACTATTGAACAAAGGGTCGGCAATTTGTCTTAATACAGATAAAAATCTTAACGAATCACACTTCATAGCTCAATATCAGCATCAAATTCGAACAAAATGAAGAGAATTTTTGGTTTAAGATTTGTAATTTAAAATAAACTGCTTAACTTTGTAGTGCAAATATAAATTCAAATATTTGTCTTGTCAAGAGTTTTATACAATTTTTTAATATAATTTTATTTTATATGAACGAGGTAGGTACAAGATTGCGACTTATGCGCAAGCAGCTGAATATGACACAAGAGCAATTGGCTCAACGACTTGGAGTAGGAAAGGCCGCTCTCTCAATGATCGAAACGGGCAAAGCGAGCCTCTCGACAAGAAACAAGAATATCCTTGTTCAAGATTTTAACGCCAACCCCGAGTGGCTGGAGAGTGGTCGAGGCAAGATGTTCAATGCCGAGCCAAATCTTATGCAGTTCCCACACCGCACGGACAACGCTCTGCCGTTGCAGAGTGTTCCGCTATACTCGATGGAGGGATCGGCAGGTCTTGTGCCTCTGTTCACGAAGCAGGAAGAGATGAAGCCAATCAACTTTATACATATCCCCAACCTGCCGAAGTGCGATGGTGCGATATATGTTGTTGGCGACTCGATGTATCCGTTGCTTAAGAGTGGTGATATTGTTTTGTATAAGCAACTCAACGATGTGCGCGATGTCTTCTGGGGCGATATGTATCTGCTCTCGATAGATATCGATGGCGAGGAGTATATTACGGTTAAGTATGTGCAAAAGTCGGAGCACGAGGGGTATATAAAGCTTGTCAGCCAAAACCAGCATCACGCAGATAAAGAGGTAGAGATCAGCCGTATACGTGCAATCGCACTGATCAAAGCATCGGTAAGAATGCACACTATCGGATAGAGGAAGATTCGGTAGACCTTGCGTGCCTGAGGATGGGAGCTAAGGAATTTAGGGAATTTAAGGAGTTTAGGGAGGCTTGCGCGCCTTTAGAACGCACTCGGACTCCTTAACACCCCTATATTCATTAATTTCCTTAATCTCCCTAATTTCCCTAATTCACCACCTACCCACCTGCACACCCTAATTTGTTGTCAGAGTGGTGCAGATGTGGCACTGACACGAAAAAGCCACCGATGGGTAGTACTTGATGTACGTCCCATTGGTGGCTTTGACTGAAGTGCCGCAGATGCGCCACTATCACAACAAATTACAGGGTGCGGATTGATGGAAAGAGAATATAAAGCTGCTCCATCAACGACTCCATATTGAATCCCTCACGCAAAATAAGCAATATGGTATTATCACCTGCGATGGTACCCAACACCTCGCTGATACCTCGGCTGTCGATAGGCACCGAGATGGCGCTTGCATAGCCAGGTTTTGTTGTTATCACGCACATATTACCCGAGAAGGCGATGTCGGTGATGTTGTCCGACACGTTTGTCGAGACGTGCATATCGTTAGAGGTACTGTTTGGCAATACGTAAATGTAGCCTTTTGCCTTGTGTGGCACCTTGGCTACGTGCATAAACTTGAGGTCGCGAGAGAGTGTCGACTGCGTAATCTGCACGCCATTCTCCTCGAGACGTGCGATAAGTTCCTCCTGTGAAGAGATGAACTCCGAACGGATTATCTTACGTATAAGTGATAGACGCTGGGTCTTCTGATTCATTGTCTTTTCGTCTTGGTTAGTATCTAACTTATCTAACGCTCTCATAGTATTAATTATTATTTACGTGCTACAAAATTAACAATTTCCCCTTGAAACTCCAAGTAAAAGCGCCAAAATAACACCACATTTATTAAAATTGAGATGGAATCATTGTCCGTTAGATATAATTTTGTATATTTGCACACATATAATTAATAAATGTGTAGACACGAATTAATAATTGTTTAATTAAATATTTATTTTTAAAAGTCTATGAGAAAACTTATTTCACTCTTTAGCCTTGCCATACTGTTCTTTATGGTAGGCTGCGAGAAGAACATTGAAAACGAGCAGAAGGGAATGACATTCACCTTCACCGAGGTTGATGCAACAACTACAAGCCTTGAGATTATCGTTACACCTAGCGATGCTACTGCAAACTACTATGTAGCATTCAGCGATAGCGCATCGCTTGTCGGCAAGGATAGCGCAACGTTGATTAATGAGATGATCGCTGGCACTATCCCAGCAGAGGTTGTTCAGGGCCCAAAGAATATCGTTAAGTCGAGCCTTGCACCTAACACCGAGTATGCAATCTTGGCATTTGGCTATGGCGATACAACCGTAACACGCCACAATGCGAAGACTATGAAGAGCGCAGGTATCCTTGACCACAACTCTTTCGAGGTAAATATCGAGGTTTCTAACGTCACAGCTAACTCGGCTGTTGCCAAGGCTACGCCTAACGGCAGCGAGAACCGCTACCTCTTCCGCATACTCACAGCCTACGAGCTCAACGCATTCGGCATCTATGACAACGACCTCGAGATTTTCAAGTATATCATCGAGAACCCAAGTAGCAACGACTACATCTACACAGGTACAACAACCCTCAACTGGGCAACAGCATCTGAGACCAAGTATTTGGCTGTAGCATTCAACGTAGAGAGCTACCAGCAGGTACTTGACGGCGAGGTTGAGGTGCGTCTTTTCCGCAAGGAGTTTGAGACTCCTCGTGGTGAGCAGGTTGATCCTAACACATTGTTCACAGTATCTAACCTCACTGTAGACTATGACGATTTCACGCTCGATGTAACACCTATGAAGGGCGATAGCGCATTGTGGACATACTACATCTGGACTAAGGAGAGCTACGACTACACATTGAACAATGAGGCTCAGGCTAATATCGTTATGCGTAGCTACTGGGGCTTGAACAACATCGGTGTTGAGCACGGCTTCGACTTCGGCACATTCATCAAGGAGTATATGGGTCAGACAGGTTCTTCACAGATCCTTGCATACCAGCCTTTGAAGAATGACACCGAGTATGTTGTAGTACTCTTCTATATGGATCCTGAGGTTTCTGATCCTACAGTTGTTTACGACTACAACTATGTAGCTGTTGAGTTCAAGACTTTGGCTCCAAGCTCTGACGAGTACGCGAAGTTGGAGGTTACAGGCCCTGCTATCGAGGTTAACGGCTTCAAGTACAATGTACTCTTCAATGTTAAGACCGACGAGAAGGCAGTTGATATCAAGGTTGGTGCTCAGCTTTGGGCAAACTACGACTTCGCTAAGTATTGGGATGAGGCCGACTGGTCACAGATTCAGGCATTCTTCCTCTTCCGCACATCGGTTAGCGCAGAGTCTTTGGCAGCAGCTAAGACAGCAGATGGTGCAACCATTGCATTCAACGATGTCGACAAGGATGACTATGTATTCTTCTTCGAGGTACTCAACAAGAACAATACACCTACACAGTATGCCATTCGTGTAACTCCCGAGATGTTCGAGTAGTTCACACACCAATATAGTATTAGGCTGTTGTTTGCTGCAACGTGAAAAACGACAGCGAGCAACAGCCTTTTGCTTTAATAACCTAAAAATAAGAGTAAACCTATGAAACTTTTCAGACTTTTCCTACTGATGATTGCACCTCTTTTAGGCTTCGTTGCCTGCGAAGAGAATACTCAGGTGGACAATAAGCCAGATCCCGTTGTTGAGCTTAAGGTAGACAAGCAGACTATCGTTGCCGATGGCGAGGACAAGGCTACATTCACCGTATTTGTAGATAAGGTGGAGCGCACTGCCGACTGCAAGATTATCTGCCTTAAGGATAACTCTATCCTCGATGGTCGCACCTTTGCATCTACCGAGGCTGGTGAGTACCAATTCAAGGCTACTTTCGAGTCTTTCGCGTCTGAGGCTGTGGCTGTAACAGTCGAGACCCTCGATGTTGACTGTGCCCCTGTACTTGTAGCCGACAAGAAGGAGATAAAGGCTGATGGAGAGGATATGGTAATCTTTACCGTGACATTGGAGGGTGAGGATGTTACAAGCAAGTCTACCATCATCAACCTTACTGACAAGAGTGAGCTTGAGGACAACTCATTTGCAACAACTACACCAGGCGTCTATCAGTTTGCAGCATTGATGGAGGGTAACCCACTCGAGTCTGACGCTATCACCATCGTTGCTGAGGCTGTAGAGGAGCCGGGCAATGAGCCTGTAGTTACTCTCGAGGTGGACAAGAGCGAGATTTTGGCAGATGGCACCGATGTAGCGACATTCGTTGTAAAGGCAGATGGAGAGGTTGTTACAGAGGATGTCTTCGTTTTCTACCTCGCTACGAACAAACCCGTTAAGGATATGCAGTTTAGCACTACTGAGGTGGGCGAGCATAAGTTCCTCGCATCGTATGGCTCATACTTCTCTAACGAGATTACCATCACCGCTACCGAGGTTGTCACTCCCGCCCCAGAGCCAATCATCGCACTTACGGCAGATAAGAGCGAGTTTGTAGCCGATGGTACAGATAAGGTAACATTTACCGTAACATCTGATGAGGTGGCATTGGAGAGTGGATATACTATCTACCTTGTTGGAGATGCGGAGAGTAGCGCGCTGAAGGGTAATGAGTTTAAGACGACTACAGCAGGTGAGTATAAGTTTAAGGCTGTTGTTGACGAGTATGAGTCGGAGGTTATCACAATCACAGCTACCGAGCCTGAGATTGTGGCAGAGCCTAAACTTACCATCTCTGCAGATAAGACAGAGATCGTTGCTGACGGCATCGACGCTGTAGTATTCGAGATCAAGGAGGAGAATTTCGACACCGATGATGCTCCACATCTCTACAACCTTGCAGACAATAGCGTAGTTCGCGGCCCATTTACTACGACTACCGCTGGCACATACGAGTTCGTGGCACGCAAGGGCGAGGTTGAGTCAAACAAGATTACGATTGTTGCCAAGGCAGTAGAGCCAGAGAACCCAGAGCAGCCCGAGAATCCCGAGAATCCTGAGAACCCAGAGCAGCCTGAAAACCCCGAGCAGCCTGAGCAGCCAACAAAGGAGTACAAGGTCGGCGACTACTACAACGAGAATGGCGTAGAGGGTGTTGTATTTGGCTTTGCAGAGATTGCAAAGTATAACGACTCTTACACCGAGATTGTAGGCTACGATAAATATTGCTATCTGTTCTCTATGGATCAGGTATATATTGAGTGGTCTACAGAGAACGTTCAGTGCAACGCAATGAACTTTAAGGATGGCAGCAAGAATATGCTCTCTATCTCATATCAGGATCCAACATACGCAAAGTACCCTGCCGCAAAGTGGTGTGCTGACCACGGAGAGGGATGGTATCTACCAGCATCTAACGAGTTGCATATGATGTGGGATGCTATCAGCGGTGGAAACCACGTATTCACAGATCCTACAGTTGCAGCTTTCAATAAGACACTAACTGATAATGGCGGAAATGTTATCGAAGAGACCTTCTACTGGACATCAAACGAGGTTAGCGAGTCACACGCAGAGGTAGTATGTTTCTCTGAGGGCAAGGGTGTATGCCTTGATATTTTGAAGGCTCAGAAATACGATGTTCGCGCTATTTACAAATTCAAAGTCGAGTAATCTCGAAGAATCGATATTTAAGTGGAGTTGTTTACCTTTTGTTAGACAACTCCATTTTTTTTGTACCTTTGCATCACTAAAACATTGAATGATGAAAAAGTCGGAATTTGGATTTATCGGTGACATCGCGAAGATATGTTCTACACTACCCCACAACGGTTTTGAGCCTATTGGCGACGACTGTACCGTCGTAGAGTGTGGCGAGGGCGAGGCAATGGTATTCACTACGGATATGCTTATCGAGGATGTACACTTTCTCCGCGCTGCATCCTCTCCCGAGGAGGTTGGCGAAAAGAGCCTTATGGTGAACATAAGCGATGTTGCGGCTATGGGTGCGCGTCCTGTAGCAACACTCTTGAGCATTGCCTTACCCGAGACGGCACAGGGCGAGTGGGCTGAGCATTTCATCAAAGGTTATAGCGAGGCTTCGGCACGCGAGGGTGTAGCACTCGTAGGAGGCGATACAACAGCCTCACGCGATAGAATTTCGATAAATGTCGTGGCCATAGGTCGCGCTCCGATGAGTAACATCAAGCGCCGCTCTGCTGCAAAGGCAGGCGATGCGATATGTGTTACTGGCCGCCTCGGCATATCGTCGAAGGGCCTTGTCGACATTATGTTTGGCGACCTTAATACCACAGCAGCCAAGGCTCACCGCCGCGCACAGGCACGTACGGCAGAGGGTGCGTGGCTCGGCACACGCGAGGAGGTGCACGCGATGATGGATATATCGGATGGCATTGCCTCGGATATTAAGCATATTATGGAGCAGTCGCACGTAGGAGCGACAATCAACCTCGATGCCATACCTACGGACTACGATATACGCTATGCTGTAAGCGGTGGCGAGGATTACGAGTTGCTCTTCACAGCAGATGCCGCTCACGTTGAGTCACTACGCGAGGCTTTGCTGTGCGAGACAGGTACGGAGATTAGCGTGATAGGACATATCACAGCCGAAGAGAGGCTTGTATGGATGGAGAATGGTGAGCCTACGGAGCTAAACCTCAACGGCTTTACTCACTTTTAGAGCGCATAAGTTCGAGTACATCGCTCCAGACACGCAGACCGAAGCCTACGGATAGCAGAAGATACTGCGCAGTGCCAATAGCAACAGATAGTGCGAGGCGCAACGCTATGTGAAGATCCTCGATATAAGGATTGATAAGATAAAGGACGAGCCACATAGCCGAGGCTATGAGTAGCTGTGGCAAGATTGTTACAACAAAACCGCCAAGACGCAACGATGTGTAACGTCCAGCGGCAACAACGTTGATAAGCATATCGACAAAAGCCATAGCCGTCATACCCCACGCCACAGCGGCAACACCGCGCGGAATGGTGTAGAGCAATACAAGCGTCATAACCACCCTTCGCAACACCTCGAGTCGCACAATAACACGACCATCGCTCTGCACCTTTAGCACATTATAGGCAATAGCCGATAGTGGGAAGAAGAGTCCCGAGAGGGCTAATATTTCAAAGTAGGGAACAGTAGGCATCCACTTCTCGCCAAGCAATAGAGCAAACATATCCTCGGCAATAGCCACAAAGCCGAGCATAAGCGGAAAAATCACGAACGAACATAGTCTCACAACACGTCGATAACCCTCGGCAAACTTCTCGGTATCATCCTTGAGCTGCGACAACGCAGGATAGGTTACGCCCTGCACCGCCTGTACGGTAGATGTCACTGGCAAATCCTTGAGTTTCTGTGCCTGCGAGTAGAAGCCGAGTTGCGTCGTAGAGTGCATCTTGCCAATGAAGAGCTGCGCCACATTATTATATATGGCAGCAATCAGATCTGTAGCCAACAATCGCAGGCTGAATGGCGCCATACCACCGAGCGCTGCCAGACTGAAGCGCATAGCACAAGGACGGCGACGCAACAGCCAGAAGGCGATAGCCTTAATACCCATCTGCAACAATCGTTGCGCCACAAGACTCCATATTCCGCACCCCATCAATGCCATAACAACTGCTACAATACCGCTGATGAGCGATGCAACGAATACGGTTTTGGATAGCAGCGCAAAGCGGAATTCGCGTGTGAAGAGTACGGTCTGTACCACGCAGAGCGAATTGATAGGCAATACAAGGAACAACACCGGAGCAACATCGGCTATAACCTCGCGACCGTAAAACTCAGCAACCATCGGCGCACACGCCACAAGCACTACATACAGCAGCAGCGACATAGCCACATTGAAGCCCAGTACCGAGGCATACTCCTCGTCCGTAGGGGCACTCTTGCGGATAAGCGTCTGCGAGAAGCCGCTATCGACAAGTGTCAGAGCTACGGATGTGAAGAATGTGAGTATGGCCATCACGCCAAAGTCGTCGGGCGAGAGACTACGGGCAACGATGATGCTGACGGCCAACTGTATGACCATCGAGAGGAGCTTTTCCGAGAAGCTCCACGCAACACCACTTACCACTTTATGTCCTAACCCTCCAAGAGCCATACCCTACTACCTATCTACAAAATACGCCACCGCTAAGCGATAGGACTCCATACCGAAGCCCATAATCGAGCCCTTGGCTACGGGGGCGATGAGCGAGATGTGACGAAACTCCTCGCGTGCAAGAATTGAGGAGATGTGCACCTCGACGACGGGCACGCTAATCGCCGCAATAGCATCGCGCAACACCACCGAGGTGTGCGTATAACCACCAGCATTGAGCACCACACCATCGTACACACCATCGGCACGCTGCAACGCATCGACAAGCTCGCCCTCGATATTCGACTGATAGTAGTCTATGGTATGCTCCGAGTAACGTGCGCGAAGAGCTCCGAGGTAATCCTCGAAGCTCTCACGTCCGTATATCTCGGGTTGGCGACGCCCCAGGAGATTGAGGTTCGCACCGTTGATAACCAAAATTTTCATCCTATATAAATTATAGGTTTTATCTACGTCGGATAAATTATCGTCAGATAACCACATCCTCCGCAAAGTTTATTCTCTGCAACCAGATTTATCGATCGGCGGCAGTAGATGACGCCTTATCACGATAAATTTTAATACTCCTTAGCTACAGTCTCACCCTTCAAAACTCGGAGTGCGTTCTCGGCCAAAGACTCGAGCTCGTTCTCGCCTGGGTAGATCTTGATAGGTGCGAGGAACTTACAATAGTCGATGATAACATCGTTAACACAGTCGTTCCAAGCGATACCACCTGTAAGAAGAATAGCATCAACCTTACCCTTGAGTACTACTGCCATCTCACCAATCCACTTGGCTACAGAGTAGGCCATAGTATCGAGCATAAAGCGTGCCTCCTTGTCACCAGCCGCCGCGCGTACCTCGTTGAGCTCCTGCACGTTGTTGCAGTTTACGTGGTCAACCAAACCACCCTTACCTGCCAACAACTTCTTGATCTCGCCCTTGTCGTACTTGCCAGAGAAGCACAAATCTACCAAGTCACCTGCTGGAAGAGTACCTGCACGCTCTGGTGCGATTGGGCCATCTCCGTCCAATGCGTTGTTGGTATCAACTACACGACCCAACTGGTGAGCCGATACAGAGATACCACCACCCATATGTACAACTACAAGGTTGAGCTCCTCGTAAGGACGACCAATCTCCTTTGCATAGCGACGAGCGATAGCCTTCTGGTTCAATGCGTGGAAGATAGAGCGACGTGGGAGCTCCTTGATACCACTCACACGAGCCATATCCTGCAACTCGTCAACAACTACTGGATCAGCGATGTAAGCCTCAACACCTGCCTCGTCAGCGATGCGACGAGCGATGAGTGCGCCGAGGTTACTTGCGTGCTGACGCTTAGGAGCCTTCAAATCGGCAATCATAGCCTCGCCTACGCGGTATACACCACCCTCGATAGGGCGCATAAGACCACCACGACCGATAACTGCGTTGAGCTCCTTGATATCGATACCATCAGCCTTCAATGCGTCGAGGATAATCTCCAAACGCCAATCAAGCTGATCAGCAACAGATGCAAAGCGAGCAATCTCCTCTGCCGAGTGGCTCAACTTGATAGTCTGCACCTGCTCCAAATCGTGGAACAACGCTACCTTTGTAGATGTTGAACCAGGATTGATGGTTAGAATTTTGTATGCCATAGTCTCAATTATTCTTTAACGAAAGATAATACTATTTTGCTGACAAGCAAGCCAAAGCGATAGAGTAAAGCTTAGTCTTTGTAGAGTCACCACGTGATGTCAATACGCAAGGAGCTGTAGGACCAGCAACCATAGCTGCCAACTCAGCACCACCAAACTTCGAGCAAGCCTTGAAGAATACGTTACCAGACTCGAGGTTAGGGAACAACATACAGTCAGCGTCACCAGCAACAGGACCAGTAAGTTTCTTAATCTTAACGCTCTCCTCGTCGATAGCTACGTCGAGCGCCAAAGGACCCTGGAACAATGCGTTGCCAAGCTCACCTGCCTGACCGAGGTCAGAAAGCTCCTTTGCCTCTACAGAGCTAACTACCTTTGGCAAAAGCTGCTCGCTTGGTGCAAGCAAAGCTACCTTAGGCTGCTCGATACCGAGGTTGTTTGCTGTAGCGATGAGGTACTTCGCAATCTGCTTCTTCTGCTCCAAGTTAGGGCAAGGAAGAACAGCAACATCACTAACAACCAAAAGCTTGTGGTATGCTGGAACCTCCAAAACTGTAACGTGGCTAAGAACAGTACCTGCAGGCAACAAACCCCACTCCTTGTTCAAGATACCACGCATATACTTGTCGGTAGGAACAACACCCTTCATCAATACGTCGTACTCACCGTTGTGAACAGCCTTAACTGCGATCTCAACAGCCTTTACGTCCTCTGACTCTGGGATGATAGTGTACTGGTTGATATCTACGCCCTCAGCCTCGCAAGACTTCTTGATCTCCTCTGGGTCACCAACCAATGTTACCTCT
>JAGBXR010000024.1 GCA_017629145.1 Alistipes sp. | reverse complement strand
TCATCTACAAGTTGGAGCTTAGTCTTGAGGAGCGTGCCAAAATGGAAGATGTGCATAGCAACCCCGATAATCGCTCTACAGAGGTGAGATATAATTAAATCTGTCAAAGAGTTATAAAAGAGGAATATCCACGACTCCTTAAAGTTGGAAGATGCTCGTTATAATATAATATAACCTTTATTAACCTATAAAACCTATTATTATGAGAAAGTTTATATTTATGCTTATGTTGCTTGGAGCAGCAGGCATAGCCGTTTCGTGCGAGAAAAATGTAATCGACGATTCTATCTTCGACAAGGCATCAACAGTAGATGTTACGGAGAATGAGAGAGAATCAAAAGCGGCATTGGATGAGCAAGACGAGGCACAGCTGTTCGTAGGTTTCTGGAAACTGAGTGCTGTTGCCGAGGATAACAAGCTAAAAGATTATGAGTGGCGCTTCTACAACGATGGAACAACAAAGCTCATCATCGACAGCAAGAATCCTATCACAAACGACTCAAGTTTCGAGTACCTCTATATGGACTATAGTGTGAAGGATGGCAAGCTTTACATAGAGTCGCAAGCTGGTGGTGGCGCGATGAGATACGAGATGTTGAGCAAGGATGGCTTGACAATATGGGATTACACGTTCGACGGCGACAAGCTTATTGTGCAGTCAAATATGGTAGCTCAGAAGTCACCATACGAGTTTGTCAAGAGCGAGGATGCCAACGACTTGTTGGTAGGTAGCTGGAGTGGTATTTACCAGACCGAGAGTGGCGAGTGGGAGCGTCTTACATTTGTTTTTGAGACGCCTACTTATGGTCGTACATACCACAATCTATACAAAGACATCAACGAAGAGCCTTACGAGAGCGGATCGTTGTACACCTACAGATATAGCATAGAGAATGGCGTGTTGAACATCAAGACTCATACGAACAACATCAAGATAAAGTACTACCGCGTAGCGGGTAACACACTATATCTTAGCGATAAGCCAGGTGGTGAGGAGATTCCTTTCACTAAGGATGTAAGATAAGAGCCTTTGCAACTTTTTCTATCCCTCCCGTGAGGTTATCTCTCGGGAGGGAGAAATAATACTCAACAAAGTGCTGTGTGTATATACTGACAATTAAGCTACAATTTTAGATTAGTAATATTGTGTAATTGTAAACACCAACCAAACCGACCCCGGGGGCTGCCGTGAGGCACCTCTCGGGGTTTTTGTTTGTAGAATAGCCAAACTATAGATTCATCAGAAGCTGATAGACTAAATAACCGAGGTAGTTACCGACAGCATAACCAGCGAGGCCGTTGGTGATACCGACCATAATTGCCTCCTTATTCTTCATTGCAGCTGCAATCATAGGCACGCATATTGGCGAGTTGACCAACGTGTCGGATGTGATAACCATACTATCGGCATCGACCTTGAAGGGGCGTGCCAAAAGGACACCCAGCGCAAGAGAGCCGAAGATGATAATAGCTTGATAGACCAACACCCACAAGCCGAGTTTCCAGTCGAGCTGCGTGAGGTCGGCAAGCATAGCCATAGCGAAGCAGAAGATATAGATAAGGTACATACCTGCGTCGAAGCTCTTATCCCACGAGCGCACAGTGCGGAAGCTCGTAAGCAGAAGGCTAATAGTAGTAAGCACAAGTATCAGCGCAACCATAGAGAAATCGCCGCCAAGCAAATCGAACATTAGCGTGCCCTCCTTGAAATAGTTGCTCACGAGAAGCGACACAGCAGCAACAACGACAGCAGCAACAAAGACCTTAAGGAGCTGGATGATGCTCGCCTTCTTGCCGAAATCCTTGTATGGGTTGTCGTCGATATACTCACAGGCATTGATCATATCGTTATAGCTCTTTAGATTCTTGCCGTGAACAATGCGTCGTGCGATGCCGATACCGCCACCAATAAGGAACATCAAATAGAAGAACGACACCACGAGGTTGCAGGTGCTCACAAGTGCAAACTTCTCGCCCGAGAGGCCAGCATTACCAAGCATCATATTTACAGCTGCGTAGTTGCCAGCACCACCAGAATACTGTCCCGAGAGTGTTGCACCGATGGTCGGACCATCCACACCAAGCTGATCGGCAAGAAACAGGTAACCAGCAACAACCATAACAACAGTCGAGAATATGCCTATAACAAAAGCTTTGGCCGAGACACCAGCCTTGAAATTACGGAAGTTGCAGCCAAAGAGCATCATCGGAATTGCCAATGGAATCATCACATCCTGAAGTATCTTTTGTATACTGTGGCAATCGGCAGGAATAATGTGGAGGTTGGCGATAACCACTCCGAGGATATAGAGCGTGAGTACTGGACCGAGCTTGTCAAGAAACTTTACTTTACGACAAGACCAAAGCACCGCCGCAGGTGCGAGAAGATACAAAAGCACAAGTGCTATTTTACCTAACATAACCGAGTAGTTTGTGTGTGTTTGGGTTGTAAGCCCATTCGCAGCAGGGGTTAAATGCCTCCCAAAATATGACGAACAAGGCCTAAATTTTCAAATAAACTCGACCAAAGATATAACAAAAAATCGAAATTGGCAAAATTTTTATATCTTTGCCACGCAACTAAACTTTAAACATTATGTACAAGGTATCGGAAAACCCTTTCAAAAACCGAGTTAGCACACAGACTGTGTTCCTAACCTGCGTCGCGCTATTCTGCGCACTCTACATCGTATCCAACATTATGGCTGTCAAGGTCATATCGCTATTTGGACTCTTCTACTTCGACGCTGGAACTATAACCTTTCCACTGGCGTATATGCTCGGAGATGTGATCACCGAATTGTGGGGATACCGCACCGCACGACGTGTGATATTTATCACGCTATTCTGCAATGTCTTGATGGTGTTAAACACACAACTCGGTGTAATTCTGCCCTCACCCGAATATATGGCCGAGACCGCAGCCGCATATGACCATATTTTTAGCTATGTGCCTCGCATAGTGCTCGCGTCGTTGGTCGGGTTCCTCCTCGGCGAGCTATCTAATGCCAAGGTTATGGAGTATATCAAGCACAAGACCAAAGGCCGCAAACTATGGGTGCGCACCATAGGCAGCTCGATGGTGGGATACCTCTTCGACTCGCTGCCATTCGTGCTTATTGGCTTTGCTGGCACGGTATCGACACACGATTTGGTGATGATGATTCTGTTCCAGTACTTCTCGAAGCTCGCTATAGAGACACTCTTCGGAACACCGCTGGCATACGCCGCAATCGGATGGATCAAACGCTACACCGACTACAATGAGACGATACGCACGCATCGAGGATAAACTACCTCGCGAGTTCATACTCCTCCAGGGGCGCGGATGCCGCTGGAGGAAGTGTACGTTTTGCGACTATTACGGCGATACGTGCGATGATCCATATGCCACAAATCAGGCTGTATTAGAGCAGATTACAGGCGAATTTGGCGTAGTAGACGTAATCAACTCTGGATCGGCTATGGAGCTCGACAACAAGACACTCGACCACCTTGCACGTGTTGTCAAGGAGCGCGGTGTGAAGACTCTGTGGTTTGAGGCTCACTACCTCTATCGCGAGCAGCTAAAGGCTTTTGCTGCACGATTTGAAGGCGTAGAGGTCAAGTTCCGTTGTGGTGTCGAAAGCTTCGATGGTCAGCAGCGTCTCGCTTGGAACAAGGGTATCGCCCCCGAAGTTACGGCCGAGGATGTAGCGCGCTACTTTCGTGGCGTGTGTCTGCTATGTTGCACCGAGGGCGACAGTCGCGAGCGCATACTACGCGACATTGCCACAGCACGCCAGCACTTCGAATATTTCAGCATAAACCTCTTCTGCAACAACACAACAACCGTGCGTCGCGACAAGGAGCTCGCCGCCTGGTTTGAGCGAGAGGTATTGCCGACAATAGAAGATGATCCACGCATCGAGGTTTTGCTAAACAACACCGATCTTGGCGTTGGCAAATAGCCCCGACCCTCCGTCGCACAAATAATCAAATGCCGTCAAAAGCCCTAAAAATGGGCAAATAGAGGCTTTTTCAAGTAAAGAGCAGAGGGGGTTCTTCACTTTTACGCTCGAAAAGTTGCTCAAATCGAAAATAAAGCGTAAATTTGCGAGTCTATATATATGAATATATAGGTGCGCCGAATGGGTGTACCTGCTAAGATAGCAAACAACGAAATTAGAATAATATAACTAACGATGACAGAAGAGCAGAACAACCCAGGTCTTACCGGCCGTATAGTGCAGGTAAACCTTGAAGAGCAGATGAAGTCGGCATACATCGACTACTCGATGTCGGTGATTGTGTCGCGTGCCCTGCCCGACGTGCGCGATGGTCTTAAGCCCGTACACCGTCGTATTTTGTATGATATGGCTGCCGAGCTTAACCTCTCTTCCGACAAGCCTACCCGTAAGAGTGCGCGTATCGTCGGTGACGTACTCGGTAAGTTCCACCCACACGGCGATAGCTCGGTATACGAGGCTATGGTACGTATGGCACAGGATTGGTCGATGCGTTACCCACTCGTAGAGGGTCAGGGTAACTTCGGTTCGATGGACGGTGACTCACCAGCGGCAATGCGTTACACTGAGGCGCGTATGCAGAAGATTACCGATGAGGTGATGGCAGATATCGAGAAGGAGACTATCGACTGGACACTCAACTTCGACGATACGCTGAAGGAGCCTACAGTACTCCCTACAAAGATTCCATTGCTTTTGGTAAATGGCGCAAGCGGTATCGCTGTAGGTATGGCAACAAATATGGCACCACATAACCTCTCGGAGGTCGTAGATGCTTGCTGCGCATATATCGACAACAAGGATTTGGAGTGCGAAGAGTTGCTTAACTATGTGAAAGGCCCCGACTTCCCTACTGGCGGTATCATCTACGGCTACGAGGGTGTAAAGGAGGCGTTGCTCACAGGTCGCGGTCGCGTTGTGATGCGTGCCAAGACCGAGATCGAGCACACTGCATCGGGTCGTGAGTGCATCGTAATCAGCGAGATCCCATATATGGTCAACAAGGCCGAGATGATCAAGAAGATTGCTGACCTGATCAACGAGAAGAAGATTGAGGGTATCTCATATATCAACGATGAGTCAGACCGTCAGGGTATGCGTATCGTTATCATCCTCAAGCAGGATGCTGTAGCAAGCGTAGTGCTCAACACGCTCTACAAGAATACCCCACTGCAGTCATCATTCGCTGTGAACAACATCGCATTGGTGAATGGTCGTCCTCAGCTTCTCAACCTTAAGGATCTTATTCGTCACTTCGTTGACCACCGCCACGAGGTTATCGTACGTCGTTCGCGTTTCGACTTGCAGAAGGCCGAGGAGCGTCTCCACATCGTGAATGGCTTGCTCATTGCACAGGATAACATCGACGAGGTTGTGCACATCATCCGTTCGTCAAAGACTGGCGAGGAGGCACGTACACGCCTTCAGGAGCGCTTCGGTCTCTCGGAGTTGCAGACAGCCGCAATCCTCGAGATGCGTCTGCGTCAGCTCACAGGCTTGCAGCGTGAGCAGCTTATGAACGAGCACGACGAGCTCGTGAAGACCATCAACTACCTCACCGAGGTGTTGCAGAGCGAGGAGTTGCAGATGCAGATCATCAAGGAGGAGCTTCTGGAGATCAAGGAGAAGTATGGCGACGAGCGCCGCACCGAGATTATCTACGCATCGGAGGAGTTCAACCCAGAGGACTTCTACGCAGATGACGATATGGTAATCACCATCTCGCATATGGGCTACATCAAGCGTACGCCACTTGCCGAGTACCGCACACAGAACCGCGGTGGTAAGGGTGCCAAGGGTAGCGCAACACGCGACGAAGACTTCATCGAGCACATCTACGTAGCTTCGATGCACAACACAATGATGTTCTTCACCGAAATGGGCCGTTGCTATTGGCTTAAGGTATACCAGATTCCAGAGGGTACACGCTCATCGAAGGGTCGCGCTATACAGAACATCATTCAGATTGAGCCTAACGACAAGGTTCGCGCATATATCAATGTCAAGAACCTCAACGACAAGGAGTTCATCGAGAACAACTACATCGTGATGTGTACCAAGCGCGGTATCATCAAGAAGACATCGCTCGAGGCATACTCACGTCCACGTACGAATGGCATCAACGCCATCGTAGTACGCGAGGGTGACCAGCTCCTGGAGGTTAAGCTCACAAGTGGCAATGCCGAGATTATGATTGCAGGTCGCGAGGGTAAGGCTATTCGCTTCAACGAATCTACGGTACGTCCTATGGGTCGTGTAAGTTCGGGCGTGCGAGCTATTACAATCGACGACGACAACGAGGTTGTAGGTATGATTTGCATCGAGCCAGACTCGAAGCAGGATGTATTGGTACTCAGCGAGAATGGCTACGGTAAGCGTACTGACCTGGAGGAGTACCGCATCACAAACCGTGGTGGTAAGGGTGTTAAGACTATCAACATCACCGAGAAGACTGGTAACCTCATCGCATTGCAGGCCGTAACTGATGACAACGATTTGATGATTATCAACCGTTCGGGCCTCACCATCCGAACATCGGTATCGCAGATCAGCGTATCGGGCCGTGCAACACAGGGCGTACGTGTTATCAACCTCGGAGATGGCGATTCGATTGCTTCAGTCACTGTAGTTCCAAAGACCGACGAGGAGGAGGAGATTGCTTCAATCGAGGGTGCTGAGACAATCGCAGAGACTACGACAGAGGCTAACGAGGGCAATAATGCAGAGACACCAAGCGTTGAGTAGAAGATAGCGACTCACAAAATTAAGGACACATAAAACATTAAACGTAAATATTACACAGAAACTATGAAAAAGTTGGTTTTGATGGCTGTTGCAATGCTCGTACTCGCAGTGCCAGCCGTAAACGCACAGAAGGTAAAGACACAGTCGGAAGTTGCGAAGCTCGAAAAGGCTGATGCTACACTTCTTGACGCTAAGAAGAATGTTAAGGCTGCAACCTGGGTTGCTCACGCAAAGGCTTATGCTGATGCATATGCACTTCCTACAAAGGAGTTGGGTCGTGGCGTACCATCACAGGTATTGCAGATGAATGTTGGTCAGCCCGACGCAGTTATTGAGGGCGAGTTTATGGGTGCTCCCTACTTTGTATGCCAGTATGAGTATGTTGACGTGTATGTTAATCCTCAGACAGGTATGATTGATGGCTGGAATCAGAAGAAGTCTATCAAGGAGAACCTTGCTGAGACAGCTATCGCATCTTACACTAAGGCCTTCGAGCTCGATCCTAAGCAGGCTCCAAAGATTATTGCAGGTGCTGCAAACCTCGCAAACGCACTCTCACAGCAGGGTGACGCCCTCAACAACGTAGGTCGCACAGCCGAGGCAGCAGAGAGCTTCGAGCTCGCATACCGCGCACAGTGCATCTGCGATCCTATGGCGGGCGATATGAACAACCTCTTCAATGCTGGTATGCTTATGACTATGACAGCTTCTACACTTCAGGGTGACGAGGCTTTGGCAGCATTCGAGAAGGCAGAGCAGCTCTTCTCTGAGGCTATTGCTAAGGGTTATAACGACGATCAGGGTAACATCTACTACTACCTCTTCCACTGCTACTATGGTCAGAAGGCAAAGAATCCAGAGGAGTACTTGCCAAAGGCAAAGGAGGCGTTGCTTACAGGTATCAAGCTCTTCCCAAAGAACATCACAATCCTTGATGGCCTTATGCAGCTTTACACAGCCGAGACAGGCGTAGGTGACCCTGCAGAGCTCACAGATATGGTTGAGAAGTCACTCCAGGAGAACCCACAGAACTATGACCTTTGGTTTAGCCGTGGTCGCGTATACTACGCATTGAAGAACTACGACGAGTGCATCAAGTCATTCGAGCACTGCGTATCGCTCCGTCCAGAGGAGTTCGAGCCTAACTTCTACGTTGGTTTCTTCATCATCGAGAAGGCTAACGAGGAGGTTAACAAGCTCAACTCAAGCACAAACCTCAGCTACCAGCTCTACGAGGAGAAGAACGCAGAGATTAACCTTATCTACGCTCAGGCTATTCCTTGGTTGGAGAAGGCTCACGCTATCAACCCAACTGACGTTGCTACTATCGAGTACCTCAACGGTATCTGCTTCCGTCTCCGCGATATGGATGGTATGATGGATAAGTACAACAAGTACCACGAGCTCTTCCAGCAGACACGCTAATAGAGCATAAATTCTTAGAACACCCCGCTTAACAATGGTTAGGCGGGGTGTTTTATGAATATGAGCGTAGTCTATCTTAAGAGTTGCTGCTACCTTATACTACTATCACCTTTGGTTTATGGCAAGAGGTGTTTTTTTGTATTTATGTGTGCAATGTCCCTACGGAGTGTTGTTCGTTTTATAAAATTTACGTAATTTTGTAATGCTATTGGATAAATAGCAGACATATTGAAAGTGTTTTCGATGTCCTAAAATGGAAATGTGGAAGTTTTCAAAACTGAAGGATGACGAACAGCACTCATTTCTTGTATAGCTATGTGGCTATGCACTCTCTGTGCATCTACCTCATACTATCCAAGTGTGGGGCATTGTATCGTTTATTGTTGTCATAGGTCTTTCCACAACCTTCAGATTGATAAACGGAAATTAACTCCACACTTTCTTTGTATTATTACATCAACATAGAGGAGTATATGTTATCCTAAACCGAGCAGACACCCGAAACCTATTTATTAACTTTCTAATACCATAAACACTATGAAGAAGTATCTATTTTTCTCACTCGTAGCATTACTCTTTGTTGCGTGTACACCTAATGAGGATGACAACCCTTCACGCCCACAGCACAATAGCAAATGTATTCACTACACCGCAACGGCAAAGATCGAGATGGAATGGACATTTGATACCTTTGGTGCAAATATTGTATCTCACGAGTGGGACAATGTAACGAGCGAAGGTGTTATAACCTTTGATGGTGATGTTACGACGATTGGAGATTATGCATTCAATAGTTGCTCAAACCTTACAAGTGTCACTATCCCCGATAGCGTAACGACGATTGGAGAGGATGCATTCGCAGGTTGCTACAGCCTTACAGAGTTTAATGGCAAGTTTGCATCGGAAGACGGCAGATGCTTAATTGTTGATGGCGTACTAACCTATTTTGCTCCTGCTAATCTTACCTCATACACTATCCCCGATAGCGTAACGACGATTGGAGATAATGCATTCTTGCGTTGCTCCAACCTTACAAGTATCTCCATCCCCGATAGCGTAACGACGATTGGATATGGTGCATTCGCTTATTGCGACAGCCTTACAAGTGTCACTATCCCCGATAGCGTAACGACGATTGGAGAGTATGCATTC
>JAGBXR010000023.1 GCA_017629145.1 Alistipes sp. | reverse complement strand
TTTGTTGTCAGAGTGGCGCTAATTTACCACCGATAAAGAGAAAGAGCGGATGGGACATACTTGAGGTATTTCCCATTCGCTCTTTGGATTGAGGTGGCGAAGGAGCGCCACTATCACAACAAATTAACCGCACTTAGAATATCCACACGCCATACAAGTAAGACATCCATTCTGGTATGCCATATTCTCCTGGCCGCACTGTGGACAACGACCCTTACCGCGTGTACCATCCTTGATGTACTGCTTGAGGGCGCGCTCTACACCATTCTTCCAAGTGTTGATTGTCTCGCTATCGAGGTGGAGACCATCTACGAGCTGCACAACCTTGTCGATAGGCATACCGTAGCGCAATACACCAGAGATGAGCTTCGCATAGTTCCAGAACTCCTCGTCGAAGAGTCGAGAGATACCACCGATGGTGTTGATATAGCCGTAGCGATCCTGATACTGGAAGTCGTAGCGCTTTGAACCATCTGCCTCGCTGACCTTGAGGATGTTACCACGAGTGATAGTCTTAGGGATGTACATTGCATCCTCCTCAATCTTACCTGTGAAGATCTCGTATGGACGGTCATCCTGCTTACCTACAAAGGCAATCCAATCCTCGGGGCCGTTCTTGAAACGCACGATATCAGCGGGGATAGACTCTGGGCGACGCATAGACTGCTCGCTCTTGCACTTTGAGCCATTGTCCTTAGACTTAACATCGAGAAGTACGCCGGTACGGCAGCCATCACGATATACGGTGATACCCTTACAGCCACACTCCCACGCTGTGCGATATACATCGGCAACGAGCTCCTCAGAGACATCGTTAGGAAGGTTTACGGTAACCGAAATAGAGTGGTCTACCCACTTCTGGATAGCACCCTGCATCTTAACCTTTGCCACCCAGTCGATATCGTTGGCTGTAGCGTGGTAGTAAGGCGATGCCTTGAGCATCTTGTCGAGCTCCTCCTCGCTGATGTTCTGGAGGTTTGTGGTGTCGTAGCCATTAATCTCGAGCCACTTCACAAACTGGTGGTGATATACGTAGTACTCAACGAACTTCTCGCCAGTCTCGTCAACAAATGACGCTACCTGATCCTTGTCCGATGGGTTGATCTTACGACGACGCTTGTATACAGGGCGGAACACAGGCTCGATACCCGATGTTGTCTGCGACATAAGCGATGTAGTACCCGTAGGCGCGATGGTGAGCATAGCGATATTACGACGGCCATACTTCTGCATCTCCTCGCGAAGCTCGGGAGCAGCCTCCAAGATACGAGCAATCATTGGGTTACCCTGCTCCTTCTCGAAGTTGAAGACACCAAAGGCACCACGCTCCTTAGCCAAGCCTACAGATGCACGGTATGCCTCAACAGCAAGGGTGCGGTGTACGCTAACTGCGAAGTCAATAGCCTCGTCAGAGCCATAGCGCATACCGAGAGCTGCGAGCATATCGCCCTCAGCGGTGATGCCAAGACCTGTACGGCGACCCTTGAGTGCCATATCCTTGATCTTGCGCCAGAGCTCGAGCTCTACGCGGCGTACATCATCGTCCTCGGGATCCGAAGCAATCTTATTGATGATGAGTTCAACCTTCTCAAGCTCCAGGTCGATGATATCGTCCATAAGGCGCATAGCCTTGGCAACGTGCTGCTTGAAGAGGTCGAAGTTGAACGATGCCTCCTTGGTAAATGGCTTCTCTACATAGCTGAGAAGGTTGAGCGCCAAGAGACGGCAGCTATCGTATGGACAGAGAGGAATCTCGCCACAAGGGTTTGTCGATACTGTGCGGAAGCCCTCGTCAGTATAGCAGTCGGGCACACTCTCGCGGATGATTGTATCCCAGAAGAGGACGCCAGGCTCTGCCGACTTCCAAGCGTTGTGAATGATCTTATCCCAAAGCTTCTTAGCATCGATATCCTGCTTTACGCTTGGCTCCGCAGCACCGATTGGGAACTGCTGGGTGTAGCTCTTGCCAGCGAGTGCAGCACGCATAAACTCATCGTCGATCTTGATAGATACGTTAGCACCTGTAACCTTGCCTGTGTCGACCTTTGCATCGATGAAACGCTCTGCATCTGGGTGCTTGATAAGCAACGAGAGCATAAGAGCACCACGACGACCATCCTGCGCAACCTCACGCGTTGAGTTTGAGTAGCGCTCCATAAATGGAACGATACCTGTTGAGGTGAGCGCCGAGTTGAGCACTGGGCTACCTGTAGGACGGATATGTGAAAGGTCGTGACCTACACCACCGCGACGCTTCATAAGCTGCACCTGCTCCTCGTCCATACGGAAGATACCACCATAAGAGTCGGCTGGATTCTTGTGGCCGATAACGAAGCAGTTAGAGAGCGAGGCAACCTGAAGGTTGTTGCCGATACCTGTCATTGGGCCACCCTGTGGAATGACATAGCGGAAATGGTCGAGAAGCTCGAAAATCTCGGCGTGGTTAAGGCCGTTTGGATAGTTAGCCTCGATGCGCGCCAACTCCGCAGCGATACGGTTGTGCATATCCTCTGGCGTAGTCTCGTAGATGTTGCCGAAAGAGTCCTTGAGGGCATACTTGCTCACCCACACCTGGGCAGCAAGATCGTCACCTGCAAAATAGACCTTACTTGCGGCTACGGCATCGTCGTACTTAACCGTTGGAAGCTGGGCATTTTTGGTTTTGTTAGTCATAGTTTCTCTTTTATATTATATTTTCTTTATTATTCGCTATATATCAGCAACTTATCTGAATATACCACATATTTCCAAATCAACGGCATAATTCAGGCATACAAAATTCGTGATTTTAGTCGGATAAAAAAAATTTCTGAGGGTTTATTTTTTCGACACTTTATTCACAAACACCAATCTTGAAGACAAAAAAATGCGCCACAGCATAGTGTAGCGCATCTTTCGTATGAGAACAACTTTTTTACTCTCTACGTATTGGACAAATATAGCCAAAAAGGGCTATTCCACCCATCGCTGCTACCACTCCTACTACTGCTCCGAGCACTATATCTTGCGGAAAATGGCACGCCAGATATATGCGCGAATAGCTCACCAAGAGCGCCACGAAGAGCATCAGTAGCGTAAACCAGCGGCGCGCAATGACCACCGAGCTGATTACAGCTAACGAGATTATGGTTGCAGCGTGTGCCGAGACCGTACCATACTGGCCGTGATCGTACGATGGCACGTGCACTGCGTTTAGCCCCTCGGTAAACATTGGTCGGGGGCGTGCGGGGAACGACTCCCATAGGTTAGCCAAAGGGCCTGTGTGCTTAAAGATTCCAGCAATCATATCGGCGACACCCATAGACAACGCGACGGCCAAAAGCAGAGCCACAATACCGCGCCAGTGGTAGCGACGCCATACCATATATATAATTAGGGCATAGAGCGGCAGCCACATAACCACACCCGAGATCGCAGACATAAGCCAGTCTACAACCGTACCACCGTCGAAGTTAAGCGCCTCGAATAGCGCAATGTCCCATACTCTGTTCTCCATAGCCATAACAATTTAGAATGCTGCATACATTGGCAGCGATGCGCCCTCGGCAGCAACTGCCTCGAGCATAGCTCCACACTGCATAACGCCCCATATCATCACAACAACCATCAGCCACTGACCCACGAAACCAGCGCGCGTCACAACACCCTGCACCGCCGCATTTACACTACGAGGCAGAAAGTGCATAACGTAGCCTACTGCCATAATCACAAGTGCAGTCATCGACTTATCCGCAATGCTTGCAAAGTCCGCCAGCGAGGTATTGAAGGCAATGCTGCGTAACACACTCTCGACCATAGCCATATCTTTAGCTGTGAAGAGCAGCCATCCGAAGGCTACGACAACGAAGGTAAAGAGCGTCGAAGGCATACGCAGCAGCAGATGCATCTCCTCGCCCGTAGCCTTGGCCCACGGCACAAAACGCATCCACAGCTTGTGCAGCGCCAAAGCTACGCCGTGAAGCGCGCCCCACGCCAAGAAGCATATGCCCACACCGTGCCACAAGCCACCGAGAAGCATCGTAATGATAAGGTTGAGGTATGTACGCACAGCGCCACGGCGGTTACCACCGAGGCTGATATACAGGTAGTCGCGCAACCACGTCGAAAGCGAGATGTGCCATCTGCGCCAGAACTCCGTAATCGTTGCCGACTTATAGGGTGCATTGAAGTTGTCGGGCAGACGGAAACCCAACATAAGGGCTACGCCGACAGCCAAGTCGGAATATCCCGAGAAGTCGCAATATATCTGAAGCGTGAATCCCAAGATAGCCATAATTGCTACCCCACCGCCATCGCCCATCTCGCCAGCAAAGGCAGGAGCAACGAACAACACGCCAAGCGACTTGGCAATAACGGCATACTTGAAGAGACCGCCCACGATGAGCATCACAGCGCGTCCCATATCCTCGCGACTGACACAAAGGCGAGGCGATTGTATTTGAGGTATAAACTCCGAAGCCTTGACCAACGGACCGAGGAACATCTTCGGGAAGAACGACAACAGGAAGAGATAGTCAATAAAGCGACGCAGAGGCTCGATCTTACCGCGCGAGATATCAACAACATAGGCTATCGACTGAAACACAAAGAACGATACACCTGCAGGGATGACCACCGCGCCGATATCCAGCACGCCACCCTCATAGATGCTCTGCAACAACTCGGCAACCACCGTACCGGCCTTGAAATAGCATAGGATAGCAAGGTTTATAACCACACTCGTAGCCACCCACGACGAGCCACTCTGACCCTTGCGGCGACAGCGCGCAACGAGCAATCCTATGATATAGTCACTCAATGCCACAGCGATGAGCAACAACAGATATACACCCGAGAGTTTGTAGTAGAAATAGAGCGAGAAGAGCGTAACGTAGATGGTGCGCAACCACGCCACACGGCGAACGGCAAGATATCCGACACCGAAGATGAGGAACATCACGAGAAACAATCCTCCAGCCAGTGTCATTGGCGACTGCGCATCATACTCCAGCGCAGCAGACAACTGCGAGGCAAGCTCCTCGGAAGTGGGCAGCGAAGCAACAACGCCCCTGATATAGTTCCATAGCTGCTCCATTACTCCTCCTCGTTATTTTGTGGAGTTCTGCTCCACGTATCGATATCAAGCGAGTCGATAATTGCCGACATTGCCTCGACCTGCGCCTCAATCTGTGCCAGACGAGCCTGCTCCCTCTCCCACGCTTCGCGCGCCTTGCGCTCCGCCTCAAGACGTGCTGCCTCCTCGCGCTCGGCAAGGAGTTCATAGACAGGCATACGTATTGCCGCAGCCAATGCCTCGGCCACAGCTCGGCCACCTCGGAAGTTGATGTGTGTATAGTCGTTAGCCGCCCAGCCACGCTCCACAAACATAGGCATACCGCCCAGCTCGGCCATAGCCTCGGCCGTATTCCAGAACGCCGCACCGCAGCTATCTGCCGCAGCACGCTGGTACTCGGCAAGAGCATCCACCGTACCGATAGGCTTGTAACCCTCGCCCTCGGCATCCTTCACCCAGCGGTCACTGACACCCAGAACAAGAATTGCCGCCTGCGGAAAGCATCTCTCGGCATAGGCTATCATATCGCGCAACTGATCACGATACTTCGAATAGTTGCGACGCTCGGCCTGCATAATATTGAGACCATACTGCAACACAACAAGGTCGTAGCCCAACAACTCGTCCATCTGGCGATTGATATGTGCTCCCGTACCAAATATTGCGTGACCATTGTTGCTGCGCACCGAGAAGTTATC
Organism: Alistipes sp.; assembly: GCA_017629145.1. Taxonomy (GTDB): domain Bacteria; phylum Bacteroidota; class Bacteroidia; order Bacteroidales; family Rikenellaceae; genus Alistipes. Next base: position 76,110 of record JAGBXR010000023.1, on the reverse strand, counting down.
GATCATAACACCCTTGTCACCCTCAAGCGACACACCATAGCACAACACCTCGCCACCAACAACCTTGACAGTGAGCTCATCGACAGGTGCCTCGACATATATCTCGCGCAGACGGTTATCAGCTTCAAGCTCAACAACGTAGCTCAACGAGTCATTCAGTGCCACCTCTACGCTACTACCCTTATCACTGAAGAGCAACACCCTCGCACGCGATAACGAGTCGAGTGTCTCGAAGGCATCCGTAACCTCCCAGCGTGTAGTTGCACCCACGCTACCGCGAGCCATATATCCCGACACGAAGAACTTATCGCGTAGCTCCTCGGGAGCCGCCTTTGGCTTCATTACACTATATGCCGACCACCCCGACGATGTGCGGCGCACCGTACGGCGCACCGTAGCAAACGGTATATCACAGGCTACAAAGCCTACACCCCTACCACCAAATATCTGCTGTAGCTCGGCACGAAGATCCGATGTGAGGATATCTCCCTCTACAAACGAGTCGCCCAGGAACGCAACACGCACACCCTCGCCTGTGGCCAGCTTATCGACAAAGCGGTCGAAGCGCGAGAAGTCCAGCGTATCGAAATCCTCGATAGCCACCACACGACGCGACGTATCGGGGAGCACCTCCGAGCTACGTGGCACACGGCGCGAATGGGCGCTCTCGGCCTTGTATATCCACTCCTTGCGCACCGAGGGGAGTGTCACCACCTCCTCGGCCTCGACAACCTCGACCTGCGGCTCGAGCGTAGCAAGCTCCTGCTCCAGACGCTCGATATCTGCCGAATACTCCACTACCTGCTCCTCACCGAGAATCGAGTCGAAGATATTGACCCTCGAGAGCTGCATACCGAAGAGTTCGAATGGTGGCACAAGGGCCAACAGAGCCACACCCACCACCACGGTGAGTGTCAGCAAGAAGCCCCTAAAGGTATAATCCTTATCCTTCATCTATCAAATTACGAACTATTTGCGTCGTGTGACAAGCACGACATAGTATATTACCGTAGCAATAGCACTCAACGCCGCTACGAGATAGGTGCGCGCTGCCCAGCGCAACGATACACGAGCACCCTCCAAATCCTTACCTACGAGCATATTGCTTCGCTCGAGCCACTCCAGAGCACGTGCCGATGCATTGTACTCGACAGGCAGCGTGACAATAGCGAAGATAGCCGCAAGCGACACAAGCAATATTCCCACCCAGCACAACGAAGCATTGTTGGTCGTAGCCAGCAACACCAGACCAAGCATAATCACCCACGAGGAGATACGCGCCGAGAAGTTGACCACAGGCACAAGGCTTGAGCGCAGACGCAGAGCGTTGTAGCCCGTAACATACTGCACTGCGTGGCCACACTCGTGGCACGCCACAGCCATAGCTGTAATCGTGCGCTCGGAGTAGACGCTGTCGCTGAGATTGATTGTAAGGGTCTCTGGGTTGAAGTGATCGGTAAGATGACCTCTTACTCGCGTAACCTGCACGTTGTAGATGCCGTGAGCGTGGAGCATCTTAAGCGCCACCTCTGCACCGGTCATACCATTGGGCGATGGTATCTGCGAACATCTGCGCATAACGCTGTTAAGGCGCGACTGCACGCAGTAACCAACGATGGCGATAAGCACCATAAGCACTATAGACAAGGTCATAGAGCTCTCGCCAGCAATAGCAACCGAAGAGGCTACAGCAACCGAATCGATCTGTAGGATTGTCATAACGTAGTTTAGATTAGCGTATAGACATAAACCGCATAGATAAGCAGGAAGGCAACACCCTCGGGGCGTGTAATACGCTTGTCACCAATGATATAACCAGCGATAAACACCGCGATAGGTGCCGATACTGCTATTGCGATATCTAACATACTTACGTTACCCATCGACAGCGGCGTAATCAGCGAGCACGTTCCGAGGATAAGCAATATGTTTGCGATATTCGAGCCAAGAACATTACCCAACGCCAAGCCTCCACGACCCTTGATAAGCGACACCAAGCTTGCAGCCAACTCGGGGAGTGACGTACCACCAGCTACAAGCGTGATAGCGATAGTCGCCTCCGATACGCCCAGACTGCGTGCAATCTGCGTTGCGCTATCGACACAGAGCTGACCGCCGTAGATAAGCAGCGCAAGACCGCCCAATATCCATACTGGAATACGCCATAAGGGCATAGGTTTAGCACCCTGTGCCTCTTCCGCGCCATCCTGCTGTGCCACATCCGCACCCTGCTCCTTACCCTGACGAATCGAGTAGATAAGCATCAGCACATAGAACAGAAGCAATAAAGCACCCTCCCAACGCGCAATGACGTTGTCGCAGACGGTTACACCGAAGAGTGCAACAGAGGCAAGGATACACACTGGAATATCGCTACGAAGATTCGAGCGAGTGAAGAGCACAGGTGCAACAACTGCACATACGCCCAATATAGCATAGACATTAAAGATATTCGAGCCAACAATATTGCCGATAGCCATCTCGCCGCTACCCGACAGGGCAGAGAGGAAGCTAACAACAAATTCGGGCATCGATGTGCCTACAGCGACGATGGTGAGACCCACCACAAATTCCGAGACTTTGAAGCGTGCTGCCAATGCTACCGAGCCATCGGTGAGCAATGTTGCACCAAAGATGATTGCCGCAAGGCTTAATACAAGATATACGTACTCCATTTACACAATTATTTAATAATTGTGCAAAGGTAGTAAAAAAAGTGAGATTTGGAATAACAAGACTCTATTTCCTGCGTACGCAAAATCGGCGACACTGCCGTTCGGTGCAGAATTAGCCTACGAGGGCCTCGACAGCCCTGCGTCCCTCGTCGCCTAACGACAGCGAGAAGTCGTTGACAAACAGCGCAATATGCTTCGATATCACTCCATCGTCGAGTTCGCGTGCGTGCTGCTTTATATACTCTCTTGAGACCCCGGGATGTGCAAACGCATACTCTATGCTTCGACGCAATACCCTATCGACACGCACCGCCAGCTCCTCGCCCAAATCGCGCGCCACGACGATAGAGCCCAACGGCAATGGCAACGACATACGTCGCTCCCACTCCAGACCCAAGTCAGCGACAAGCTCCAGGTTGCGCTCGGCATATACAAACCTGCCCTCGTGGATGAGTACACCGCCATCGAACTCGCCGCGCTCGACAGCCTCGGCAATCTCGCTAAAGAGGCGTGGTGTGCGACACTCTATCTCGGGAAACAATCTGCCAACCAACGCATTAGCCGTTGTATGCTCGCCAGGTATGGCGATATGTTTAAGCGGTGTTGTCTCGCCCTTGCGACGCACTAATAGAGGTCCGTTGCCTCGACCCAACGCCGAGCCACTATCGAGCAATGCATAGGCATCGCCAATGGCGGGAAGTATCGCTGTGCTACACTTCGAGACATCGGCACAACGCACAAATGCCTGCTCGTTAAGCTGCTCAATATCGTGGTACTCCACATCGAACTCCAACCCCTCAAGATCGATGCGTCGATTGACAATCGCATCGAACATAAATGTATCGTTGGGACAGGGAGAGATGAATAGTCGCAAAGGTCGTGACATACTACTGTTTTTTATTACGGCCATAGCGACCCATAAGCCAACCTACGCCATATACAACAACAAAGAGCGACACCCATCCCAAGCCAACAATAATCTCGTTACGGAAGAAGTGCCACACAGTACCTACACATACACATATTATAATGAATATCAGTACGTACAAAAGAATCTGTCTTGTATTGTTCATAACTCCTTTTCTATATTTGATAGTACCTCGGCTAATGCCTCCAACGCCTCCTCTACGCGCCACTCAGCGAATGGCTCGCCCACGCGGTTGGATATAGCTCTAATCTCGGCAACACGTAGCCCAAGACTCTCGGCAGCGGCAAAGAGTGCTGCGCCCTCCATATTCTCAATCTCGGCACCAAGGCTCTCGCAACCACAATGCACCGTATTGGAACTTACGCTGCGCAGCGTGGTGCAGCATCTGTTGTGATAGGCTCTACGGAAACGCTCGGGAAGCTCCGAGCATATCTCGCTGCGCACCTCGACGACCTCTCCCTTCGCACAACAATCGCCATAGCTGCCAGCAAGACCTGCGAGCAGTATACGTGCATCGCACAACGCACTGTCGGCAGCATAGAGTGAGGCGATGGCGGCAGATGTTGCCGCCATACCTACACCCGATATAACAACCTCCGCATTGGGGCATAGCCTTCGGAAAGGTGCAGCCTCCAGCTCCGTAGGGAAGAGATATATCACTCTGCGGTGCATACTCCGCCTATTATCTATAGTCCGAGCCTACAACAGCCTCCAACTCCTCGACAGTGAGAGGAAGGAGCTTATCGCCAATAAAGCGGCTGCCAGTCTCTGTTACAAGCACATCGTCCTCGATACGGATACCGCCAAATGTGCGATAGTTGTCCAATGCGTTGTAATCTACGATATCGGTAAACTTACCCTCCGAGCGCATCTTGTCGATAAGCGCAGGGATGAAGTAGATACCTGGCTCGTCAGACATCACCGTGCCTGGCTCCACACGCCAAGTTGCGCGGTGGATGCAGGTTGCCGACTTAGCAGCACGCTCGGCAACTGTCGAGAAGTCGAACGAACGCTCGCCAACATTCTCCAGGTCGTGAACATCCATACCCATACCGTGACCCAAGCCGTGAGGCATAAAGAGATACATAGCTCCTGCCTCAACTGCAACCTCTGGAGTAGACTTGATAAGACCCATACCCTTCAAGCCATCAGCCAACGAGAGGTATGCTGCACGATGAATCTCGGGATACATCGTACCTGGCTTAATCATATCCTTAACCTCCGAGTGTGCACGGAGCACTATATTATATATGTCGCGCTGCAAGTCGGTAAACTTACCGCTGACAGGATATGTACGTGTGTGATCCGAGCAGTAGCCCTCAACAGACTCGCCACCACCATCAACCAACAATAGACGACCAGCCTCCAACACACCATCGTGGTTGTGGTTATGCAGGATCTCGCCGTGCTGTGTAACGATAGTTGGGAACGATACACCCTGACCATACGACTTGGCGATGCCCTCAACACGACCAGCAATCTCGCGCTCGACAACACCTGGTCGGCACATCTTCATTGCTGTCATATGCATCTGGTAGCCAATCTTGAACGCACGCTCCAAAGCCTCGATCTCCTCGGCCGACTTCTTCTCACGCATCTCGGCTACGGCAAACATCAAATCCAACGACTTGCGCTCGTGCAACATCGCAAGACGGATGCCGAGTAGGTCGGCAAGTTCGATCTTAAGCTCTGCACGGTATGGAGGCAAGTAGTGCACAGGACGATTCTGCTCGATAGCGCGCTTCAACACGTCGCGAACATCGGCCTTTGGAAAGCACTTCTCGACACCGACACCTGCTCCAAGCTCCGAGAGCGTAGGCATAGGGCCTGTCCAGATGATATCCTCAACGGTGAAGTCGTCACCAAAGAGCATTGCCTCGCCCGACTCCGCGTCGAGCACACCCATCAACGATGGGATGTCCAAGCCAAAGTAGTAGCGGAATGTAGAGTCCTGACGATAGTAGTATGTGTTGTTAGGATAGTTGTTTGGCACCTCGGGGTTTGCAGGAAGCAGAATAAGTCCCTTACCCACACGGCGACACAATTCGGCGCGTCGCGCCACATAAGTCTCTTTGCTGAACATAGTTATAATAGTTTTAGTTTGTTAGTTTTTTATTTTAGTGAATTTAGGGAGTTTAGAGAGTTTAAGGAATTTTATACATCATCTCTAATTTCCCTAACTTCCTTAATTTCCCTAATCTTTAATTTGGCAGACAAGCCCGATACCGCAGATGCGCCCTTATCACAACAAATAACCTTAGCGGGCAACCTCTTTGTATACCTTATCCCCTCGACGCACCTCCTCGACGGTCTTAAGCGAAATATAATCACCCTGCTTTGCACTCACGGCAGGCTGCTCGTTGAGCATAATACCCTCGGCCTTCTGCTCCACGACACCTGTCTTCTCACCCATAAAGAGGAGTGCATCGCCCTCGGCAACCTCGCAAGCCTCGACCAAAACCTCGGCAACACCGATACGCTTGAAGTAGTTGGTAACCTTACCCATATATACCTTCTTGAGCGTTGCCGATGAGCCGTAGTGCTGGCTGTGCTCGACCATAGTTTTGGCTGCGTAGTAGCCACCCCAGAAGTCGCGGTTAAAGACCGTACGAAGACGCTCCTTGAGCGGTGCTACGCTCTCGGAGGTATACTCGCCACGCTCCAGAAGGTTGAGTGCCTCGTTGTAGTTCTCCACAACGCGCTTTACATACTCGCCACCTCGCGCACGACCTTCAATCTTGAGCACACGCACACCAGCGCCGATAAACTTATCGAGGAAGTCTACCGTACACAAATCCTTTGGCGAGAGGATATACTGTCCGTCGACATCCAACGCCTGACCCGAATCCTTATCCGTAATCGTATATTTGCGGCGACATATCTGACGGCAAGCACCACGATTTGCCGAGTGGTGAGTCTCGTGCTCCGAAAGGTAGCACTTACCCGACATCGACATACACATCGCACCGTGAGCAAACATCTCGATACGTACCAGTTCACCTGCAGGACCGCAGATATTCTGCTCCTCGATCTGCTTCGATATGCGCTCAATCTGCTCCAGTGACAACTCGCGAGCCAACACCACAACATCGGCCCACTGCGCGAAGAAGCGCACAGCCTCTATATTCGATATGTTGCTCTGCGTTGAGATATGCACCTCCATACCCACCTGACGGGCGTAGAGGATTGCTGCAAGGTCTGTTGCGATGATAGCATCGACACCCTCGGCCTTTGCGCGGTCGATGATGCTGCGCATAACCTCCATCTCGTCGTCGTAAATCACGATATTCACCGTAAGGTAGGTCTTAACACCTGCCGCACGTGCCGTACGCACAATCTCTGCGAGGTCATCGAGTGTGAAATTTACAGACGAGGCAGCACGCATATTGAGCTGCTCGACACCAAAATATACCGAATCGGCACCAGCATTGATTGCTGCGTGCAACGACTCGTACGAGCCCACAGGGGCCATAATCTCTATATCTTTTCTGTGTATCATTATCTACTACTTTTTACGTCCCATAAGGTTGCGTGCAAACTCTCGAAGGTGTAGCTTACGTGCCTCCTCTACCGAAAGGCTGTCGAGCACGGTCAGGGCGCGGTCGAAGCGAAGCTCGATCTGTTGCTCGGTTGCGTGCTTTACGTCGAGTGTATCGTACAGGGCCTTGACGCGCGAAATCTTCTCGCTATCTGCAAGATCCTCGCGAAGGTGCGTATTGCGCAACACCTCGCGCTGCTCCTCGGTTGCGCGGCTCATAGCCTGCACCATAAGGTATGTCTGCTTACCCTCGAGGATGTCGCCACCAATCTTCTTACCCAGAGCCTCATCACCGTAGCTGTCGAGCATATCGTCCTGAAGCTGGAAGGCAAGGCCAAGCTCCGTAGCAAAACGATAGAGCTTCTTGATATCCTCATCCGAAGCACCTGCCAACGTAGCACCAATCATTGCCGAGCCCGACAGCAGAGCCGAGGTCTTATGCTCAATCATAAGGATGTAGTCCTCGACCGACACACGCTCCATCTGCTCGAAGTCCATATCGTACTGCTGACCCTCGCACACCTTCAGCGCCATATCGTTGAAGATGTTAATAACGCGAGCGAGTCTCTCGCCACCCAAACCCGCAAGGAGCTTGTAGGCCGTAATGAGCATAGCATCGCCCGAGAGGATAGCCACATTACCACCCCACTTGGCATATACCGAAGGTTTACCGCGACGCACCGCCGCGTTGTCCATAATATCGTCGTGCAGCAGTGTGAAGTTGTGGAACACCTCCACAGCCATAGCCGCAGGCATAGCATCTGCCGCCTCGCCACCAAAGGCCTCGTTAGCCAAAAGGAGCAACACCGGACGAAGGCGCTTACCGCCACCCGACATCGAGTAGATTATCGGTGTATAGAGCAACTTGGGCTCTTCGGGAGTCTGCATCTGTCGAAGCGTAGCCTCGAACATCTCCAACATCTCATCGTTTGTGTGACACATAACCTTAAAAGTATCTCTATTATTTTTGTTTTGTTACCCATTCAGGTGCATTCTGACCCTCGTTACACAAAAGCCAAATACACAATTAAACACTATTACGTCCCAAAAATAGTATTTTTTTTGCAGAGATTAAAATAATTTTGGTAACTTTGACCAATTAATTTCAAAAAACATAACACACTATGATGAAAAAATACGCAATGGGTATCGACATTGGCGGTACCAACACAGCTTTCGGCCTTGTTGACGAGGATGGTAACGTGATTGCTGAAGGCAAGATTTCTACAGATAAGTTCAAGTATTACGACGACTATAAGCCCTATGTTGAGACATTGGCAGCAGCGATGAAGGAGATTATCGCATCGCAGCCCGAGTGCGACCTCATTGGTATTGGTGTAGGTGCTCCTAATGCCAACATCCACACTGGTCGTATCGAGACTCCAGCCAACCTCTGGAAGTTCGAAGACCCATCAGATCCACGCCCAAACTCTATCCGCACGTTCAACTTTGTGGAGGATCTCGGCAAGCACTTTGGTGGCGTTAAGGTAATGATCACCAACGACGCAAATGCTGCGGCTATTGGCGAGATGGTCTTCGGTAACGCACGCGGTATGAAGGACTTCGCAATGATTACACTCGGCACAGGTCTTGGCTCGGGTATCGTATGCAACGACGAGATGGTATATGGTCACGACGGCTTCGCTGGCGAGTTTGGCCACATTGCTGTAGCATCGCGCGAGACTGGTCGTCAGTGTGGTTGCGGTCGCCGCGGCTGTCTCGAGGCATACGTATCGGCTACGGGTATCAAGCGTACAGCGTTCGACCTTATGGCATCGATGACTTGCGATAGCGAGCTTCGCAGCATACCTTACGACAAGTTCGAGGCAAAGATGCTCTCGGATGCCGCTGCAAAGAACGATCCTATCGCTTTGGAGGCCTTCGAGCAGACTGGTAAGATTCTTGGTTTGGCACTCGCCGACCTCACGTCTATCACATCTCCCGAGGCTATCATCCTCTTTGGTGGCTTAGCTAACGCTGGTGACTACATTATGCGTCCGACGTACAAGTATATGGAGGAGAATCAGCTCTCGGTTTTCAAGGGCAAGGTAAAGCTTATGATGAGCGGCATTCAGGATAAGAATGTTGCTATTTTGGGCGGTGCGGCCCTCATCTGGAAACAGCACCTTGAGGCAGTTATCGAGAACTATTAATCAACATATTAGTATAACGATACCGGAGTCTGGCAGAGCATTGCCAGACTCCTCTTTTTTTTCGAATATATCCTTCTTCTCCGACACTCCAACAGCCCCATTTAGCACTCCTCGGGCACTCCTTGCGCACCGCATATTTTCGCCTTTTTTGGCTTCGAGAAAATATCTTGTAGGTATTGACCCATAAAAAGGATTTTTTTTGTACCTTTACGCCGTTATTTTTTACTTTAAGTAAAAAGCCAAAAAAGATGAGTGCTGAAACATACCATATTCCCGTACTTTTGGAGGAGTGCATCGACGCCCTCAATATCAAGCCCGATGGCATCTACGTAGATTTGACAATGGGTGGCGGTGGACATACGCGCGCCATACTCGAGCACTTAGGCAAGAAGGGTCATCTCTACTCTTTCGACCAGGACCCCGATGCCGAGGCCAACGCCCCCAACGACCCACGCCACACATTCGTGGCAAGCAACTTCCGCTTCCTGCGTGGTGCACTGCGCCTGCGAGGTGTGGAGGGTGTAGACGGCATCCTTGCCGACCTGGGCGTATCTTCGCACCACTTCGACGCCAAGCATCGCGGTTTTTCGTTCCGTGGCGAGGCTCCGCTCGATATGCGTATGAACAGTCGCGCAGGACGCACCGCAGCCGACATCGTCAACAACTACTCGAAGGAGGCACTCTCCGAGATTTTCGCACAGTATGGTGAGCTGGACACAACGTGGAAGATTGCCAACTGCATCGAGCGCACTCGCGCAAATGCACCCATCGTGACAACTGCCGACTTGGTGAAGGCCGTAGAGCCCTGCACACCAGCCAAGGATGAGTCGAAGTTCCTCACAAAGCTATTCCAGGCGCTGCGCATCGAGCTTAATGGCGAGATGGAGGCACTGAAGATGGCCCTTGAGCAGAGCCTCAAGGTGCTCAACCCCGAGGGTCGACTGGTGATTATGTCGTACCACTCGCTCGAGGACCGAATGGTCAAGAACTTTATGCGTAGCGGCAACTGCAATGGCGAGGTCGAAAAGGACTTCTTCGGTCGCAGCACAACACCTCTCAAGGTCATCACACGCAAGGCTATCGCCCCATCGGCCGAGGAGGTAGAGCGCAACCCACGTTCGCGCAGTGCCAAGCTACGTGTAGCCGAGAAGCTATAGAGACCCGAGCAACACCAAAACACCGAAAAGAGAATGCATCAGGATAGAAACAACAACGACAGAACCGAACTTGAGGAGGTTATCATCGACATCGATGCTGAACGCGAGAGACGCATTCAGCGTGAGGTTGTGCGCATCACACCCGTTGAGCGCTACCACCACTACGACGATGTCGACGATAAAGCACAGGAGGAGGCCTATAGCAACCCCTTCATCGAGGCAGAAGAGGAGGAGGCACGAGAGAGTGGCGAGATGCAGTCCCAGCGCTCGAAGTCGCTATGGCAACACATCACCACAGGTACGTTCCTCACGGATGGTGCTGCGAGCTACTATCGTTCACTGCTCATCATCGCGGCGATGTACTTTTTGAGCATCTTCCTAAACTTCGTGCAGCTCAACAGCGACCGCGAGTACCGCAATCTGCAAAACTATGCCACGGTGCTCAACGAGCGCGCCGTACTGAAGGAGGAGGAGCGCTTCTCGTTGTCATCAAAGAGTTATGTCGAGGAGCGTCTGAAGAGCTATGGCATCGACCTTATCGACCTATCAAAGCACAGCCGCCTAATTGAGAAGTAACAATGGCACAGAAGAGTACGAATACAACAACCGACAGAGGTACACAGATAAAGCAGACGCGCCGCGATATCATCAGTCGCGTAAGGTTTCTCTACACCCTCTTCATATTCATCGGCATAGGCATCGCCGTACGCCTTGTGTGGGTGCAGGTCATCAGCCCCTCGGTGCGTCACAACGCCCAGGTACTCAACAACGGCATCGTGCGCGTATTGTCGATCCCTGCCCACCGCGGTACGATTCTCACGCGAGAGGGCGAGCCGCTAGCCCTATCGAGTTTCCGCTACCACGCCGCCATAGACTACGCCGCCGAGGCACTGCACGATGATGGTGACAAGGATGTGCTTGTGCGCAATGTCGACTCTATGTCGCGAATGCTCGCCGCACACTTCAACCCTAACGACGCATCGCGCCACGGCTACAAATATATCTCGGCAGAGGAGTACAAAAAGGAGTTTATGCGTCAGCACAGCGCACGCCGCGACCGCTCACGACACATCTTCCCACGTGCGGTGACTACCGACGAGTGGAATATGATACGCCGCAAGTTTCCCATCCTGAACAACAACCTGGGTATCGCTTGTGGCGAGAATCGCACCGACGAGCGTATCTACCCATCGGGAGATCTTGCCAAGCAGCTTATCGGCGTACTCCCCGACTCAACCAAGGCCGACAAGATTCGCTACGGTACGGGTATCGAGCGTGTATACAACGAGGTGCTTGCCGGCAGACACGGCGTATCGGTCGAGCAGCGCATAGCCCACGGCTTCTGGACACGTATCGACGACAGCCGCAACCGCGTTGCCGAGGATGGATGCAACGTCATCACCACCCTCGACGGCGGTCTGCAGAAGCTCGCCACCGAGCGACTCCGCGAGGAGCTGGAGAAGGAGCACGCCTCGTTTGGTGTTGCTATGGTTATGGAGGTGGCTACGGGAAATATCCTTTGTATGGTTAACCTCAGCTCGGGTAAGGAGCGCGGAACAAACTATAGCGAGGATATCAACCACGCACTCCGTACCGCGATGTGCCCTGGTTCGACATTCAAGCTCGCCTCGGCAATGGCACTGCTCGAGATTGGCGATTGCGACATAAACACCATTGTCAACATCCCGACATCGAGCCAGAAGGTCGGCGAGAAGTTGGTGCGCGACACGCACACGATTACGGGCGAGAACGGCAAGGCTCTCGACAGCGTCAATATGCGCAATGGTTTTGCCCACTCATCAAACATCTATTTCGCCAAAGCGGTCTACGATCGCTTCAAGGATGAGCCCGAGCGCTACACTCGCTTCCTCGAGGGTCTGCTCTTCAACGACAATGTCGGCTTACAAAGCTACGGCGAGGTGAAATCGAAACTCCCCCAACCCGGAACTCCCGAGTGGAAGCGTTTCGGCAGCACGGCGCTTACCCTGCCACAGCTCGCCTATGGCTATATCCTCGAGTTGCCGCCTATACACACGCTCACCTTCTTCAATGGTGTGGCGAACAACGGCCGTATGGTCGCGCCACGCTTTATCGACCGCGTAGAGCGCGATGGCGAGGTTGTGGAGCGCACGCCGATAATCACGCTCCGCGAGAAGATGTGTTCGTCGAAGACAATCGAGGCTCTCAAGGATTGTCTCCACGCCGCTTCGGCCGACAACCTCACGCAGTATAAGTTCCGCGGTATGCCCATAGAGTTTGGCTGCAAGACCGGTACTGCACAGATCTGGGGTAGCTTCGTATCGAACAGCGATGCCGACAAGAAGAGTATGAGCGACGGTATGTCGCACAAGGACAACTACTACCTTGGCTCGGTAGTCACGATGTTCCCTATCGACAAACCCAAGTATACGGTGATGGTGTGCGTAGCCAAGCAGAGCACTCCGTCGCATTCCAACTACTACGGCATCAGCCTTACAGGCCCTACGGCACGTTCGATTATGGAGTATATCTACGCCAACGACCCAACGCTGCACGCACCTGTCGAGGTTCCCGAGGTGCCATATGCCGCACGTAGCATTAAGGCTGGCAGCAGCGATGCGCTGGTGATGTGTGCCGAGCGCCACTCACGAGAGGTAATCGACCAGAAGGGCGAGGATGGCAACCGAGCAAGCTCCGCAGCGTGGTGCAAAGCCTCGGTGGGTGAGGATGGCATAACGACCCTCAACGCAATAAACACCACCGACGGCAAGGTACCCAACGTGGTAGGTATGGGACTTTCGGATGCATTGTATCTGTTGGAGAGCAGCGGTCTGAACGTAACCCACTCGGGTAGTGGCCGTGTGGTAGGACAGAGCCTCCGCCCAGGAACGACAATATCGAAGCGAGGAACGTCGATAAACCTAACCCTCGAGAGATAAACACGAAGAAAACAGGAAACAAAAATAGAGCTACCAAAAGCAGATGAAACGATTTGAAGATATTATCGCCGATGTTGAGGCGATAGAGATATACAACCCCAAAAACCCCGAGATTACAGCTCTGGAGTATGACTCGCGCCGCATCGAGGCTGGCGCCTGCTTCTTCGCCGTAACGGGCGTAGCAAGCGACGGACACAACTACATATCCTCGGCTATCGAGCGCGGTGCAGTAGCTGTCGTATGCCAGCAGCTCCCCGAAGAGCGCAACGACGAGGTGAGCTACATCGTGGTCAAGGATAGCAACGTGGCGATGGCAGCTATGGCAGCCTCGTTCTACGACCACCCCTCACACGAGCTCCACCTGGTGGGTGTTACGGGCACCAACGGCAAAACTACGACAGCCACCCTACTCTACGATATGTTCACAGCACTTGGCTACCGCGCAGGACTCATCTCGACGGTTGTCTACCGCATTGGCGAGGAGCGTATCGATTCGACGCACACCACACCCGATGCCATACGCCTCAACGCGATGATGCGTCGTATGGTGGAGGCTGGTTGCGACTACTGCTTTATGGAGGTATCGTCGCACGCCGCAGCACAGCACCGCATCGCAGGTCTGCACTTCGAGGGCGCACTATTTAGCAACCTCACACACGACCACCTCGACTACCACGGCACCTACAAGGAGTACATCCGCGCCAAGCGCTCGTTCTTCGATGCTCTGTCAGAGGATGCCTGGGCAGTCACAAATATCGATGACCGCAACGGCGAGGTAATGGTTCAGAATTGCAAGGCACACATCTACCGTCTGTCGCTGCGCTCGATGGCCGACTACCGCTGCAAGGTTATCGAGATGCTGCCAGATGGTATGCTTCTCAACCTCGATGGTGTGGAGACGTGGGTAAAGTTCTCGGGAAAGTTCAACGCCTACAACCTCACGACCGTATATGCCGCAGCGCGCCTGCTCGGTGTCGATAAGATGGAGGCTTTGACCATACTCTCGCAGCTCCGCCCCGTAAGTGGTCGCTTCGAGACTATCGTAGCCAACGACGGCACGATGGCTATTGTCGACTATGCCCATACGCCCGATGCTCTGGAGAATGTTCTCGAGACTATCGAGGAGCTACGCCGCGACAACCAGCGACTCTTTGTAGTATGTGGCTGTGGTGGTGACCGCGACCGCACGAAGCGCCCCGAGATGGCATCTATCGCTGCGAAGTATGCCACAACGGCAATCTTCACATCGGACAACCCACGCACCGAGAATCCCGAGGCGATACTCGACGATATGGTTGCAGGCGTCAAGGATAAGCACAACTATCTTCGCATCAGCGACCGTCGCGAGGCTATACGCACAGCGGCAATGATGGCCCACAAGGGTGACATCATACTTATCGCAGGCAAGGGCCACGAGGATTACCAGATTATCGGCACCGAGAAGCACCACTTCGACGACCGAGAGCAAATCCGCGAGGCATTCACCTCGACACACAACGCAAACTAATATTTATTTAAACCTAACGAGCACAATTTTAAGAGTAGACTACAACTATGTTATATCGTCTTTTCGAATATCTAAACCAGCACACCGACCTCCCGGGAATGCGTATCGGCGAGTATATCTCGTTCCGTGCCGTAGCCGCAATCGTACTTTCGTTGCTTATCACCATCTTCTTTGGTAAGTATATCATCCGTCTTCTGCGCCGCAAGCAGATTGGCGAGGATATCCGCGACCTCGGTCTCGAGGGACAACTCCAGAAGAAGGGTACGCCAACGATGGGTGGTATCATCATTCTGCTCGCCATCATTGTTCCTGTGTTGCTCTTTGGCGACCTCGGGAACGTATATGTGCAACTGATGCTCATCTCGACCATATGGCTTGGCTTTATCGGTGGTCTGGATGACTACATCAAGGTATTCCGCCACAAGAAGGAGGGTCTCAAGGGTCGCTTCAAGGTTGTGGGGCAGGTGGGCCTCGGCATCATCGTGGGCACAACGATGTGGCTCTCGGAGGATATCGTCATCCGCGAAAAAAGCTACGAGGTATCGTCGTACACCGTCACCGATGACCAGTCGGGCGAGACTCTGGGCAACTACACCGAGCGCCGTCTGGTGAGCACCGTAGCGGAGAAGAGCACCAAGACATCAATTCCGTTCCTCAAGGATACGGAACTCGACTACGCAGTTCTCACTATGGGCAACGAGACGATGGCGTGGCTGCTCTATATCGTTGTTGCGATATTCGTCATCACAGCCGTTTCGAATGGTGCAAACCTCACAGATGGTATCGATGGTCTGCTTACGGGTGTCTCGGTTCCAATAGTCCTAGTGCTCGGTATGCTCTCCTACCTCTCGGGACACGTCATCTACTCGGACTACCTCAACATTATGTACATACCCGATAGTGGCGAGCTTATCATCTTTGCTGCGGCATTTGCAGGTGCGCTCATCGGCTTTTTGTGGTATAACTCCTTCCCCGCGCAGATATTTATGGGCGACACCGGTTCGCTCACCATTGGCGGTCTTATTGCCGTACTTGCACTATGTCTGCGCAAGGAACTCCTGCTGCCACTTCTCTGCGGCATCTTCCTCGTAGAGTCGTTGTCGGTAATGTTACAGGTGGGATACTTCAAGTATACGAAGAAGAAGTATGGCGAGGGTCGACGCATATTCCTGATGTCGCCTCTGCACCACCACTACCAGAAGCGAGGTATGTTCGAGACAAAGATTATGATGCGCTTCTTCATCATCTCGTTGCTGCTCTCGGCACTCACACTCGCAACACTCAAGCTACAGTAAAGCCAACATTCATAGAACGAAACAATAAAACGCAAGATATAGTATGAAACGTAAGATAGTAGTACTCGGCGGAGGTATCTCGGGCTACGGCTCTGCAATCCTCGCCAAGAAGAAGGGTTTCGACACCTTCCTCTCGGATATGGGTAAAATCGCGCCAAAGTTCAAGGAGCGACTTGACGAGTGGGGCGTGGAGTACGAAGAGGGACAGCACACCGAGGAGCGAATCCTCGATGCTCACGAGGTAATCAAATCGCCAGGCATCCCCGACACAGCACCTATCGTCGTGAAGCTCCGCGAGAAGGGCACACCCATCATCTCGGAGATAGAGTTCGCAGGTCGCTACAAGGGCGTAGCCAAGACCATATGCATCACTGGTTCGAATGGCAAGACTACGACAACGTCGCTCATCTACAAGATTATGTCGGATGCTGGCCGCAAGGTGGCACTCGGCGGAAACATCGGCGAGAGCTTCGCCTACTCGGTAGCCACCGACCGCTACTTCTGGCACGTGCTGGAGCTCAGCTCGTTTCAGCTCGATGGCTGCTATAAGTTCAAGGCCGACATCGGCGTGCTCACAAACATCACGCCCGACCACCTCGACCGCTACGACTATAAGCTCGAGAACTACGCACGCTCGAAGATGCGCATCACGCAGAATCAGACTGCAAGCGATGCCTTCATCTACTCGGCCGACGATGCCGAGACACAGCATATGCTCGACAATATGGACGCTACACTACGCGCACGACAGCTCCCGTTTGCCATCAACACTGCCATTGCGAGTGGTGATGGCGATGCTGTACTCGAGGGTCACAGCTTCACAGCTACGGTAGGCAAGAAGTCGGTTACGATCGACACACGCAAGATGAAGATCGAGGGTATGCACAACGTCTACAACGCTATGGCGGCAGCACTCGCAACACTCGCCGCAGGCATCGAGCCTCGCAACATCAAGCGTTCGATATACGATTTCTCGCCCGTAGAGCACCGTCTCGAGCCTGCTGGCAAGCGCGACGACATCGAGTGGGTGAATGACTCGAAGGCTACGAACGTCGACTCGGTATGGTACGCCCTCGAGAGTATGAAGCGCCCAACGGTGTGGATTGCCGGCGGCACGGACAAGGGTAACGACTACACCCCACTCAAGGAGTTCGCACGCCGCAAGGTGAAGGCGCTCATCTGTATGGGTGTGGACAACAGCAAGCTCCGCCGCGAGTTCGATGGCATTGTGCCAAAGATCTACGACTGCAAGTCGCTCGACGAGGCTATGCGTGCAGCACGCAACGAAGCACGCAGTGGCGATACGGTATTGCTCTCGCCAGCGTGTGCAAGCTTCGATCTGTTCCGCAACTACGAGGAGCGTGGCCGTATGTTCAAGGAGTGGGTCAAGGAGAATGTACTTAACGACTAACCCCCATTATGACCAGACCTAAAAACAACCCATCAGCCCAGAGGAGCAGAAGCATCTTCGATGATGCCAGCCGCATATTCGAGGGAGATCGCACGATGTGGATTATCTACGCCGTGCTGATCATCCTCTCGATCCTTGTGGTATACTCCTCGACGGCCAAGATGGCGTATGATATCACCTCGAAGATGAGCACAACGGATGCTCTGCGCACGCAGCTTATGTTCGTGCTTATGTCCATACCGCTCATCTACTTCATACATAAGATGGATTTTCACACCTTCCGTCGCTACACGCCTGTGCTATACTATCTCTTCGTAGCACTTACTGTTGCAGCCTACCTCTTTGGCTCGACCACTAACGGTGCAGCGCGCTGGCTGCCTATCGGTCCATTCCAGTTTCAGCCATCGGAGGGTCTGAAGATTATGACCATCCTTATGCTTGCGAAATGTATGGAGCCCCGACAGCTCGACATCAACAAGATACATCTGCTGCCCACATCGTTCAAACTCGGTGATCCAGCCCAGAAGCGCATTATACGCGAGAATACAATACCTCTGCTCGGTCCTGTTATGCTCTCGTGCGGAGTGATTCTTCCGGCTCATACCTCGTCGGCGATAATCATTATGGGAGCATCGATCATTATGCTCTACATAGGCCGCGTGAGCATCAAGGAGATCACGAAGTTTATCGTTGTGATGTGCGCAGTTGGAGGTTTATGCCTCGGTGTGCTGGGACTTGGTCGTGGCGATACGGCAGGAGGTCGACTCAAGGCGTGGACCAAGGAGTGGACTACGGATGGCAAGTGCCAGTCGATGACCGATATGTCGGATACGCAACGTGCAATGGTAGCAATACGCAACGGAGGACTCTTCGGCGAGGGCGCAGGACACAGCACCTCGCGCGTAGTTGTCGTCCACCCCGAGAGCGACTATGCCTACGCCTTCTTCGTCTCGGAGTATGGCATCATCACCGCCCTGCTGCTTATGCTGCTCTACTTGTGGATATTCTTCCGCTCGATAGAGATATGCCGACGATGTCATACGGCATTCTCGATGCTTGCTACGGCAGGTCTCGGACTACTTATCACGATACAGGCTCTGCTCCACATCCTTGTGCAGATAAACATCATCCCCGAGACAGGACAGACCCTGCCGCTGATATCGCGAGGTGGCACATCGATGTTGTTCACGAGCATCGCCATAGGCATAATCATCAGCATCAGCCGCACGAATGCTCTCGCCGAAAAACGAGAGGCCGAAAAACGACAAACCGCAAAGAGTAACAACAATGAGTAACGATATAAGACTGGATAAGTATCTGTGGGCTGTGCGCATCTTCAAGACGCGCAGCGATGCCGCAGATGCCATACGCCAAAACCGCGTTATGGTAAACGACGCCTATGCCAAGCCATCGCGCGAGGTTAAGACAGGTGACATAATCACCGTACGCCGCGAGCGTATAACCTACAGCTATAAGGTTCTCGATCTGGTATCGAGCCGCCAGCCTGCGAAGAACGTGCCTATGTTCTGCCTGAACTGCACACCACAGGAGGAGCTGGATAAACTCAACGTACCACACGAGACTATCTTCGTCTTCCGCGACCGCGGTACGGGCCGCCCAACAAAGAAGGAGCGCCGAGATATCGACGCGCTGATGGACGGCTTCTACTTCGATGACGGAGCCTTCGACGATGAGGATGAAGATTAGATTTACAGGAAGCAAACAAAATAACAAAACAATATAAAACACAAAGAGTTATGGAATACGATTTTAGAGCCATAGAATCGAAATGGCAAAAGAGATGGAAGGAGGAGGGAACCTACAAGGTTGAGGTTGACGCCTCACGCCCCAAGTTCTATGTTTTGGATATGTTCCCCTACCCATCGGGAGCAGGTCTTCACGTTGGTCACCCTCTCGGATATATCGCATCGGATATCTACTCGCGCTACAAGCGTCAGTCGGGTTTCAACGTATTGCACCCTATGGGCTACGACGCCTTCGGTCTTCCAGCCGAGCAGTATGCTATCCAGACAGGTCAGCACCCAGCAGTAACTACCGAGGAGAACATCGCACGTTACCGCTCACAGCTCGATAAGATTGGTTTCTCGTTCGACTGGTCGCGCGAGGTGCGCACCTGCGAGCCAGAGTACTACCATTGGACACAGTGGGCATTCCTCAAGATGTTCGACCACTGGTACAACAACCTCACACGCAAGGCCGAGCCTATCAGCGCGCTTGTAGCACATTTCGAGGCTAATGGTACCAAAGGCCTCGACGCAGCCGAGACTGCAAGCCTGAACTTCACGGCCGAGCAGTGGTGCGCAATGTCGGAGGCCGAGAAGGAGCAGACGCTACAGAACTACCGCCTCGCCTTCCGTGCCGACACTATGGTGAACTGGTGTCCAGCACTCGGCACCGTACTCGCTAACGACGAGGTTAAGGAGGGTCTCTCGGTGCGTGGAGGCCACCCCGTAGAGCAGAAGCGTATGAAGCAGTGGTTGTTGCGCGTTACGGCCTATGCACAGCGAATGCTCGATGGTCTCGAGGAGCTGGAGTGGAGCGAGTCGCTCAAGGAGATTCAGCGCAACTGGATCGGTCGCTCGGTAGGTGCCCAGGTATTCTTCGACGTTGCTGACTCGGAGCGCAAGCTCGAGATCTTCACCACACGTCCCGACACGATCTATGGCGTTACGTTTATGGTTATCGCACCCGAGCACGAGTGGGTTGCGGAGCTTACTACAGAGGATAACCGCGAGGCTGTCGAGGCATATATCACCGAGACGAAGCGTCGTTCGGAGCGCGAGCGTATCGCCGACACCAAGCGTGTGAGCGGTGTGAAGACTGGCTCGTATGCTATCAACCCATTCACTGGTCAGCAGATTCCTATCTACATCTCTGACTACGTTCTCTCGGGCTATGGTACTGGTGCTATTATGGCCGTACCAGCACACGACTCGCGAGATTATGCCTTCGCACGTCACTTCGGCCTCGATATCATTCCAGTTGTTGAGGGTGGTAATATCGAAAAGGAGTCGTACGATGCCAAGGAGGGCAAGCTCATCAACTCGGAGCTTATCAACGGTATGGATGTTAAGGAGGCGATCGGCTTTATGTTTGCCGAGGTAGAGAAGCGCGGTATCGGTAAGCGTTTGGTTAACTATCGTCTTCGCGATGCTATCTTCTCACGCCAGAGATACTGGGGCGAGCCATTCCCTATCTACTATAAGAACGACGTTGCCTACCGCCTTGGCGATGAGCAGCTGCCATTGACACTCCCTGCAATCCAGAACTTCGGTCCTACTGCCGAGGGTGAGCCACCATTGGCACGCGTTGCAGAGTGGCACACTGCCGAGGGTCATCCATATGAGCTCTCAACAATGCCAGGCTTCGCAGGCTCATCGGCATACTTCCTCCGATATATGGATCCACGCAACAATGAGGAACTTGTAAGCCGCGAGGCTAACGAATACTGGCGAAATGTCGACCTGTATGTAGGTGGTATCGAGCACGCTACTGGTCACCTGATGTACTCACGCTTCTGGAATATGTTCCTCTACGACTTGGGCTACGTATGCGAGGCCGAGCCATTCAAGAAGCTCGTTAACCAGGGTATGATCCAGGGTCGTTCGAACTTCGTATACCGTGTTGTGGGCACCAACAAGTTCGTGTCGCTCGGTCTTAAGGGCGAGTATGAGACCCAGGAGATTCACGTTGATGTGAATATCGTGAAGAACGATGTTCTCGACCTCGAGGCATTCCGCGCTTGGCGCCCCGAGTTCGTAGATGCAGAGTTCATCCTCGAGGATGGCAAGTACATATGCGGATGGGCTATCGAGAAGATGTCGAAGTCGATGTTCAACGTCGTAAATCCCGACTATATCGTCGACACATATGGCGCCGACACATTGCGTATGTACGAGATGTTCCTCGGCCCATTGGAGCAGTCGAAGCCTTGGGATACCAACGGTATCGACGGTGTGCATAAGTTCTTGCGCCGCTTGTGGTCGAAGTTCTACTCACGCGATGGCGTGATGCTCGTAAACGACGAGAAGGCTACACCTGCCGAGCTTAAGACTCTGCACAAGACTATCAAGAAGGTTAGCGAGGATATCGAGAACTTCTCGTTCAACACATCGGTTGCAGCCTTTATGATCTGTCTCAACGAGCTTGGCGACTGCTCGAAGCGCGAAATTTTGGAGCCATTGACAGCTCTTATCGCACCATTCGCACCACACATCGCCGAGGAGTTGTGGCACACTTTGGGCCACGAGACATCGGTATGCGATGCTGCGTTCCCAAAGTTCTGTCCAGAGTATCTCGTTGAGAACTCGTTCGAGTATCCAGTGATGATCAACGGCAAGCTCCGCTTCAAGCAGGAGTATGCTCTCGACCTATCACAGGAGGCTATCGTTGCGGATATCGTCACTACCGAGGGTGCTCAGAAGTGGCTTGAAGGTAAGCAGCCCAAGAAGATTATCGTTGTCAAGGGCAAGATCATCAATATCGTAATGTAATGGTGAGGCAGTTTATTTCGATGTCGGTATTTGCCGGTCTTCTGATCGGCATTGCCGGCCTCGTATTCCTGCACGTCGGAGGCCTGGGCGGAGCTGTGCTCTTCGCCTTTGGTCTTATGTCGGTAAGCATCAGCAAGTCGCTGCTCTTCACAGGCAAGGCCGGCTATCTTCCATATAAGGAGTCGCTACAGCTGCTGCCTATGGTTGTGCTTAATGCTCTGGGTTGCCTTCTTATGGCTGGCATAGCATACTCTACTGTGGAGGTTAGCGACAACGCTTTAGCCACGCTCCAGACCATTATGGCGGCACGCGAGGCGGCATCGTGGAATATCGCAATTACCTCTGTGGGCACGGGCGTTATCGTGACACTTGCACTGTATGGTGTGCGCAGTGGTACATACCTACCACTGCTCTATGGTGTTCCAGTGTTTATTATGTGCGGCCTTCCACATAGTATCGCCGACGCCTTCTACTACTGCGTAGCAATCTTGCACGGCGACTTTGCACCGTGGATGGTTATGGCGTGGTTGTACTCGGTTGTAGGCAACTACATCGGCTGCAATCTCCCACGTTGGTTTATGGGCAAGCAGTTTAATCAGTAGCAGAAGCATAGACGTAGTCTTTTAGGAAGATATACCATTGAAATTAGGGAATATAAGGAAGAGTGACATTAAACTCACTAAACTCCTTATATTCCCTAAATTCATTACGAAAGTACCAAGCGTAACGACAAAAGAGCATTGCTTTGTACACCTTCTAGCAAAAAAAATGAATGTGTAGAATAATGCTATTTATAGGCTTGCGAAGGTAGCAAAACCGCAGTTTACTCGGCGTAAATGAGGATTTTGCTACCAAGCGTAACGACAAAAGAGCATTATTATACACATTCAGTAAAAAAAAATTCCCCGAAAGTCATATGACTCTCGGGGAACATTTTTTTTCGATGTAATTAGCCGATAAGAGCCTCATAAGCTGCTGCATCAAGCAAACCCTCAACCTCAGCAGGATTAGACATCTTGATCTTTACCAACCAACCCTCACCGTATGGATCCTTGTTTACGAGTGAAGAGTCAGCCTCAACTGCCTCGTTGAACTCCAATACCTCGCCACCTACAGGTGAGAAAGCATCAGATACAGTCTTAACAGCCTCGATAGAGCCGAATACCTCGTTAGCCTCGATAGTCTCGCCAACAGTAGGAACGTCAACGAATACGATATCACCAAGCTGTGACTGAGCGTAGTCTGTAATACCGATAACAGCTACATCGCCCTCTACACGACACCACTCGTGGTCGTTAGAATACTTCAAATTTGCAGGTACATTAGCCATAATAAACGAATTATTAAGTAGTTATAGTTTGATAATGTTTTATTTTCATCGTTTGCGCCTCGTGTTACTCACACTTCCGCAACTACAAATATACGTCTATTTTCTAATTATCAAAAATATAAATCCACTTTTTTGCACACAAAATCCCTTCCAACCCCCACTTTTTCGTCGGCATATCCCCAAATATGGTATCTGCACGACACAAATTTACCCACATTTGGCGATTGTCCAGCTCTGCGCGATGCTATACCTTTGCAGTGTGAAAATATGAAGATATGGAGAGAGTTTCGACACACATACGCACTATAATAATTATAGGTATACTCTTTTTGCACAGCGTGGCATACGCTTCTACAGCCTCTACCCAACCTCCTGGGGGTGTCGTCATAGAGGGCTGCGTGACGGATAGCTCGGGCGATGCTGTGCCCTATGCCACAATATTTATTGAGGGCAGCACACGAGGTACGACAACCGATGCTACGGGACACTATAGCCTGCGTGTGGAGCGTGGAAAGCACACTATAGTTGCATCGGTACTCGGATATGAGGAGAGCAAGATGGATATCGACGCATCGCAGAGCACAATTACAAGCGTAAACTTCGCTCTCGAAGAGCAGAGCACAGCTATAGACGAAGTGGTCGTAACAGCCTCAGGCGTAGGAGGTCTGCGACGCTCGGCATTTAATGCTGTGGCGGTAGATACAGCCCCTTTGCGCAATACCACGAAGAATCTAAGCGACGCTCTCTCACGCGCACCTGGTCTCAAGCTCCGCGAGGCGGGAGGTGTAGGCTCGGATATGTCGCTATCGGTAGATGGCTTCACGGGCAAGCACGTCAAGATATTTATCGACGGCGTACCGCAAGAGGGTGTGGGTAGCTCCTTCTCGCTGAACAACATACCTGCAGGCTTTGCCGAGCGCATAGAGGTATATCGTGGCGTGGTACCCGTAGGCTTCGGCTCGGATGCCATTGGTGGCGTTGTGAACATCGTCACTAACAAGGCGCGTCGTCGCTGGTTTGCCGACGCATCCTACTCCTATGGTTCGTTCAACACCCACCGCTCGTCGGTGAATGCTGGGCAGACACTCGACAACGGATTTATGTGGGAGATAAACGCCTTTCAGAACTACTCGAATAATAACTATAAGATCGACGTGCCTGTCGAGGATTTCGCTACAGGCCGCATCGAGCGCAACAAGCTCGAGAGGGTTGAGCGTTTCCACGACACCTACCACAACGAGGCTATCGTCGCAAAGCTCGGCGTGGTGGGCAAGCGCTGGGCAGACCGTCTGGTGGTTGGTATGACCTACTCGCATATGCATAAGGATATACAGACTGGCGTACGTCAGGAGATTGTCTATGGCGAGAAGTTTCGCTACGGCTACTCGCTTCTCCCATCGTTAGAGTATCAGAAGCGCAACCTTCTGGTCGAGGGCCTCGACCTTACGCTTACGGCAAACTACAACCGTAATCATACGGTAAATGTCGATACAGCGCAGTATAAGTATAATTGGCGTGGCGAGACTAAGCGTCTCAACTCGCCTGGTGAGCAGTCGTATCAGCACTCAGCAGCCGACAACGACAACTGGAACGCTACGGCAACACTCAACTACCGCATCGGCCGCAAGCACCATATAACGCTCAACCACGTATTCAACGCCTTCCGCCGCGAGAATAGCTCACTGTTAGCCAAGGAGGTAGCAACGGATGCTATCGATAAGCAGACGCGCAAGAATATCACCGGCCTGCAGTATCGCTTCTCGCCATCGAAGAGGTGGAGCGCCTCGGCATTTGCCAAGTATTATGCGCTCTACACCTCAGGGCCAATAGCCACAAACGACAAGCAGACAGAGTTTGTGCGTGATACACGCAGCGAGGATGCCTTTGGCTATGGTGCTGCGGCAACATACTTCATCGTTAAGGAGCTTCAGGCGAAGCTATCCTACGAGAAGGCTGTGCGTCTGCCAACTATCGAGGAGCTTTTTGGTGACGAGGATCTCGAAATGGGCGATGTAGGCATACGCCCCGAGAAGAGCGACAACCTCAACTTCAGCCTCTCGTACAATACCGCACTCGGCAGCGACGAGCGTCACGGCATATTTGTCGAGGCCGGTTTCATCTGGCGCAACACTACGGACTACATACAGCGCAACATCGTGGATCTAAGCGGTGGTAAGTCGGCAGCCTCGTATATCAACTATGGCAAGGTGCAGACCCTCGGCGCTAACCTCTCGGCACGCTACACCTTCGCCGAATGGCTCTCGGTAGGTGGCAACCTCACATATATGGACGTGCGCGACAATATGAAGCTCGCACTCGGTACGACGATGCCCAACCTCGGCTATGGCGACCGTATGCCCAATATACCCTACCTCTTTGCCGATAGCGATGTGACCTTCACGTGGCGAGATTTCCTGCACAAGGACAACACACTCTCACTTACGTACGACAACCAGTATCTGCACAACTTCTACTACTACTCGTCGCGCATCGGAACAAACCGCGATGAGTATATGGTACCAAGCCAATTTTCGCATAACATCTCGATAAGCTATACGCTACAGGGCGGTCGATACAACATCTCGGTGGAGTGTCGCAACATAACAAATGAGAGGCTCTACGACAACTTCTCGCTACAGAAGGCAGGTCGTGCCTTCTACGCCAAGCTGCGCGTAGCTTTCGGAGGCAGATAGAGTATGATAATAATAATAAACGATAGATTATGAACTTCAAGACAATTTTTCGAACAATGCTACTTGCTGCAGCCACTCTTGGTGCAGCGTGCGAGAGCAACAACCACAACAACGAGGATAAGCCTGCAATAAGCACGGACTACGCCTATGTTATCGCCTCGCAAGGCGTATTCTCCAACACTACGACAAATGCTCTACTCACAACCTCTACACTCAGCGAGGGTAGCGTGGGTATGGAGAATGGTTTAGTAAACGATGGCGCGTCGTACTGGATTTTCTATGGCGACAAGTATCTCTATGGCCTTACATACAACCAGGGTAATGCCGGTACAACACGCTCCTACATCCTCCGTGAGGATATGACTCTCGAGGCGCGTCCTGCGGAGTATGCCGTGCGTCGCTTTACGAGCTATGGCATCTACGACAAATATATAATGACATCATCGACAGGCGATGGCCCTGCGGAGTGGGCCGACGAGAACGGTTTTATCCCTAAGTCGCTACTCATCTCCTACCTCGATGTCGCAGCCGAGACCTACACCACGAACGACACCCGCGAGGAGGCATATCTGGCCGAGAACTTCTTGGGCAATGGCGAGTATGTTACCCTTGCAGGTATCGAGCAGAGTGGCGACAAGATATACTCGGCAGCAGTACCTATGGGCCTTAGCCAATATGGTGCGAAGGTCGAGGGCGGCAAGTGGATACGCGAGGGCTACTCCGACCTCGTAAAGAGCGAGGCGGGAGGCTCGGGCTCGGGTGCATATAAGGAGGGAGAGTTGCAGTGGACACAATATCCCGACGAGTGCTGGGTAGCAATATTTGATGACGAGACGCTCACTTCGAAACGCCTAATCAAGACCGACAAGCTAAGCTATGCTTGTGGCCGCAACAAGTCGCAATACTACCAGATGATATGGAGCGTGGATAATGGCGACATATACGTATTCTCGCCCTCGTATGCCAAGGCTATGGACGATGTCCGCCAGCGCACCACACTTCCAGCTGGTGTAATGCGCATAAAGAGCGGTGCTGAGGAGTTCGACCCCGGCTACTACTACAACATCGAGGCATTGGCCGATGGTTGCTCATTCCTGCGCACCTGGCCTATTGGTGGCACTAAGTTCCTAATGCTTATGTACAACGCGCCTATCACCCCCGAAAAGAGTATGACAGCCAACAAGCTCGCAATATTCGACGCTGAGGCCGGCACGCTTAAGTATGTTACGGGGCTTCCTGCGGCCGAGAATATCTCAGGCTTTGGCAGCGCGCCATATAGCGAGGGTGACAAGTGCTACATAACAGTAACAACCACCAACGACTACCCTGCAATATATGTCATCGACAACGTATCGGCAGTAGCCACAAAGGGCATAACTGTTGAGGCAACACAGATTAGCGGTGTAGGCCGTCTCTTTCCGCTATAACTATAATTCGACGCACACAATATATGAAAAAGATATTCAAGCAGCTACACCTCTGGTTGTCGATACCTATCGGAATGGTGGTATCCGTAACCTGCTTTACGGGTGCGGTACTAATATTTGAGCCCGAAATCTCGGAGCGCGCACACCGCGACTATCTATATGTCGCGGAGGTTGGCGCAGAGGCCCTACCCATCGACGAGCTTTTAGCTCGTGTCGAGCCTACGCTTGCCGAGGGTCAGGAGATTCGTGGCATAACCATCTTCGACGACGCAGAACGCAGCTACAAGGTAAACCTCTCGCAACCGAAGCACGGCGCAACGTACGTTGACCAATATAGCGGCGAGGTACTCGGACAGCCCGAGCGACTTGGATTTTTCCGCACTATGTTCCGTCTACACCGCTGGCTGATGGACTCAAACCCTGGCGATGGCTCGATATTTTGGGGTAAGATGATAGTCGGTATAAGCACCCTACTGATGGTTATCATCATCCTTACGGGAGTTGTGATATGGCTACCCAAGCACCTAAAGTCGCTCGGCGCACGCCTCAAGATTAAGGTGCGTAGTGGCCGCCACCGTCTGCTCTACGACCTACACGTTGCAGGTGGCTTCTACGCCACAGCTCTGCTATTAGTGATGGCTCTTACAGGTCTTACGTGGTCGTTCAGTTGGTATCGCGATGGTCTCTACTCGGTGCTTGGCATCGAGCAGACAAAGAGTAGCAAGCCAACAAATAGTCCTACAGATTCAAAGGCGAGAAGAGATAGTCGCACGACAGATACTACGCCCTACGCATATTGGCAGGAGGCCTATGAGCAGATTGCGAGCGCGAATACTGAGGCCGAGCAGATAACCATATCGAAGGGTGCGGCAACGGTAAAGAGCGGGGGTTGGGGCAATCAGCGCGCCGCAGACCGCTACACCTTCGACAACGCCACAGGTGAGATTGTGGGCGTTGAGCTATACAGCGACTCGACGAAGGCCAACAAGGCGCGTGGCTGGATATACTCGCTGCACGTAGGTAACTTCGGTGGTATGGTAACACGCATTATGTGGTTTCTGGCAGCAATGCTCGGTGCAACACTACCGCTTACGGGCTACTACCTGTGGATACGCCGTATGGTAGTAAAGCGACGAGCCAAAGCCAAGATCCGCGGCTGATATAACAAACGAGGAGATGTCCCCATATGTCGGACATCTCCTCGTTGTTTGTTGTGTGCACAGCGCCTGCTACTCGACAACTATTTCGCGCATAGGATGTACGTGGTTGCGCACAATATCTATACGCTTGGTTGTGCTACGTGTCATTGTAGTGCCATCTGCGCAACATATCTCAACCGTAAAACCCTTCGCAAGGCTGATTGGTGGCAGCGCGAAGTAGAAACTCTTTGCCTCGACACCAAGCTCGACACCGCCACACTCCAACGTCACAACCTCGACAATATCTCCAGGAAAGATGAGCGTTCCGCCCACATCGCCCCCCTCGCCGAGTTGTGGCTGTGAGACAAGTTGCAGCGTAGCATCTGCCGCGTTGAGATAAGCGCGTCCTGCAAGTTGCTCGCCATCGTTGCCCCACAATCGTATCGATGCGACAGATTTGTCGCTACCCACGAGGTGCAGACGCAACCAGCCACACACGTTGCGCAGCTTCAGGCCCTCGAGTACATCATTTGCATCGCCCATTGCAACCATTATCGAAGAGCCTACACCGAAGCTATCCTCTTTGTAGTGCTGTACCTCGGCAAACATCACATCGACGTTACCATTGCGGCTGTTGAGCCAATAGTTGCTGCTATAGGGGTAGAGCACCACGAGATACTCCGTAGCACGACCCTCGCCGCCTATATCGATAGGCGAGAAGCTACCACAACGGTCGCCACTCTGCCCATCGAACATCCAACGTTGATTTACGTTCGAGAAGTTGTATACCGAGACACAATCGCCCTCGCTCCACACGCTTCGACCTTCACGAAGTTCAACGCGCGATAGGTCGCTGCAATCGAACTCCAGATAGAGCTGTTCAAGAGGCATAGCCTCGCCCACGCGCTGTGGCACTATATCGTCACACCCAGCCGTTGTGCAGGATGCAAACGTGATTGCCACAAGGAGAGCGAAACATAGAGCTATCATATACGGCAATAGTTATTAGTTCTGTACAGGCTCGTAGTCGCAGCTGCCATTTGCAGGGCAGAGAGCTGTATTCACAACCTCGTACTCGTTATTAGCGTTAGGTGCGCTGACAATAACAAGCACCTCGAGGTTACTCTTAACCCAACTGCTGTTGAGATCGATTGTGAAGCTCTTGGTTGCCTTCTCGCCAGCAGCGATTCGACCGAGTGCATCACCCGAGATATCGCTTGAGCTATATGCGCCACCGATAGCACGAAGCACGTGGTTGTAGGTGCGGTGAAGCACCGAACTAGCACCACTCTGATTTGGCGAGTAGATATCGTTTTCGAGCACCCACGCAGTCACCTTGTAGTTCTGGCTCTTGGCCGATGTCACCTCGATATCAACCTTAACCTTGTTGGACTCTATCTTTGAGCTAATGGCGATACCAGCCTCCGCACCAAAGTTGTTGCGTACAGCGTTGAAGACGTTACCCATATTTCTAACAAACGCATCGTCTGTATTACCACGGCTAACCGAGCCATAGAGGAAGTTAACACAAGCTGTTGGGTAACCCGTAATAAATCTCTTACCGCGATGGAAAGCATCTACAACAGCAGCTGCTGCCGAGTATCCCGGGTCGCCACCTGTAGCATAACCACCACCGTGGCACTGCACCTCGTAGTAGTAGTTTGCATACTTCGACTCTGAAAGTGCGTGCAGACGATCGGTCATCTCGGGGCAATAACCGCAATCCATACCTGTATGGTCGATAAGTAGCAAACGGTGGTTGAAGTTGCTGCCGGTGAATGTGCCATCGTCAACATACTCATCATCCTCATCGCTATCGCCACCGATGACTACGCTGCTCTCCTCACCCTTAACAAAGTCGTAACCTACGATGTAGTTTGCAAACTTACTCCAGCCTGGGGCACTCTTATAGAGGGCTACCGACTGCGCAGGAACATAGATTCGTGCACCTACATAGTTGTAGCTCGATTCAGCATCGCTCAAGAAGGCATACTCGCCGATGGTTGGAGGCACCGCAGCACGACAGTAGATATATCGGAGGTATGAGCAGTTGGCAAAAGCACCCTGACCGATGCTCTTGAGACCCTTACCAAAGTGTACCTCGTAGAGGTCTAAGCTCTCAAGGAACGATGATGCACCGATGCTGGTTACGCTGTGTGGAAGATAGATAGACTCCAACTCGCTGTAGAGGAACGACATAGCCTCAACGCTTGTAACCGTCTTATCGCAAGTGATGCAGTTGATAATACGGCACATATCGTTGACACACAATTCTACGGTCTTGTTCGACTTTACAGTTGCGTTGAATGGTGAGCCGTTAATCGCCATCAAACCTCCTGAATATGTCTTGTACCACACCTCCTTGCCTGAAGGGTAGAAGCCCTCTGATAGCTCCTGGCTATCGGCCTTGAATGCGAATGACTCCATAGGAGTGATCACATTGCGCGAAATAGTGATGCTATTCTCGGTCGTCTGGGTCATAACCTCGGCATTGCTACACAACAGCTCTACGTTAAGGCCCTTTGAGAACTTCTGTGGAGGCAACGCAATGTAGAATATTGTAGCCTTCGCCGAGAGTGTCACACCATCACCGCAATCGAGAACAACCACACCATAGGCCTTGCTACTATCCTCGGTAAGCTTCGACGATGCATCCTCCGTGTCAACGATAATCTCGCCCGACACCTGCTCATTGCGATTACCACGAAGCGCGATGCTCATCACCTTCTCGCCATTACCCGTAACCTCGAGACGCAACCAACCGCATACGTTACGCATAGTTGTGGGGTTACCCACATTGCCAACCATAAGGTTTGCACCTACACCATAGCTGCCTGCCAGATATTTCTGCGTAGCTGGGAGCATAGCCTTGAGAGAAGAGCCTGCAACATCGAACTTGAAATCCGAGCTATAGGGATATGCCATAGCCATCATCGTGTCGCTATCGCTCACTGTCGAGTTTGACACAGGCACAAGCGACGCATAGCGCTCACCTGTTGCACCGTTGTACATCCACTCCTCGACACTACCCGAAGCATAGTATACAGCCACACGGTCATCATTTGTCCACACCGTCTTGCGATCGTCGTTAAGCTGAACACGTGTGTCGTCAGCCTCGAATGCTACGACAAGTTCACGTGATGAGCAGTGCTCAGCGGCACCTGAACCAATAATGTCGTCCTGCGCACAAGCAACACCAAGGAGTGCAGTGCAGAGCGACAAATACTTTAAGAATCTCATAAAACCCATCTAATGTTAAGTAGTTAGTCTAAAAAAATGGAGAGCACCACAAAACTCGGCGCTCTCCATACAATATTGTTACTCCTCCGAGCCGTTCTCCTCAACTGCAAGAGGCTCTACGTCCTCTCTGTCGAAGCGGAATGGAATAAGCTCATCGAGCTCCGCCTTCTCCTCGGCTGTAAGCTCGCTTACCGGACGCTTGAAGTACTTCATAGCAACCTCGTCCATATACCAGCTGAAACCTACACGCACCTCGCGGTAGAGGCTCTCGTACATATCCTCTGGAAGATCCTTATCGAAGATAAACTCTGCAACGTTAAGCTTCGTACCCTCCTCGTTATCAGCAGTGATAACCTCAGAATTAGACTTGAGGTAGTCGAAGATGTAGTTAGCCAAAGAACGGTCGTCGGTAGACTTATCCTCAGGATTGTCCGTAAATACGCGGTCGCCAACACGAATCTGATTGTCACCAACCATCTCGAAGGCGATAACCTTGTTTGCAGGCTCATAGCGGTCAGCGCCACCCTCAAATGTCGAAGGAGTGCCAAACACCAATGCGTAGAGCACGAACATCCAATGTGCCGAGATAGCTGCCACAAGACCACCTACCGTATGAGCGAGGATAGCCTTAGAGGTGAGCTTACGGTAGCCGAGAGCATCGAGCATAGCGGTGTGAGTGCTGAGGTAACCGCTCCAGCACATACCGATAGCTGTGAACACGGCGATAGCGTTGCCATCAACCCAACCCTCCTGAATGAAGCCAGGGATAAGACCCAAAGCAGCACCAACAGCACCGAGAGCTGTGATAGGGAAGGCCATAAGCGCTGGATGCTCGAAGCCGAACAACCACTCGAAGATAATGTTAATCTTACCGAAGAGCCAAGGCAAGAAGCCTACACCCTCGTATGCAGCACCATCGTATACGCCGTTGTCACCAGTTGTGAATGTAAGGATCATAACCAACGTAGAGATGATCAATACACCAGGGATGATTGAGAGACCTACGTCAACACCTGTCTTACCACCATCGAGCAACGAGTTGAGGATACGTGTGAACATCGAGGTCTCCTTAACTGACTCCTGCTCCTGCATATCGTTCTCATCGAGAACAGCAGCGAACTCCTCCTTGAAATCGGGATACTGCTTAACGATGAAACGCTGCATAAGGCGTGTAGAGGTGATACAGCCAATAACCGCACCTGCCAAACCGATGAATGGCTCTACAAAGAAGCCCTGCGACACCATAAATACGATAACGAGCAGACCCATACCGAATGCTGTACCGAAGTTGGTGAGCGAGATAAACTGATACTTGCGGAAGTAGGTGCTGAAACGCTTATCCTTTGCAAGTGAGATGATAGCTGGGTTATCCGACAAGAATGTCATAACCGCACCGAGAGATGCTACACCCGGGAGGTTGAACAAAGGCTTCATCAATGGGCGCAAGATACGCTCCAAGAGGCCTACGACACCAAACTCCACGAAAATGCGACCCAACGCACCTGTGATAACACAGATTGCCATAAGGTAGAAAACGGTGTTGAGCAACAAGTCGTGCGCCGTCTTCATAATTGTGTTAAGCATATTTGGGAGACCCATAACCGAGCCAATACCGCCAAAAATGCCGATAACGATAACGAGGCAGATAATACCGCCGAGGTACTTCTTAATACCTTTTGACTGATTCTCCATATCTTAATTTTAGGTTTTTGTTTCTTTTTCGACTACTGCTTCTTTGCCTTGTTGATAATTGTGCGTGCAGCCTTCATAAGGTCGATTTTCCAAGTAAGACCTGCTGTGAAGAACGAACCCTTGTTGAGTGCCGTACCGTTAGGGTTGGTGTTATCGCCAAAGCTGTAGACATAGGCAGCGTGAAGACGTACATCGCGGTTGCCCTTATGGCCAAATGGGTAGTACTCCACACCACCACCTACGCGAGAGATGCGAGTATCGGGATATACGAAAAGACCTGTTGCATACTCCTCACCAGCAGTGTCGTAGGTATACTTTGCAAAGACATTTACGCGGTCAGCAATAAGGTATGCAACCTCACCCATAATCGAGAAGTTGTTGAACATAAACTCATCGAAGGTTGTACCACGATCCATCAAGTCGAGCTGGATGGTTGCATCGCCAAACTTAAACTGGTTACCGAGAGCGAAGTACAAGTCGTACTTACCAGGAGCATACTGCAACAAGTTCACCGAGTGCAAAGCTGTGTACCACTCGTGCGTACCCGACCAGTAAAGGTTGTATGCATAGTAGTCAGTAGAGGCTGTATCGTATGGGCTCTGACATACCTGGAAGGTAATCGCATCCTCATTGTCAGTGGTAATGAACGAGATGCTTGCACCGAGCTGGAAGCAGTTTACATTGTTCCAGAACTCCGAGCAGAAGTAGATGTCAATAGGAGCGCGGTCATACTCAAAGCCACCAATCATCACAACCTGCTTACCTGCCGAGATTGCGAGGTTCTTGATAGGCTTGTAGGTGAGGTGAAACCAGTCCATATTGTTCACAAAATCGCTTGCAGAGTTCACCTTGTTAAGGCGCTGACGCCAAGAGTAGGTGAAGTTCGGAAGAATCTGACCATCGAGGCGGAAATTTATGTAACGCGCCTTAAAGCCCGAAGCAGCATCAATCTGATTGCCTTCGAGAGCCTCGTTGAGATAGTCAAAACGCGCCTCAACGCCAATACGGAAGATGTCGTTCTCGTCGCCAAAGCCATCATTCGAGCCAGCTTGGGCCGATGCCGGAGCAGCTGCAAAGAGCATAACTGCAACAGCTAACACATTAAGCAGCAGCACTTTGCCGAGGCTGCTAAAGAGATTGTGATTTGTCTTCATTGTATTAAGTTTTAGTATCATCTCCTAATAATCGAACAAAGATACGAAAACAATTCGAAATGTGATGCATCCGAGGCCAAAAAGTTGCAAAAAGAGATTTTGCGAAAAGTCCTTAACCTCCACAGAATAAATAAAAAAAAGAGTGCCCACTATTGCGCATTGCAAAATTTGTATTATCTTTGCACCCACAAAACGTGAAAACGTTGGACCCATAGCTCAGTTGGTTAGAGCAGCGGACTCATAATCCGAAGGTCGTGGGATCATGCCCCTCTGGGTCCACAAAAGGCGATTGCAAAATCTTGCAGTCGCCTTTTTTGTTTACTCCGCCATATACTCCGCCCACACGAAAAAAAATAATATTGGCAGAAAATTATGGTAAAATAATAAATGTATTTGAAAATTTTTGTTATCTTTACCACAAAATTGTAACTACGTGTTAGGAGAGAGAAAAATCATAATATACGAACTATTGGTAATCAGCATTTTAGCGATTGCCTCATTTGTCATTCAGCACCTCGCAGGCGATATCCCTGTCGAGCTTTTCAGCTTTCCGCTCAACATCCTCACCATAGCTTTATGGCTTGTGATCCTGGGATGGCTCTACCGCTCAAGGCAAAGATCGCAATATGCGCAGTCGCTGCTCTCGATGCGCGCAACGATTCTGTCGCTGGCGCTTATGGTTGTGCTCGGCGTGCTGTTTGGCATACAACACTCCCCACAGACGACATCGTGGCCTGCAGCCGCTGCACTGCTCTTCATACTATCGCACCTTGTGCTCGTCACACTGCGCGGTCTGCGTGATAGTCGCGGCAAGCTCCGAACACGATTTATACTCAACCACCTGGGTCTGATTCTCGCACTCGGAGCCGGCTTCTGGGGCGCAGCCGACAGAGAGGAGCTGCGTGCAATTGTCGAGCGCGACGTGGCTACAAACGTGGCATACACACACAATCACAACAAGAGTATTCTCGACTACGAGATGACAATGACCGACTTCTCGATAGAGTATTTCGAAACGGGTACACCTTCTTCATTCGAGGCGAAGGTCATAGTGGACGGCGAGGAGGTGTCACTACGCGTAAACCACCCCTACAACCGCACGTTGAGCGAGACACTCTACCTTATGAGCTACGACGCGGAGCACTCGAACGAGGCACGCTACTGCATCGTAGAGATCGTGCGCGAGCCGTGGCGCTGGCTCACTGTGGCGGGCATAGTTATGCTCATAGTTGGCGCGGTATTAATGTTTGTTCAGGGTAAAAGAGGATAGCATATGGTACTTGGCTGGAACATATTTCCCTTTGTAGCGGCTGTTGCCGTACTTCTCTCGGTGGTGGCAGCCATCTTCGCGTCGCTTGACAAGGAGCGTGGCCGCCGTATAGCTATCGCATCGGCAATTGGTGGCATAGCTATTTTGGCAGCCTTTGTCGCAATGCTGTGGCTCACACTCGAGCGCCCTCCATTGCGTACTATGGGCGAGACACGCCTGTGGTACTCACTATTTCTGCTACTCTCGGGTCTTGTCACCTATGTACGTTGGCGCTACCGCTGGATTATGGGCTTCTCTACAATGCTGGCAACGGTATTTATGATTATAAATATCGCGAAGCCAGAACTCCACGACCACACGCTGATGCCTGCGTTGCAGAGCCCTTGGTTTGTGCCGCACGTATCGGTATATATGTTCTCCTACGCTCTGCTCGGTTGCGCTACACT
Organism: Alistipes sp.; assembly: GCA_017629145.1. Taxonomy (GTDB): domain Bacteria; phylum Bacteroidota; class Bacteroidia; order Bacteroidales; family Rikenellaceae; genus Alistipes. Next base: position 39,623 of record JAGBXR010000023.1, on the reverse strand, counting down.
ACTCTCGGTATATGGTCTATGGCGACCATCTGCGGAACTGGACAAGGCCATCAACCGCGTGATGAGCTCGGGCATCGCATTCTTCACAATAGGTATGCTCTCGGGTGCACTATGGGCCAAGGAGGCGTGGGGCACCTATTGGAACTGGGACCCAAAGGAGGCGTGGGCAGCAGCCACGTGGGGGCTGTATCTCCTCGCGTTGCACATCGCACCCCAACGTCGCAGAATATACTATGCGATAGTCATCGCTGCCTTCCTCTCATTGCAAATGTGCTGGTGGGGCGTGAACTATCTGCCCAATGCCGAGCGCAGCGAGCACACCTACACTATGCAGCGCTAACATACCGAAGACAACTAGCAATTAATAACCTAATAAAAAGTAAGTATGAAGAAGTTTAGACTATTTCTGGTTATGGCACTTATCGTTGCCGTTTCCTTGTTCGTAGCCTACCGTCTTGCCAACAATGCACCTTCGGAGGATATGCCACAGGAGGCACGCGTACTGGCAGTTCTGGAGGAGGGCGGATGTCTCAGCTGCCACTCGGCTAACCCAGTGTTGCCCTTCTACGCAAATCTTCCCGTTGCTGGCAAGGTTGTGATGAAGGATATCGAGGAGGGTTATCGTGCCTACGACATCGAGCCTTTGATGGAGGCGCTGCGTAATGGCGAGACACCTCGTCCGGTAGATGTTGCCAAGGTCGAGAAGGTTGCGTTGGACAAGCGTATGCCTATGGCCAAGTACTATCTTATGCACTGGGGTAGCCAGATGACCAACGACAAGCGCGACATCATCGCTGCGTGGGCTATCGACTACCGCACCAACTACTATGCCGATGGTCTTACAGAGGAGCGTGCCGGTGAGCCTGTACGCCCTATCCAGCCAGCTACAAACATTGATGAGCAGAAGGCTGCACTCGGTTTCAAACTCTACCACGACACACGCCTCTCGGTAGACAATACCGTATCGTGCGCTACGTGTCACGGCCTCGACACAGGCGGTGTGGACAACCACCAGTATTCGGATGGTGTTGAGGGTCGTATGGGTGGCGTGAATGCTCCTACGGTTTACAACGCTGTTTACAACTTCGTGCAGTTCTGGGATGGCCGTGCACGCACCCTCGCAGAGCAGGCTGCTGGTCCTCCACTCAACCCAGTTGAGATGGCTTCGACATCGTTCGACGAGATTATCGCAAAGCTCGCACAGGACAAGGCTATGGTAGCTGCATTCGACGAGTTGTACAGCGACGGCATCACCGAGGCGAATATCACAAATGCTATCGAGGAGTTCGAGCGCACGCTTGTTACCCCTAACTCGGCATTCGACAAGTGGCTTATGGGCGACAACGAGGCACTCACGGCCGAGGAGCTTCGTGGCTACGAACTCTTCAAGGAGTACAACTGCGCTACGTGCCACGTAGGCGCTAACCTCGGTGGCGAGAGCTACGAGCTTATGGGCTTGCGCCGCCACTACTTCGCAGATCGCGGTCTGGAGCTTACCGTAGAGGATAACGGCCGCTTCAAGGAGACCCAGAACGAGCGCGACCGTCACCGCTTCAAGGTGCCTGGTCTTCGCAACGTAGAGCTCACCTGGCCATACTACCACGACGGTACACGTCTGACAATGGATGAGGCTGTGCGCGATATGGCACGCTACCAGTCGGATGTCGACATCAACGACGAGGAGACAGCTGCAATCGTTGCATTCCTCCGTACATTGACAGGCGAGTATAAGGGTGTTAAGCTAACTAATCCTAACGAGTACGGCAAAATTCACCACCACGAGGATGACGCTATGTATCACGATATGAACCACACTCACGACAACGAGTAGTGTTCGACGAAAACTACAACGCAGAGAGTAGGTTACCCGTGTGGGCAACCTACTTTTTTTACGCATCGCCACCACCCCACAACCGACTATCTGCACCAAGAAGAGAGCCCATCATATCATATCCCACCTCATCCAATCCCATTCAACCTCATCTCTCACAAGCACTAAAAAAGAGACTGCCCAACCAATGTTGGACAGCCTCTGCTGTTAATCTACGCTTCGCGAATAGTTAGAAGCGTATGACGTTGCTCAAGTTTGGTTTTGAGAACTGAACGACGTTAGACTTGGACTGATTTTTCGCAGCCTTTTCTGCCTCGGCATTATAGACAACGCTCTTTAGTGTTGCGAATGTAGCTGCACTTCTAACCTCTTCTGTTTTAGCGGGTACATCGTAGTCGACGTGGTAGTACTGTGTTGTGTTGTAGTATGTATCTACAGCCATAACAATACACTCGCGAGTGGTTGATCTAAAAGTGTTTGCATATATACCTCCATTAACTATACTGCCCAAATATCTGGTGCCATACTGAGCCAATATTTCCTCAATTCTTTGATCAGAGATCTCCTCACCATCGATATGTGCTTCCTCGTATGCGCAATTTCCTACGCGTACATACTCTACATACTCTGGTTTATCTGCTGTAACGCTAAAGCCGTAACAATACCATCCTGGGTACTGCTCATTCATAGCCGCCCAATCTTCCGGGAAGAAATTGGCTACGATATCCACCGTGAACCCAATCTCTAACTCTTGAGCACCAAATGAGCCATCGCCTTCGTGGAAGAAGTTAATATAGGCAATTCTTAATGGACTTAGTGGTTCTCCGTTACTATATGGAACAGCAACAAAAGTGTAGAGACCAGGGGTAAGTTCAATATCTACATTTGTCTGATCTCCAGAGTATTCAATAATATTCTCTGCAGTACCATCTATGATTGCCTGTGCTACAATATCTACATTGGCATCACCTTTTACGACAGCTACAGCATACTTATCGATATCCTTGCCTACTTTCATATCGAAGTAAGCAATGTTATTTTCGTCACTGCCCGTGTATTCTGCCTTGAATCTGTAGTCTTTAGGCTCATATCCTGGAAGAGCATACTGCATACAAGCATACATATTTGCGTACCAACCATTAAGCTCATTGTCATAAAAGTAGGTAAGACCAATAGATAGTGGAGTATAGCTAATTATACCGTTCTCAAGTTTAATATTGTAGGAGTCAAAAGATGTAAGATAGACATCACGCCAGCCATCAAAATCCAATTGGAATCCGAGAGGCACTTGATCACTCTCTAATCGGACATTGTTTGGATCCGATATATTAAACTCAAGATAGGTATCAACACCATTCCAAGAATACCAAGATGGAACTACACCATACATTTGGTAGATGACATCTTCCGAGAATGGATTAACAACACGAATGCGATTAGGATTGTAAGGATGTTGCTGGAACTCAATCTCAGCCATAGCTCCGACTAATGAGCTATCACCTACTATAACCCAGAAGAAGTCATCGACATATGTGCCGTAGCCCATACTGATCCACTCAACATTTTCCATATCGGATGCTGTATCGGGATCTGTGCCCTCGACCATAACGTAGAGCTCCATAGTGTCGAGGTTGATATATATATCGTAGGTGCCACTCTCCGCTACAAAGATATCCTGAGAGTCTAGGCCGTTGATTACCTCTGTCAAGAAGTTAGGATATGCTACATAGCCATTGTAGCTTGATCCGATGTTGTAACGACCGTACCAATCGTTGTTAGAGCGTAGCTTGAAGCGATCGTCGGTTGTTAGCTCGATGCCGTATGCAACATATAAATTGCGATCATCGAGGTACTCCATAGCGATATCGAGCTCGCCATCCTGACCCCAGTTTGTGAATGTACCACAAACACCAAGGTTAATGCTTGGCTTTGTGATCTCGCCCGTCTCGAAGTCGTAGCCTAAGATAGCGTCTGCATAGTCGCGCCAGCCATCGGCATTGAGGTATGCATCCAACGACTCATCAGGAACATATATCAAGCGATCTGAGGCGTTGAAATCAAATACATTGCTACCCAAACTTGGCGGTGTCGTAGCCTTGCAATAGACACTTGTAAGGCTGTAGCATTCACGGAATGCATTAGCTCTAATTGTCGTTACGCTATCGGAGATAGTAATGCTTGTAAGGCTGATGCTCCAATAGAATGCATAATCTCCAATCGTCGTTACGCTATCGCCAATTGTTACACTTGTAAGGCTCCAGCAATAAGCGAATGCCTCCTGTCCAATCGTCGTTACGCTATCAGGGATAGTGTACGATGTAAGACCTGCAGGAGCAAATGAGTTGAGTGTACCATCAACAATCAAGCATCTGCCATCCTCAGATGCAAACTTGCCATTAAACTCTGTAAGGCTTTCGCAATAAGCGAATGCAGCCTCTTCAATCGTCGTTACGCTATCGGGGATAGTGACACTTATAAGGCTCTCGCACTCAAAGAATGCAGCCTCTCCAATCGTCGTTACGCTATCGGGAATAGTAATGCTTGTAAGGCTCCAGCAAGAATAGAATGCAAAACGTCCAATCGTCGTTACGCTATCAGGGATAGTGTATGCTGTAAGACCTGCAGGTGCAAATGAGTTGAGCGTACTATCAACAATCAAGCATCTGCCATCCTCAGATGCAAACTTGCCGTTAAACTCTGTAAGGCTTTCGCAATGAGCGAATGCCCTCTTTCCAATCGTCGTTACGCTATCGGGGATAGTAATGCTTGTAAGGCTCCAGCAATCAGCGAATGCATCATCTCCAATCGTCGTTACGCTATCGGGGATAGTAATGCTTGTAAGGTTCCAGCAAATATAGAATGCTCTATATCCAATCGTAGTTACGCTATCGGGGATAGTGACACTTGTAAGGCTGTCGCACTCATAGAATGCATCATTTGGAATCCTTGTAAGCTCGCCATCGAACTCTAGGATACCCTCACCCGTACTTTCGTCATAGTAGTTGTTAATAAGCGTTGCGCCAAAGTCCCCCTCGTAATTTGGCCATATCTGCTCGGTTGCAGTATACCAAATCTCGTTATTTGGAATCTCGCTGCCCTCAACCTCCTCGGCCTCGAACTCAACCACTGCCATAGGCTTGATGTGGTTACGCTTAATCTCCACCGCATCGTCAGTCGAGAGCACCATAGGCTCATAACCGCGACACTTAACCTCTACGGTGATACCCTTCTCGAAGGTCTGTGGAACAAGCGCGAAGTAGAATGCGCACGCCTCTGACGAGAGTTCCACGCCCGAGCATCGAAGCGTAATGCTGTCCGACGAACTATTGAAATCGAGGCTACCGCCAACCTCCTCGTCGTTATCTGGCTCGACGAATGATGTACCGATGAACTCTGCCGCAGCATCATCAAACGCCACAGCGACGTAGCCAGCCAGAATCTCACCATCGTTGCCACGAAGAGTTAGATTTTGGACATTCTGACCCTCACCCGTAAGTTCGACCTTGAGCCATCCGAATGCATTCTTAAGCACGAAGTTGCGATCCTCATTGCAAGCAATCATAAGGTTTGACGCAGGGTCGTAGCTATCGAGGAGATAGTTCTGCTGTGCAGAGACCTGCGCCTCGACAGTTCTTGTCGAGAGGCTCAAAAGATAGTTCTCGTTGTAGGGATATACGACAACGATGTCGTTCATCACCTGCTTGCCGATGCTACCCTCCTCCAGCTCAAGCTGACCATTGCGGTCGCCATCCTCGCCCGTAAATACCCACTTGAGGTTATCGAAGCTACGATAGAAGACCGATACGCGGTCGCCTGCGTTCCACGCGCTCTTGCCGTTGTAGAGCTGAATACGTGTATCTTCATTCTCAAAGCCTACGGTGATAGGGTCGGCCTTGAAATGTCTGTCCGACGATACCTCCTCGACATCGTTCTGCGAACAAGCTGCTAAAGCGAACAAGGCAAGCAGCGAAAATAATATGCGTTTCATAGGTGTGTTAGGTATTAAAATTAGTAGTGTTCTGGGATTAGTACCAGCCCTGAATCTCATCCTCCACGGGATCCTCGAGATTCTCCGACTCGGCAAAGCCTGCCTCAACCTGCGCCTCGACAACCTCTACAGAGGGTGCGAGATAGAAATCATAGAATTTTGTCTCCATAAGCTTTTATTTTTTTTGTTTTTATTCCTTGGTGATCGTAGCTCTTGCCCAAGTGTGATGGGCATATAGTCACTACAAATATACAAATTTTTTCTATTAACTCAAAGTTTTACGCTATCTAATCTACTATAAAAACAAAAAGGGCTGCCTGAATCAGACAGCCCGGCATAAATCATACTCCATTTTAGGGAAATGGAGACCCTCTGTTTACATCTTGAATACAACAGAGTTAGTACTAATCATTCCTGAAGGCATTCGGCGCTGCTTCTTCTCGGTTGCGATCTTGTAGCTCTGTAAGCCCTTAGGTGCTACGCTCTGCTGCGCTGGCTCCTCAATCTTAACCATATCCATAGCACCTGAACGGTAATTTACTGGGAGTGACTCGGTCAAGAAGGAAAGGCCACCAGTATCCAAATTTAGAAGATAGACCTCCATTGATAGAGGTGTTGCATAGGTCTCCTCTCCCAAGTCGTTTACTCCACTATATGTTGGAACAGGATCACCGTGAGCAGTATTAGTACTACTCATACTGAATTTGTAGACAGGAGCAACATCAATACTGAAGTATGAATCGTTGCTTGTGTCATCATATTGGTAGCATGTTACCCAGTAATAGTAGATATTATCTTCATATATGTCTGCAGCTGTGCCGCCGAAGATGTAAAGATCGCCATTGTTGTCAACATAGGCTGGAACTGGCCAACCCTCACCCAAGACGCTAAGACCATCGACATATAGTTCGTTGGGATCATTGCTTGACGCTGTGATATTCAATGTAAATTCATCGCCTCCATCTACGACTTCATTGCTGCCATCCCCATATAGAATAAATGTCTTATATGTAGTTACTCGCCACTCGCCAAGCCACTTTGCTGTATTTTCGCTAAGCACGATATCCTCAGTTGTGTACTCTACATACGACAAGAACTCCTCGCCATCGTAGTTTACAGCGTATGTTACGAATGTCCAGGTTGTATTAGCTGCTAAACCTTCGAAATAATATTCGGATCCATTAACAAAATGATTGATTTCATCAGTAGAAATATAATTTAAGTTGTCATATATAGTATGCCAACCAAACTCCTTAAGCTCATTCGCGGTGTATTCAAATATACCATACCTCAATGTCTTTACATTTGCGCCATTCCAAGTGAAGTACATAGAGTTAGATGGGTAAATACCTAGCTCCTCATCTGTCTTGCTATAGACCTCGACACTGAACCAATCTACCTCTGGCTGGGGATTACCCTCAATCCAGATATAGCCAAATGCAGATGAATCTGAATCATTATAGCCTGAGTCATCAGCTGCAACAGCATATACTCCAAAGTTGTAATAGCCAGCAGTTAGATCCTCGAATGTGTACTCGGTAGTATCGGCGTCAAGTAGAGTTTGGTATGAATATTCGGGATATGCATAAGGATATAGATATACCTCATATCCCGCTGCATTCTCAACAGGCTCCCAAGCCATATAGGCAGATGTCAAGCCTGGTTCGAAGGTGTAGATGTTAGGCATATCGAGTAGAGGATATTCGTCGCCATTGTTAACATCATCATCACCCGTATCCTCGACTGCATTGTTAATGTCGACGCCAGGCTCCATAAAGAAGATTACGCCAAGCTGTAGCGAGAAGTAGATGTCGTAATAACCGCTCTCGCGAACAACGATATTATTGTTGCCGCCCTGTGTGAGATACATATATGAGTTAGTATTGATATATGACTGACCTTCAGCACCCCAGTATACCTCCCAGTCGGCATCCTTGCGAAGTTTGAACTCACAACCCTCATCAAACCACAAGTTATGAGCATAGTAAAGAGCTAGCACCTCGTCATATTGCATAAAGAGATCGTCGCGCCACTCGTTGAAAGATCCAACGATGCCTATTTGCTCATAAGTAGATATTTCAGGAATGAGTGCAAGATTACCTGAGTAGATCACCTTATGCCACTCGCCATTCTCCAAAAGTAAAACAGCCTCAATATAGTTTTCGGTAATAACAAGTGTGCCTTCCTTAAACTTTACTACATTCAATTCTGAGTCGATGAGTTTTTGCTCATAATGACTGTACTCATAGCCGAAAGTGCCAGGCTCTGCAGTATTGTCTGTATCTAAAATGTACTCGCCTTGTGGTAGAGTTGCAATCTCATCAGCGGGAGTGTCAGAATAGATGTCAAGCGCATATATAACATAATCCCCACTTAAGCCGCCGGGTTCACCAATATTCGCATCAGAGAGGTAAGCATAATAGTTGTATCCGTTACCATATTGTTTGTCATAGTAAAGACCTGAAATGTATTGTGCCTCGAAAAGCACATCGTACTCTGCCACGCTTTCACTCTCAAATGCGACAGCCTCCATAGGCTTGATGTGGTTGCGCTCGATGGTTGTTGTTGCGGTGTTGTTGAGAACCATAGGGGCATAACCCTTGCACTTAACCTCTACGGTGAAACCATTCTCGAAGTTCTGTGGCGCAAGTGCAATATAGAAAGCCTTTGGCTCCGACGAAAGCGTTGTATTGTAGCACTCAAGTGTGATGCTCTTCTGCTCCGCACTGTCGAATACCAGGTCACCACCTACCTCGAGGTCATCATCGGCAGATGAGTCGTTGCCCGAAGCAAAACTCAATGAAGCATCGCTCGCCGAGAGGTATACATCGCCAGCCAGCAACTCGTCGTTGTTGCCGCGCAATGTGATATACTGCACCTCCTCGCCATTACCCGTAAGCTGAATCTTAACCCAGCCAGACACGTTCTTGAGCACGAAGTTGCTGTCATCACCGAGAGATATCATAAGGTTGCTCTCGGGATCGTAGCTCTCGGGGTAGTAGTTCTGCAAAGCAGGGATAGATGCCTCGACACTCTTGGTGTTGACATTTACAAGGTAGTCAGCATTGTATGGATATACAACAATAACATCATCCATCATCTTCTCGCCGACCTTGCCATCGATAAGCTCGAATGTGCCGGTACGGTCACCATCCACGCCCTGGAACTCCCACATAAGGTTGTCGAAGCTCTGATAGAATACCGAAATGCGGTCAGCCTCGTTCCATACGGTCTTACCATTCGAAAGCTGGATACGAGTGTCGTCATTCTCGAAACCGACACTAATCTGGTCGGGAAGATATACTCGATTGGAAGATAGCTCCTCGACGTCGTTTTGTGTACAAGCCGCGAAACAGAGAGCGGCAAGTAGCGAAAATATAACTTTTTTCATACGTTTACAAGTATTTAAGTTAGTAGTTAGCGCGGATTAATACCAGCCCTGAGTCTCATCCTCCACAGGATCCTCGAGATTCTCCGACTCGGCAAAGCCTGCCTCAACCTGCGCCTCGACAACCTCTACAGAGGGTGCGAGATAGAAATCATAGAATTTTGTCTCCATATCAGTAAAGTTTTTAAGTTAATATTTCAAACGAAACCTCTGCGTCGCAACATACACCACCCAAAGGTATTACAAATATACAAATTTTCCGACGAAACAAAGAATTGCCACGCATAAAATCGCGCAACGCTATTGTATGATTGCAAAGTTTCCACCTTTAGACCACAATAAAAGCAAGACTCTCCAACAATTACGAAGGAGAGTCCTGCTTATTAGCATCTAAAATATAAAAAGTGTTATAAACAAAGAGGGTCGCTCGAAAATCGCTCGAGCAACCCTCCGCACTCGCCTAAATTATGGCAGAGCAAACACCCAATAAAAACTAAAAAGATCAATCTTATGGTGAATAGACATTGCTCCGATTTGAGTCCGACAAGCGCGTTACGCATCGATTTTTTTCAGCCTTTAAATACCTAAAACCGAACCACATCAAGTGGCTGAAACCTCGCCCGACATATGGTTTTTCGAGCCTCAGCAACAGTGTTGCGTAACTTGTCTATTTTCACAGTGCAAAGATGGCGCATTATTTTCAAGCTCACAATCGCCTGATTTTGGGAAATTGCGTGTGCCGCTATCCCCTATTGTTGGGATTGTCGATTTGAAGAATTATTCGTATCTTTGCCTATCGGTTATCCGACGACGGCTATATATTGACATAAATATTTGATTTACAAGTGAATAAGATAAACTATCGCGGTGCAACAAGCCTATTGTCGCCCGAAATGAAAATATTTGAGCTCATCGACGCACACCCCGTATTATTGTCGGTATTCTCGCGCCTGGGCATCACGCTGCCCTTTGGCGACATATCCGTAGAGCAGATGTGCCGACGCGGAGGCCACTCGCCTGAGCTGTTCCTGATATTGTGCCGTATGCACATCGACACCTCGTTCCGTCCACGACCCTCGGAGCTACGCGAAGATATGCTCCTCTCTGTGGTCGGATATCTGCGCGCTACGCACCGCTACTACACCGAGTATATGCTCCCACACGCTGGCGAGCACCTCGACGAGATTCTGGAGTACTGCGATGAGCTGTCGCGAAGTATGCTTACCAAGTTCTACAGCGACTATGTGCGCTACATCGAGCAGCACCTCGAGGAGGAGGAGCAGACCATCTTCGCGAATGTGGAGAGTGCCGCAGCTGGCTCACGCATCAATCTCGCATCGCTCGAAGTTCCCCACAGCGATATCGACGACCGAACAAACGATATAGCATCGCTCATCATCAAGTGTCTGCCCGAGGCGGCACCTACGCATCTGCGCTGCGCGATGCTCAGCCACATATACGCACTCCGAGACGACCTGCGCCGCCACTACAACGTAGAGGTTGCGCTACTACGCCCTCTGATTGCACAAACTCTTAACACACCAAAGCAATGAGACGTTACCGCACAGCAATCATCGAGCCTGCATCGGTAATCGGCGAGGGTATAGCCTCGATGCTCTCTGCAAGTGGCGAGGTCGAGATACTCTTCTGCTGCCGTTCCGTTGCCGAGGCCAAGGCCTACATACGAAGCCACGACGAGGTGGAGCTGCTCTTCGTTGCTGCATCGCTCGCCCCACAGCTCAACGGTATGCCACTCTTCGACAACGTGCCTATGATAGCTATACAAAGCACCCTTGTCGAGAGCGAGGTGCTACGCCGCTTTGCCGCAGTGGTAACCACATTCTCGACCACCGAGGAGCTACTCCGCACACTCCACGAGACCCTCGACCGCGCAGCCGAGCCAGGCTACAACGAGAGCCACGAACTCTCGGAGCGTGAGCGCGACGTACTGGTACTCGTAGCGCGCGGATATACCAACAAGGAGATAGCCTCGGAGCTCAACATCTCGCCACATACGGTAATCTCGCACCGCAAGAATATAGTGCACAAGACGGGCATCCGCTCGGTGGCCGGTCTTACGGTATATGCAGTACTTAACAAACTGATAACTAACGAACAACTATAAAGATTATGAAATTTGAACTTTGTGCCTACTCCGTAGATGCGTGTCACGTAGCCGCGCGCCTCGGTGTCGACCGTGTAGAATTGTGCGCCTCGCCAGCCGAGGGTGGTGTGACACCTTCGCTTGCAACTATCGAGCGCGTGGCAGCAATTTCCAATCTCGACCTCAGCGTTATGATTCGCCCACGTGGTGGCGACTTCCTCTATTCGGATGAAGAGTTTCAAACGATGCTCCAGGACATTACCCACGCACGCAAGGCTGGCGCAACGGGCGTTGTATTTGGCATACTCACAGCCGACGGCAAGGTAGACGTAGAGCGCACACGCGCCCTTGTCGAGGCATCGGAGGGTATGGAGACCACGTTCCACCGCGCTGTGGATATGACCGAGGATTACGCCCAGGCTGTAGAGGATGTCATCGCTGCGGGATGCACGCGCATACTAACATCGGGAGGTTACGACAAGGCTATCGACGGCATCGACAACATACGCCGAGCAGTGGAGCTGTCGCGCGGTCGCATAGAGATTATGGCAGGTAGTGGCGTGGTAGCAAAAAATGCAGAAGCGCTAAAAGCCGCAGGCGTCGATGCTCTTCACTTCAGCGCGAAGAAGATGGTCGTTGGCGGTATGGAGTATCGCAACCCACGAATCTCGATGGGTGGCTCGTCAGCTGTCGATGAGTTCGCCTTGCGCGTAGTCGACGAAACGGAGGTAACCGAGATTCTAAACCTTTGTAGATAAACGATTTAACCAACTGATATTATGAAGAAACTACTACCACTCTTTCTCACTTTAGTAGCAGTCCTTGCCTACTGCTTTTGGCCTAAAAGCAGCTTCAGCACAGAGCTCGAGACGGCAATAAACAGCTCGTCGCGTAGTGCCGAACTCAAGGCTTTGTACGACGCAACACCTCGCAAGTCGAAGCGCGATATGGAGCACCTTTTGGTCAATATGCCTGCAGCCGATCGCGACACTATGTCGCTCGATTTGCTCGCCGAGAATGTCGAATATGCGGCGCGTGCACGCGAGGAGTTTGCGTGGTGCGCAACACTCCCCGAAGAGATATACCTTAGCGACGTATTGCCCTACTTCGTGGTCGACGAGGTGCGCGACTCGTGGCGCAAGGAGCTATACGAACTCTACGCTCCAGAGGTAGCCGCGTGCACAACGATGGAGGAGGCCGTGAAGGTCGTGAACGGCAACATCCCACGCCTTACGGGTGTCGACTACAACACCCTCCGCGAGAAGACCAACCAGAGCCCTCGCGAGTCTATCCGTCAGGGTATGGCTTCGTGTACGGGTCTTGCCATTCTGCTTGTCGACGCACTCCGCGCTGTGGGTATCCCTGCACGTTTTGCCGGCACCGCTTCGTGGCACGACAACCGCGGCAACCATAGCTGGACCGAGGTGTGGATCGATGGCGAATGGCGAGTTACGGAGTACTATATGCCCTCGAAATTCGACCATCTGTGGTTTATGCCCGACGCATCGAAGGCAAATGCCGAAGATCGCAACTACGCAATTTATGCGACACACTTTGGTAACGCAGATGATTGGTTTCCAATGGTTTGGTGTGGCGAGGAGGAGAACACTCCCGTAGAGCTTTTGCCACAGACTATCGGTGCTGAGAACGTTACCGAGCGCTATATCAGCCTCGCTTACGAGCAGTATACTCGTCACCTCGAGGCTGGCACACACACCTTCCTTCGCATCGCTGGCTATGCCGACATTACGAAGCAGGAGCACTCGGGCGACCGCGTGGCTATGGGTGTCGACGTATTCTGCGGCACGGAGCAGATGGGTGGTGGCCTAACGGCTGGCCCATTGCGCGATATGAACGATATGTTCTCGGTATTGTTGCCCAAGAATGCGGACTACGAGTTGCGCTACTACAATGCCGCTGGCGAGCTTCAGCGCCAAAGCGTTCACCTCGGTGAGGAGCCTTTAACAGTAGCCGTTTCGCTCAAGTAGGGAGTTGCAAAGAAGAGTATTCAAAGGGTGTCCAGCGTAGTGTAGTATGGGCACCCTCTTTCGTCAGGAAGTTGCAGAACAAGAGCTAATTTTAGGCGCACGCAGCTCGAAAAAGCGGAGTTTACTATGCGTAAATGAGCATTTTGAGAGCAAGCGCAACACCAAAATATTTCGTTTTGGACACAGTCTGCCGTAGGGAAATTGCAGAACAAGAGCTAATTTTAGGCGCACGCAGCTCGAAAAAGCGGAGTTTACTATGCGTAAATGAGCATTTTGAGAGCAAGCGCAACACCAAAGTAGCCTTGTTCTGCAATTTCCTTTTTAATTTTTAACTTTTTTTACTATCTTTGCGCCATTATATATATGTATAAGTAAAAACAAACAATAAAAACGATAAATTATGGGAAGAGCATTTGAGTATCGCAAGGCGAGAAAAATGAAGCGCTGGGGTCATATGGCGCGTGTATTTACCAAGATTGGTAAGGAGATCGAGATGGCAGTTAAGGCATCAGGTCCAGATCCATCATCAAACTTGCGTCTCCGCCTTTTGTTGCAGAACGCCAAAGCAGAGAATATGCCAAAGGAGAACGTGGAGCGTGCTATCAAGCGCGCTACAGACAAGGACTCTGCAGACTATAAGGAGATGATCTACGAGGGTTACGGCCCTCACGGTATCGCCGTTTTGGTTGAGACCGCAACCGATAACACTAACCGTACTGTAGCATCTGTACGTATGTACTTCAACAAGTATGGTGGCGCACTCGGTACATCTGGTTCAGTAGGCTTTATGTTCGAGCACAAGTGCGTATTTAAGTTCAAGCCTACCGAGGGCGTAGACTTCGAGGAGATGGAGCTTGAGATGATCGACTTCGGTGTAGATGAGTTCTACGCAGAGGAGGGCGAGGTAACAGTATACGCTGCTTACGAGTCGTTCGGTCAGATTCAGACCTGGATTGAGGATAAGGGCTACGAGCTCGTATCGGGTGAGAGTGTACGCATCCCAACAGACCAGAAGGAGCTTACAGCGGAGCAGCGCGAGGCTGTCAATAAGCTTATCGAGCACCTCGAGGAGGATGACGACGTTACCAACGTATACACTACAATGGCCGAGTCGGAGGAGGACGAGGAGTAATCCCCATCCTGCACAAAGCCTACATCATAACAACTATTATGACTATGAAAAAGTTTACAGAGTATAAGGGTCTCGACTTGGCAGGCGTAGCCGACGAGGTGTTGGCGCGCTGGACCGAGGAGGATACCTTCCATAAGAGCATCACAACACGCGAGGGTCACCCCACATTCGTGTTCTATGAGGGTCCCCCTTCAGCAAACGGTACTCCAGGTATCCACCACGTGATGGCACGTACTATCAAGGACGTATTCTGCCGTTACAAGACACAGCAGGGTTACCTCGTACACCGTAAGGCTGGCTGGGATACACACGGTCTTCCAGTAGAGCTTGGCGTAGAGAAGAAGCTCGGCATCACAAAGGAGGATATCGGCAAGAAGATCACCATCGAGCAGTACAACAAGGAGTGCCGTGAGGCAGTTATGGAGTTCACCGACATCTGGGAGGACTTGACACGCCGTATGGGCTACTGGGTAAATATGGACGACCCATATATCACCTACGATAACAAGTTCATCGAGACATTGTGGTGGCTCTTGAAGCAGCTCTACGAGAAGGGTTTACTCTATAAGGGTTACACAATCCAGCCCTACTCGCCAGCTGCAGGTACCGGTCTTTCGACACACGAGCTCAACCAGCCTGGTTGCTACCGCGACGTGAAGGATACAACCTGTACAGCACAGTTCCGCATCCTCGACCCAAAGGCCGAGATGGAGGGCTGGGGTACACCATACTTCCTTGCGTGGACAACAACACCTTGGACATTGCCTTCAAACACTGCGCTCTGCGTTGGTCCTAAGATTGACTACCTCGCAGTACGCACCTACAATCCATACAACGGCGAGAAGATGACAGCCGTAGTTGCCGAGCCTTTGCTATACTCGATCTTCAACAAGAAGGCCGAGGAGCTCAAGCTCGAGGATTACAAGGCAGGCGACAAGCTCATTCCATTTGAGGTTGTTGGCAAGTGGAGAGGTACGGAGCTTTGCGGTATGCACTACGAGCAGCTCTTGCCTTGGGTTAAGCCTGTTAAGGCCGACGAGAAGGGTAACTGGACAGAGGCTTCAGCAGAGGCATTCCGCGTGATCTTGGGTGACTACGTGACTACCGAGGATGGTACCGGTATCGTACATATCGCACCTACGTTCGGTGCTGATGATGCCTTTGTAGCACGTCAGGCAGGCATCCCATCGCTCTTTATGATCAATAAGCGCGGCGAGACTCGTCCAATGGTTGACTTCACAGGTAAGTTCTACCTTACGGAGGAGCTCGACGAAGAGTTCGCAAAGCAGTGCGTAACCGAGGAGTACAACGAGTACGAGGGTCGCTTCGTGAAGAACGCCTACGATCCACAGTACACCGTAGATGGTCGCTACGACGAGAAGGCTGCATCGGCTGCCGAGAACCTCGACATCTACATCTCACTCAAGCTTAAGGAGGCGGGTAAGGTATTCAAGATCGAGAAGCATACGCACAACTACCCACACTGCTGGCGTACCGATAAGCCAGTGTTGTACTACCCTCTCGACTCTTGGTTTATCCGCACAACAGCTCTTCGTGAGCGTATGATGGAGCTCAACAAGACCATCTACTGGAAGCCAGAGTCAACAGGTACTGGTCGTTTCGGTAAGTGGTTGGAGAATATCAACGACTGGAACCTCTCACGTTCACGTTTCTGGGGCACTCCATTGCCAATCTGGGCTACGGAGGATCGCTCGGAGCTCAAGTGCATCGGCTCTATCGAGGAGCTCGTTACGGAGATCGAGAAGGCAGTTGCTGCTGGCGTGATGACCGAGAACCCATACAAGAACTTCAAGGTTGGCGATATGTCCAAGGAGAACTACTCGACGGATGTTATCGACCTTCACCGTCCATATGTAGACAATATCGTGCTTCTCTCGTCAAAGGGTGAGCCTATGCACCGCGAGCCAGATCTCATCGACGTATGGTTCGACTCTGGCGCTATGCCTTATGCACAGGTACACTACCCATTCGAGGCAAAAGAGGGCTTCGATCAGATCTACCCTGCCGACTTCATCGCCGAGGGTGTTGACCAGACACGCGGCTGGTTCTATACGCTCCACGCAATCGCTGTGATGTTGTTCGACTCGGTAGCATTCAAGAATATCATCTCTAACGGCTTGGTACTCGACAAGAACGGCAATAAGATGTCGAAGCGTCTGGGTAACGCCGTAGACCCATTCGAGGTATTAAGGAAGTATGGTGCCGACGCTACACGTTGGTATATGATCTCTAACTCGCAGCCTTGGGATAACCTCAAGTTCGACGTTGATGGCGTTGACGAGTGCCGCCGTAAGTTCTTCGGCACACTCTACAACACCTACTCGTTCTTCGCGCTCTACGCAAATATCGATGGTTTCACAGGCCAGGAGGCAGAGGTACCTGTTGCACAGCGTCCAGAGATCGACCGCTGGATTCTCTCGGAGCTCAACACTCTTATCCGCGATGTCACCACATCGTTGGAGGAGTACGACCCAACACCTGCAGCACGTCGCATCGACGCCTTCGTGAACGAGAACCTCTCGAACTGGTACGTACGTCTTAACCGTAAGCGTTTCTGGGGTGGCGAGATGACAGAGGATAAGTTGGCTGCATACCAGACACTCTACACTTGTTTGGAGACTGTCGTGAAGCTTGCTGCACCTATCGCACCATTCATCACAGACCGTATTTTCCGCGACCTCAACGCTATGAGCGGTCGCCATATGGAGGAGAGCGTTCACCTCTCGACATATCCAAAGGTTGACGAGTCGCTTATCTGCCCAGAGTTGGAGGCACGCACAGCACTCTCACAGCAGGTATCGTCAATGGTATTGGCATTGCGTCGTAAGGTTAACATCAATGTTCGTAAGCCTTTGCAGAAGATCATCATCCCAGTTTTGGACAAGGAGATGGCAACACGCATCGAGGCTGTACGTCAGCTCATTATGAACGAGGTTAACATCAAGGATATCGAGCTTATCTCGGATACTACAGGTATCATCACAAAGCGCATCAAGCCTAACTTCAAGACTTTGGGCGCAAAGTGTGGTAAGTATATGAAGCAGGTTGCAGCACTCGTTGCAACATTCTCGCAGGAGCAGATTGCCGCTGTTGAGAACAATGCCGAGACTATCCTCGAGGTTGAGGACCAGAAGTTCGTAACTACGGCTGCCGACTTCGATATCACATCGGAGGATATGCCAGGATGGTTGGTTGCTTCGGAGGGTAAGCTTACCGTAGCTTTGGATATTACAATCACCGAGGAGTTGCGCCGTGAGGGTGTAGCTCGTGAGTTGGTAAACCGTATCCAGAACATCCGCAAGGATTCTGGCTTCGAGGTTACGGATAAGATCCGCGTTGAGATCGAGCTTAACGACGCAACAGCTGCTGCTGTCGAGAGCTTCGCAGAGTATATCGCACAGCAGACTCTCGCTGTCGAGGTTAAGGCTGTAGCCGAGCCACAGGGCGAGAAGGTCGTTGATTCGGAGCTTGACGAGGCAACACTCAAGATCGCCGTATCGCGTATCTAATCAGCTAATACTTATATTACATAAGTTGACAATGGGCTGTCCAGTATGCTGGATAGCCCATTTTTTTGATGATTTCGAGCCGCTCCTCGAAATAAATTTATGCTATTTATTGAAATATATTTGCAAGTTTCATATTTTTTGCTTAATTTTGTTTATTAAACGATGTATAACCGTACTAAAACGATACGATTATGGCAGAGGAGAAGACCAGATATAACGATTCGGAGCTTGAGGAGTTCCGCTTGTTGATAGAACAGAAGTTAGCGTCGGCACGTTCGGACTATGAGATGTTGCGTTCGGCAACCAGCAACGAGAACGACACCGAGGATTCGTCGCCAACATTCAAGGTAATGGAGGAGGGCGCAACGACACTCTCGAAAGAGGAGTATGGCCGCTTGGCACAGCGTCAGGCGAAGTTCATCCGCAATCTCGAGATGGCTCTTGTGCGCATTAAGAACAAGACCTACGGTATCTGCAAGACCACAGGTCGACTCATTCCACGCGAGCGCCTGTTGCGTGTACCTCACGCTACGGAATGTATCGAGGCCAAGGAGGCACGCAAGTAGAGCCGATAGGCTCGGCACACTCGCGCACGTATCGCCCTGCGATGTGGGCACGTTGCGCTGCGCCATATATTATATAGGAGTGGTATCCCTTATGTGGGATACCACTTACTTTTTTATAGTCAGAGTGTCATCCCGAGTGCATCGAGGGATCTCCTACGCGACAACGCGCTATGAAGGTCTTGTCACTTTCCTGATAGTTTTAGGCATACGAAGAGCGCGAGTCCGCAGCATACTATGACGTATGTGAGGATCTCGCGCTCGATGTATAACGACAAAATATCCCAGCACCACAAACTCGAACAAGCTACAAAAAAGCAAGGCGCGGTAAACGCGCAGAGCTGAGGGGATTTTTAGGCACACAAGAAGCGCGAGACCGCAGCATACTTTGACGTATGTGAGGAACTCGCGCTCCTTGTATAACGAGAAAAGCACCCAGCTATGCGCGTTTATCTTGTGCGGACGAAGCGCAATGAGTGTGGAGTACTCTGCTTAATAATAATGCGCTCATCGAAGGCGTAGCGACGATAAAGCTCTTCGTTGTAGTAGCGGATGGTAACCATCTCCACATCCTCGGTCTTCTCGACATCGAAGCCCTCGGCCTCAAGCTCCGATACCGCCTCATCGATATGCCAAGACGAATCGACGGCGAGGTAGAGGTTCACAGCCGAATTGTGCACAAGGTTAATGCGAATACGGTGGCTGTCAAGCGTTGCAAAGAGTTTTGCGAACTTCTCCTCGAGGACAAACGAAAGGTCGCGCGAGTGGAGGTTGAGAAGCACCTGGTTGTTCTTCTGAATCATAATTGGCTCGTAGGCACGCTCCACATCGCCCGTAATCACCGAACCCTTTGCCTCCTTGTTGCCGAATGGGCGAACATAGAGCGGAATATTTTTCTGCTGCAAAGGCTTGATGGTCTTGGGGTGGATAATCTGCGCACCGCTGTAGGCCATCTCTATGGTATCCATATAGTTAAGACGCTCAATCTTGCGTGCATCGGGGAAGATCTTTGGGTCAGCATTCAAGATACCGTCCACATCCTTCCATACGCTCATCGACTCCGCATCGAGGACGTTTGCAACGATTGCTGCCGAGTAGTCCGAGCCCTCACGACCGAGGGTCGTCGTCGTTCCATCGGGTGCACCACCAATGAAGCCCTGACCAACAAATACCGAGACATCGCTGCCCTCAATCTCGCGCTTTAGACGCACGGCCGTAGCCTCGAGATTTACATTGGCATCCTTATGACGCTGCTCCGTAAGGAAAGCGCGACGCATATCCACCCAGCGGTTCTTCACGCCGAAGCCATTGAGGTAGTTCGAGACAATAGTTGTAGATAGAAGTTCACCGAAGGCCACGATGGTATCGTACCAAAGCTCGGCATCGGATGGACGATAGATGGTGTTTTTCACCGTATTACGCAACTGTGCGAAGAGGATATTCACCTGATCGATAGTGATATCGGCACCCATAAGGTCGTCGATAATCGAGCGGTGGTAGGCGTAGCTCTGGTCGATACGCTCCAAAGCCAACTTCTCATCGCCCTGTTGCATAGCCGAAAAGACACCCTCTAAAGCATTAGTTGTCTTGCCCATCGCCGATACGATGATGAAGAGGTCGCTCTCGCCCTGCACGATATTTAGGAGGTTTTTCACACCTGCGGCATCCTTCACCGAGGCACCACCAAACTTATATACTTTCATATGTTTAGGTTAATCAATTTATTTATGGCTACAAATGTACAAAAAAACTCCAAAAAAGAGAGTGCCTGAGAGCCATAAATATGAATAATTTATCGAAAGCTCTAAAACACCATTCCATATACATATATGTTATAATAACGCAGAGCGAGTCCTCGACACATCGATTGTGACCGATAGACCCGCTCTCGCTGTTAATTTAGAGGGTAAATGTCAGCAGATGCTAACCTCTATTTATAAATACTCTTGGCATATTCGTAATCCTCATTGGTAACGGTATATACCCTTACAACAGAGTCTGAGTCTAACCACTCCTCACTCCATAAATCATCTCTATATGGAGTGTGGTAATACACATCGATATTCTCGGGAGTATATTCAATCATTGGCCAACTATCTTGATTACCATCTGTAGTTATATCAAACCAAACCCTTATTTTATCGGATAGGTTCTTCTCTGCTCCGCCGGGGAATTCGGGAGACTCAGAAAAAGAGTATTCCACATATGAATAGCTATTAGGCTCAATAACCCAAATAGGATAACCATGATTATCTTTATACTCAAAGCCAATAAGGACATCACTCTTATTTTCTACTATATGATACAAATGGTAACCATCACCTCTTTCCCATTCTCTACTCTGATCTACATACCAATTCTCTTGTTCGCAGCCAACCAAGGTGAGTGATACAGCAATTATACATAACAATAACTGTTTCATAAGATAATCGTATTAAATTATAAATTAATCTTCCTCAATATCTAAATATAACTCAAATAACGAGTTGATATCACTAACACTAATATTTAAGATGCTACTATCGTTAATTAGTAATACACGTTTTAATTCTCACATTGTGAAATAATCACATACATCTAAACACACCTTTTATAGTCACAAATATACAAATAATTTTTATTTGTGCAAAAAAATAATAGAGAGAGAATGTGGGTTACGCTTTCAAAATTAGCGCAAAAATAGGGCTCCCCGACAGCGTGGAGAGCCCCATATAAATATTGGTATAGATTATTCGACCTATACGCGGCAGCGCAAGAAACCGATGCCGAAGCGCTCAACTGCTGCGCGCTCCAAATCCTCGCGAACTGATGGATCAGCAATCGAGATAAGCAACTTCGCACGCTGCGCCAATGACTTATTACGCAAGTAGACAATACCGTGCTCCGTAGCGATATACTGCGCCTGGAAGCGTGTCGTAACCACACCTGCACCCTTGGTAAGTGTGGGCACAATCTTCGACTGACCCTTCGATGTGATTGAAGGAAGAGCAATAAAGCACTTACCACCCTCTGACAATGCACCGCCATACATAAAGTCGTGCTGGCCACCAACACCCGAGAATATACGCTCACCGATGGAGTCGGCACAAATCTGACCCGTAAGGTCTATCTCGATAGCCGAGTTAACGGCCATAACCTTTGGATTCTGGCGAATATTCTGTGGATCGTTGGTCCACGCAACGTCGCGGATAACGACATCGCGGTTGCCATCCAAGTAGTCGTACAAGCGCTGGCTACCGAGGCACAAGCAAGCGAGTGACTGGCCTGGATAGAGCTTCTTCAACGAGTTATCGATGATACCCTTCTGGATGAGAGGCACCACGCCGTCGGTCATAGCCTCGGTGTGCAAGCCGAGGTGCTTGTGTCCCTGCAATGCGTCGAGCACTGCGTTGGGAATACCGCCCACGCCAATCTGGAGTGTAGCGCCATCGGGAATCTCCGAAGCGATATAGTTACCAATAGCGCGCTCCACCTCGTTAGGCACAACTGTAGGAACCTCAACAAGAGGCTCATCGCCGCGCACCATAGCTGCGATCTTCGAGACGTGGATAACGGGATCACCAAATGTGCGAGGCATATACTTGTTTACCTGCGCGATAATGGTCTTCGAGCACTCCACAGCCGAGAATGCCAGGTCGGCAGATACACCATATGAGCAGTAGCCATCCTCGTCGGGCTCCGACACATTGAGAAGCGTCACATCCAAAGGAATCTGACGGCTGCGGAACAAGAAAGGAATCTCGCCCAAGAATGCAGGGATAGTCTGCGCCACGCCCGAGTTGATGGCGTTACGCAAGTTGTTAGCCACGAAGAAGCTGAGAGGCTCGAACGAGTCACGAAGCTCTGCCTTGGCATATGGAGCATCGAAGCGACCGATAGCGAAGGCCGTATAGACCTTAACATCGCGAAGCTCTGCAGCGCGGTCGGTCATAGCCTGAACCAAGACCTCGGGGATAGATGTCGAGCCCTGGATATATACAGAATCACCCGACTTGATAAGTTTTACGGCCTCTGCCGCACTTACTAAATTCATACTCTTAGGGTTAAAAAGGGCTGTCCTTAAACCTCGGGCAGCCCATAATTATTAATAATCCTGACTAAAGAGGCGCAAGCGTTTATCCAACTCGTCGTACTGGTAGTCCGAGATCATCGACACGCAACCACGCAAGCCCTCGCGTGAGCTACCCGTAGGTGCAAGCGTAATAGCCGAGATACCGTAGTAGATAAGCTTGTTGATAAGCTGCTCACCTGTCATATCTTTATAGCCAAAGGTGAAGAAGAAGCCATCGCTTACATCCTGGTCGCAATCCTTATCGTAGACGATGTGGAAGCCGTTCTTGACCATAATCTCCTTAACGCGCGCTGCACGACGTGCATACTCGCGTGTGTGCTCGACGTAGTTCAAGCGGCCGTCAGAGGCTGCGCGGAACATCGCCGTAAGAGCATACTGCGCCGAGTGAGGAACACCCGATGAAAGTACATAAAGGATGTTGAAGATGAAGTTGCGGCGGAACTGACCGTCGTTGCCGTAGCGCTTTGCAAAGCCCTCGTAGCAGCGATCTGCAAGTGATGGATTCATAGCAACAACTGCGATACGCTGACCTGCATACGAGAACATCTTCGAGCCCGAGAGAAGGTGCAAGCAGTTGTCGGTATAGCGAGCTACCGATGGCTGATATGGCGCCTCGAATGGCTTCGAGCGATCCTCGCGGAAGTCCATATTGAGGTATGCCAAATCCTCGATAACCACAACATCATACTTCGTAGCCATACGACCGATAATCTCCAACTCCTCCTCGTTGAGACACATCCACGTTGGGTTGTTAGGGTTAGAGTAGATCATACCGCTGATACGACCCGACGATAATATCTCCTCAAGCTTTGCCTCGAGAGCCTTACCACGATAGTCGATAACGTCGAACGACTCGTAGCGAACGCCCTGCACGCGACACTGTGCCTTCTGCACAGGGAAGCCTGGGTCGATGAAGAGGATAGTATCGCGATCCTCACGCATCTGCGAGAGGGCCATAAACGCTGCAAAAGCACCCTGCATCGAACCTACCGTAGGCACGAAGCAAGCAGGTGGAATGTCGATGTTGATGAAAGCCTTAACGAAGCGCGATGCCTCCTTTGTGAGGGGCTCGATACCGGTGATGAGCGGATACTTCGAACCTACACCCGAGAGCAACGCCTCGTGCTCGGCCTCGATACCGATCTGCTCTGCTGGCAAGCCAGGCTCGCCAATCTCCATACGGATATACTCCACGCCCATCTTAGCCTCGATATCCTTAACGACGCTAACAAACTGACGAATAGAGGCTGCGCCCAACTCCTTGGCGTTGCGCAAACCGTTGGCGATGCAGATGTTATCGACCGTCTGTTTATCTAATGGTCTATCCATACTCTTCTCCAAATTACAATTTCACGCTATTGTCATATCCAGCACGCACAGCTGCAAGGTTCTTCTCGATAACCTCCTCGCCCTTACGCGCAAAGATACGACGGATACCTGCCTCGATCTTCTCCTTCTCGATATCGAGCATAGGGATCGCAGCACCCAACAACACCATATTGGCAGACTGAAGTGGAGCACCTGCCTCCTTAGCCAACTCCTCAACGTTGAGCGACACGCAGTGTGGAAGCGCAGCGAGGTGCTTTGCTACCTCCTCCATATCGGGGTAGTTAGGAATGTTTACGAAAGGAACGTTGCTTGTTACTACCCAGCCATCCTTCTTCAAGTATGGCAAGTAGCGCAAAGCCTCCATAGGCTCAAGCGAGATGATGATGTCGGCACCACCCTTGGCGATGAGGTCCGAAGCGATAGGCTCGGTAGAGATACGCAAGTTACTCTGCACATCACCACCACGCTGGCTCATACCGTGTACCTCAGCCTGCTTGATGTTCCAACCCTCTGCGAGAACAGCCTCACCGATGACTGTAGCGATCGACAAAATACCCTGTCCGCCGACGCCAGCTAAAATGATATCTTTCTTCATTTCGAAATTCTGTTTTGTTGTTTTAGGCCTACTTCTTCTCTGCGGCACGTGCCTTTGCGTGACGCTTTGCTGTCTGGATACACTCGCGACGAGGGATAACTACCGATACACCGTTGTACTCGATCTCCTCACGCAAGATGCTCTTAATCTCCTCCATATTCTTTGGCAGAGGCACCACTACGCGTACGTGCTCTGGAGCAACACCCAAACCACGACAGATATCCTCGATCTTACCAGTACCAGCAGAGTCCTGACCACCGGTCATACCTGTTGTGAGGTTATCCGAGATGATAACAACAACGTTTGCCTTTGAGTTAACACAGTCCAAAAGACCTGTCATACCAGAGTGAGTGAACGTAGAGTCTCCGATAACGGCGAATGATGGGAACTGACCAGCATCTGCTGCACCCTTGGCCATAGTGATTGAAGCACCCATCTCGACACAAGCCGACAAAGCATTGAATGGCGAAAGTGCACCGAGAGTGTAGCAACCGATATCACCGAAGATACGTGGGTTATCGTACTCTGCTGCAACCTCGTTCAATGCCTTGTACATATCGCGGTGACCGCAACCCTGGCACAATGCAGGTGGGCGAGCTACTACGAGGTTGTCTGCCTCGTGGTTCTCCAAAGCTGACATACCGAGTGAGAGGCGTACGCTGTCGGGAGTAAGCTCACCAACACGTGGAAGATCGCCTGTCAAACGACCCTTAACAGCAACGGTTGAAGGAACAATAGCGCGAATCATCTCCTCGACAACTGGCTGACCCTCCTCCATAACGAGAATCTCCTTTGCGCCATCCGCAACCATCTTCTCAACCAATGCTACTGGCAATGGATACTGCGAAACCTTCAATACACTGCGCTCCTCGGCACCAGCTACATTCTCCATATAGTAGTTGTAGGCGATACCTGTGGTAATGACACCGCGCTCTGGGTTAGAGCCCTTGCGGTAGAAGTTGAACTTCGACTCTACGGCCTTTGTCTGAAGGTCGTCCTGCTGTGCGAGCAACTCTACATAGCGCTTCTTTGCGAATGCAGGGAGCAAAATCCAGCGGCGAACATCCTCTGGACGGTTGATCTCGTTCTGCTTGCGAGGTGCGTCGCTGATCTCGACAACAGCACGAGAGTGAGCCATACGTGTTGTAACGCGCATAAGCACTGGAAGCTTAACAGCCTCCGAAAGCTCGAACGCAGCACGTGTCATCTCGTAAGCCTCCTGCTGTGATGATGGTTCGAAAACAGGAACCATAGCGAACTTGCCATAGAAGCGTGAATCCTGCTCGTTCTGCGATGAGTGCATCGATGGATCGTCGGCAGCAACAACCACCAAACCACCATTTACGCCTGTCATTGCCGAGTTAACGAATGGGTCGGCAGCAACATTCACACCCACGTGCTTCATACATACCAAAGCACGCTTACCCATATACGACATACCGAGAGCGCCCTCCATAGCAGTCTTCTCGTTAGTCGCCCAACGGCAGCAAATCTTGTCGTCAGCAGCACCGCGCTTCTCCTCGCGCAACTGAATGAACTCTGTAATTTCGGTTGAAGGGGTACCGGGGTATGCATAGACACCCGACAGACCTGAATCGATAGCGGCCTGTGCGATAGCCTCGTCACCGAGAAGTAGTTTTCTCATATCTTTAATTGTTTTAGGTTTGTTTGTTCGTTTAGTTACTACATAATATGTTGTCAAAGATAGACATTTTTTTTCATTTCACGAAACATTTACCCTATTTTTTAAACCCTTGCAAAGCCACCCGACGCAGCTTTGAACAATTCTCTACACTTTTGTTCCAATTTAGTGGCGAATCGCAAAAATCGTTTCAACATTTCACATTTTTTTCCTATCTTTGCCACGATATATGCACGTATGCGAAGAGCAACTTTGGCTGCCAATTTGCGATACGTAGTTCAGAACATTTCGGAAAAGATTATGATAGTCGAAATACTCAAGACCCTATTTGACGGAATATGCGTCGGTTTAGCCTCGTCGATGACCGTAGGCCCGGTAGCGGTGCTATGCATACAGCGCACCCTGAGCAAGGGTGGACTCTCGGGAATTATGTCGGGTATGGGCGTGGCGTGTGCCGATACGCTGCTCGCTATTCTCGCCTTCTCGGTATATGCGCTGCTGAAGACCTATATCGACGAGTACAGCACGATAATCCAGATATGCGGAGGTGTCTTCGTGGTTATTGTCGGCATCATCATCTTCTTCAAAAACCCTGTGCCACAGATTCGTAAAAACCGAACCGGACATATCGCTCTGTGGCAGGACTTCGCCTCGATGTTCGGCTTCACACTCGCCAACTTCGTGGTTATCATTCCCTACATCCTCGCCTTCTTCACGATGTTCAACGTCGAGTTGGCGAAGAATCCATCTACGGCCATCGCCGACGGCTCGAGTATCAGCAATCTTGCGACCAACTTTCTTATCATCAGTGGCTTTATGCTTGGAGCTTCGCTATGGTGGATTGCGCTGACTTCGATAATCAGCTTCTTCCGTCGCGGTTTCCGTCCGCGCCATATGCTCACCATCAACCGCGTGGCTGGCGTTGTCATCAGCGCGCTGGGTGTCATTGCGCTGGTCACACAATTTGTGTAACGAAAATTCAACTTTGATATATGCAGACTAAAAAGATTATAGTTGCCCTCGACGGTCACTCGTCGTGTGGCAAGAGCACCTTTGCCAAGGCCATTGCAGCGCGCCTCGGCTACATCTTTATCGACACTGGCGCGATGTATCGTGCCGTGACACTCTACGCCCTCGAGAACGGAGCTATACGCTCGGGTATGGTCGATGAGCAGGCTGTAGAGGCTATGCTTAAGGATATCAACATAGACTTCCGCTTCAACGCCCAGCGTGGCGCAAGCGATATCTATGTCAATGGCGATCTGGTCGAGGGTAAGATTCGTACCATCGAGGTGAGCAACTGCGTGAGCGCCATCAGCTCGATTGCTGCCGTGCGCAGCAAGCTCGTAGCTATGCAGCAGGATATGGGCAAGCGCAAGGGCGTGGTTATGGATGGCCGCGATATCGGCACAGTGGTATTCCCCGATGCCGAGTTCAAGATATATATGACTGCCGACCCCAAGGTACGTGCCGAGCGCCGCTATGCCGAGCTACAGGCCAAGGGCGACAGTGTGAGTTTCGAGGAGGTATATGCCAATGTGGTATCGCGTGATGAGGCAGATATGACACGCGCCATCTCGCCTCTGCGCCGTGCCGAGGATGCCATACTTTTAGACAACACGCATATGAGTGTCGAGGAGCAGATGGAGTGGTTCCTGGAGCGTTACAACGAGATAATAAGCAGGTAGCTATGCGCGTCACAATAGATCAGAATTCAGGCTTTTGCTTCGGTGTTGTCCGCGCCATAGGCGAGGCCGAGCGAGCTATCGCCGAGGTGGGCAAGGTATACTCATTAGGCGACATTGTCCACAACCGTGTCGAGGTGCAGCGCCTCGAGGATTTGGGCTTAGGCACAGTATCGCACGATGATATGCCCCTGCTGGGCGGTGCCACGCTACTTATCCGCGCACACGGAGAGCCTCCGCGCACCTATCGCCGCGCCGAGGAACTTGGTCTGAAGCTTATCGACGCAACCTGCCCCGTTGTGGCACGTCTCCAGCGTCGTGTACGCGATGCTTACGAGAAGATGCAGGCCGTAGGCGGCAGCGTAGTGCTGCTTGGCAAGCGAGGTCACGCCGAGGTTGTCGGCCTCACAGGTCAGGTCGAGGACGATGTGGTGGTTGTCGAGCGCAGGGAGGATCTCGATGCGGTAGACTTCAGCCGCCCGATTTACTTCCTCTCGCAAACTACACAGAGTATCGATCTGTTCAACGCTCTTGGCGAGGAGATTGTACGCCGTGCAGGAGATGCAGAGCGCGTGACGCTCGATGATACGATATGCCGTCGTGTGGCAGGTCGCGAGGAGTCGCTTAGCGAGTTTTCGCGCAGTGTCGATGTAGTGATCTTCGTCGCGGGCCGCAAATCCTCAAATGGCAAGGTTCTGTGTGAGGTGTGCCGTCGCGCCAACGAGCGCACCTACAACATCGAGGACGACAGCGAGCTGCAGGCCGAGTGGTTCGAGGGTGTGGATAGTGTCGGCATCTGTGGTGCTACATCTACCCCACGCTGGCTGATGGAGCGCGTGGCCGAGGCTATCGAGCGAAATAACAACAACAAATAAATATTGACAAATATGAGATACTTGATACGTTCACTAAAATATTTCCTCTTCCTGTGCGTTCTGCTTTTGGCTCTCGTATGGGTTATGACCATCAGCTACCCCGAGGTTGCTGGCATCGACTACTGGACTATGGTACGCGCACAGCTGTTCTCGAAGGAGGGCATATGGCTTTCGGTTGGTGTTGTGCTTCTCGCCGCGGCCTATCCACGTTTCGGCTTTATGAGCAGTCGCATTGCAGGCTGCCAGCTCCAGCGCGACGCATTGCGCATCGACAATGCGATGATGGTGTCGGGCTTCAAGCTCATCGACGAGAGCGAGACACGCCGCGTATATCGTGCCGCAGGTCCGGTGCTCCGTCTGTCGATGCTGTTCGAAGACAAGATCGAGGTTACGACCGAGGAGGATGGTGTGGCGATTACGGGTCTGCGTCGTCAGGTGGTGCGTATCGCAATACGCCTCCAGGGTTATATGCACAACAGTCGTTTCGATGAGTAGGAGTATGCTTAATTTTCGTCATCAGATATTAACCTCTGCGCTGCTTCTCGCAGCATTGCTCACAGCATCCGCTACCGATGTCGCGGCACAGCAGCCAAAGCGCACAACCGAGGATTTCGAGCTCGGCAAGGCTACCGAGATTCTCGCCAACATTATGCGCGAGTTCGAGATGGGCTATGTCGACAGGGTTGATGCTGGCCGTATGCTCGAGTATGCTGCCGAAGGTATGGTGCGCGCCACAGACCCCTACTCGGAGTACCTCTCGGAGGAGGATATGGAGCAGTTCGAGATTCTCACTACGGGGCGCTATGGCGGTGTCGGTTCGCTCATCCGCAAGCGCGGCGACTATGTACTCTTCGCACAGCCATACAAGGGCTCGCCATCGGACCTCGCAGGCATCAAGGTTGGCGACAAGATTCTCGCAATCGACGGCCACGATGCCTACAAGATGGACGTAAGCGAGGTTAGCAAGCGACTCAAGGGTCAGCCCGAGACCGCTGTCGAGGTAGTCATCGAGCGTAGCTATACGGGGGCAGTCGACACACTTAATATCACACGCCGACATATTACTATACCGAGTGTATCCTACGCCGGCATCATTCGTGATGGCATAGGCTATATCAGCCACAACGACTTTATCGAGGGCAGCTACAACGAGGTACGTGCCGCACTCGAGCGCCTTATGGCTAGCGACTCGCTGCGCGGACTTATCCTCGACTACCGCTCGAATGGTGGCGGTCTGGTGCAGGAGGCTATAGACATTGCATCGCTGTTCCTACCTCGTGGTGAGCGCGTTGTGTCGATTATGGGTCGCGACTCAAGCTCGCTCCGTGATTTTAGCACCGAGCATCTGCCATTAGCTACCGAGCTACCTATCGTGATGCTTGTGAGCAGTTCGTCTGCCTCGGCCTCGGAGATTCTGGCTGGTGCACTACAGGATACCGACCGCGGCGTGATTATGGGTCAGCGCACCTTTGGCAAGGGCCTCGTACAGGGCACTCGCCACGTCGGCTACAACAGCTTTCTGAAGTATACAACCGCAAAATACTATATCCCCTCGGGACGTTGCATACAGGCCGTAAACTACGCATCGCGCGATGAGGACGGCAGCGTGAGAAGCGTGCCCGACTCGCTCATCTCGGAGTTCAGCACACGCGGTGGCCGTAAGGTATACGACGGTGGTGGCATTGTCCCCGATGTGAAGATCGAGCCAGAGTACGTGAGCCGCTTTGCCCTTACGCTGTATGCTATGGGATATATGGAGAACTGGGCAGACGAGTATATGCGCAAGCACCATAGCGAGCCTATCGATATACGCACGTTTGCGATTAGCGACAGCGACTATGCCGACTTTACGGCATATATCGCCGAGCAGGATGTACCCTACGAGTCGAACACACGCCACGCTCTCAATGCTCTCGAAAAGGCTGTCGAGGAGGATCTCTACGGCGAGGAGCTCGGTGCAGCACTCGATGCGCTACGCTCTCTTGTCAAGGATGACAAGGTCTCGAATATGGAGACCTACAGCCGCGAGATTCGCGAGGCTATGAATGGATATATCGTTATGCGCTACGCCTACAACGAGGGCGCAGTGGAGCATAGCGTCGTACACGACTCGACGGTAGATCAGGCTGTCGAGCTATTGCTCAACGGTGAGGAGTATCGACGCATACTCCGCGAGCAGGACCTCTCGATGCACTAAACAACGGAGAACAAACCAAACTGATGATAAGACTGCCACGCATAGATATCAAGCTACCGACGAGATTCATCTCGCTGCGTCGCCGCACTACGGTCATTATTATTGGCCTGCTGCTGGCGACCCTCTCGGCATTCTACACGTGGAGTGTTACGGCCGATATGAAGCACGAAGACGAGGTGGCCATCGAGGAGCTTCGCCGTGCCGAGCGCAATGCAGTGGAGATGTGGGAGGACATTCTGCAGTCGACAAACTTCGGTGGACACATCATCTACAGCCCCGAGTTGCTCAACAAACTCGCCGAGCACACAAACGTTCCGCTCATCATCGCCGACGAGAGACTCAACGTATGGGTCACGAATCTACCGATGGATATTGTGGGCAATAGCGAGCGTCTGCATCGCGAGATTATGCAGATGAGCGAGACGAACAAGCCTATATCCGTAATCTCGGGCCCGATGCGCAGTACGGTATTCACGATTTACTACGGCACTACGGACTATACTACGCTGGTCTCGAGTGCTCATAGCGAGGCGCTGGCACTTTTCCCATACGTGCAGCTCATCATCATCATCATCTTCGCGATATTCGCCTATATAGCCTTCTCCTCGACCAAGCAGAACGAGCAAAACCGCGTATGGGTGGGTCTGGCGAAGGAGACGGCACACCAACTCGGCACACCGACATCGTCGTTGCTCGGATGGATAGAGTATCTGCGCAGCCAGCCTGTCGACCAGGTGGCAGTAGAGGAGATGTCGAAGGATCTCACACACCTGCTCAAGATCGTAGACCGCTTCTCGAAGATTGGCTCCGAGACACAGCTAACGTCGATGAACATCAACGAGGTGGTGGGCGACACGGTGATGTACTTCCGCCGCCGCATACCTCGCAACGTGACACTCGACTACAACGGCCTGGCCATAGCTCCGATATGCGCACCCATAAATGCCGCACTCTTTGAGTGGGTTGTCGAGAATCTGCTCAAGAACTCGCTCGACGCACTCCAGGGTCAGGGTGCTATAGAGGTTGTCGTGGGCGAGAACAACGATGAGGTGTTTGTTGAGGTTAGCGACACGGGCAAAGGCATCGCCAAGAGCAACTGGACACGCATCTTCGAGCCAGGCTTTACGACCAAGACACGAGGCTGGGGTCTGGGGCTATCGCTCTCGCGACGTATCATCGAGGAGTACCACGGAGGCCGCATTGGCGTGGTACGCTCCGAGATTGGTCGCGGCACAACAATACGTATAACACTCAAACGCAAGGCTGAAGATGAATAGCGACTACACGACATATCTCAAGGAGGAGGGCTACCGCACCACCACCGTAAGCAAGCTCTTCGGCCGAAAGTCAACACTCGGCGATGGTACGGTAGAGGCTGGCGGCTATCAGGAGGCCACAAGCGAGCAGCTATTCGGCCATAGCTCCTACTGCGTAGAGTGCGAGATGCCCCAAAGCGTCGAGCCCACGTTCAGCAGCGAGCCGCTGTTTCACCTCCTCGTCATAGGCTTCGTTGTTGTATATATGTATATGGTATTGCGCGCGTGGCACTTCATAGGCTCACTCTGGCGAGGCGTCATCGACTACCGCCGTAGCGAGCAGAAGATGACCTATGCAGGTGGCGCACTTCCGCTCTCGCGCTTCAAACTCACAGCAGCAATCACCGGCGTTGTTGCCGCAGCACTTGTGCTCGTAAGATTTATGGATATCTATCTCGGTGCCGAGGCCAAGGTCTATGGCCAGACGGTGTCGAACTTTATGCCGCTTATCATACTGCTCGTCATCGGAGTCGTTGTGCTCTGGATATTCCTGCTTCACACCGCTCTGGGATGGGTCACACGCTCGGCAAATGCACGCGAGCTGGCGACGATGGGATACATTACCGTAGTGCGCGCCTCGGTGGCTATGTTTCTGCCTACGGCGGTATGGCTCGTGGCAGATGGTTTGACCGAAAGTATCGTAGGCGGAGTGCTCATAGCGGGTCTAATTCTCTTTGCTGCAATATATTTGAAAGATACTTTTATGTTCTTTCTCGAAAAAAAAGTTTCGATTTTTAATTGGTTTTTGTACCTTTGCACCGCGATTTTGCTACCTGTAAGTTTTCTGGCGGCATTGCTTTCGAGAATTCTAGGATAAAACCGCAAAGGCTAACAAACTATCAAACAGCCATTTGCATTGTGCAAAATAGCATAGTAGACTACCGCGAGGCAGTCTGATAGAAGGAATTTGTACAATAAGAAATAAAAGCGTTCACTTTGAAAGTAGGTAAAATTTTGGTATCACAGCCCATACCGGCTGTATTAGAAAAATCGCCTTTTTACGAATTTTCTAACAACTTCGAACTCGATATCGACTACAAGTCATTGATTCGTGTTGTTGGCGTATCGCTCAAGGAGTTCCGCGCACAGCGCACCGAGATTCTCGAGCACTCTACAATGATCTTCTCATCACGTGCGGCAATCGACAGCTTCTTCCATATCTGCGAGGAGGCGCGCATCACCGTACCCGAGACGATGAAGTATATCTGCAACACCGAGGCTGTGGCTCTCTATTTGCAGAAGTATATCGTATACCGCAAGCGTAAGATCTCTTTTGCCGATGGTACGTTCAACTCGTTGCTCGAGCTTATCGTTAAGCACAAGGACGAGAAGTTCATCCTCGCACTTACCGAGCCATACAAGCCCGAGTTGCCCGAGACATTGGCAAAGCTCAAGCTCAAGGTATCGCCCGTAGTATTTGCGCGCACCGTAGCTGCCGATATGTCGGAGCTCAACCTCAACAACTACGACATCATCGCACTCTACTCGCCAGCCGAAGTTAAGGCGTTGGTCGAGAACTACGAGGTTGCAAACATCCCTGTTGTAGCAACCTTTGGCGAGGCGACAATGCGTGCTGCCAAGGAGGCTGGCCTGAAGGTTAAGGCATCGGCTCCTACCCCCGAGGCTCCATCAATGGTCAAGGCGTTGGAGATCTACTGCCGTAAGGCAGCCGAGGGTGTCGAGATCGAGGATGCACAGCTCCACGAGGATGCCAACAAGGAGGATTTCATCCGCGCACAGCAGTTGAAGTTGCAGAAGAAGACACGCACTCGCACACCCAAGAAGAGCGAGTAGCTACCTTCGTCACAACATTCAGCGCAAAGCACTATGAGCAACAACGAAAGACTTCCCAAGCAGGAGCGATTGCACTCGCTCACGGCCATACGTCGCCTCTTCACGGATGGCGAGGCGGCCTTCGTTTACCCTTTTCGCTATATGACTATCAGCGACGCGGGTGAGAAGTCGGGTGTCGAGGTGCTCTTCTCTGTGCCAAAGCGTTTCCACAAGAGGGCAAACAAGCGTAACCTGCTCAAGCGCCGTATGCGCGAGGCTTACCGCCACCACAAAGCCGAGTTGGTGGCATATGCCGAAGAGCGAGGCTTGCAGATAGACCTTGCTCTGGTCTACACGAGCAAGGATATAGTATCATATAAGAGCATCGAAAATGCCTTCTGCAAAGTTCTGGAGCGAGTTGCAAAGCGCGATTAAGCGCATAGCTACCCTACCGCTTATTGGCTTGGTGCGCTTCTACCAGTTGTGCATATCGCCGCTCAAGCCCCCGACGTGCCGCTTCACGCCAACCTGCTCGAGCTATGCGATACAGGCGCTGCGCAAGCACGGCCCGATACGCGGCCTCTACCTGACCATCCGACGATTGCTGCGTTGTCACCCTTGGGGAGGCAGTGGCTACGACCCAGTGCCGTAGCATCGCAACAGCGGATACAGCAACAAAACAAATTAAAACAACATAGACTATGACAGAGAATAAGAAGCCCGGAATCGAGATTCAGCTCGACGAGCAGGTAGCCCAAGGCAACTACTGCAACCTTGCGATTATCGCGCACTCCACATCGGAGTTCGTACTCGACTTCGCTACAATGCTCCCAGGTCTCCCAAAGGCTCGCGTGAAGAGCCGCGTGGTGATGACCCCAGAGCACGCAAAGCGTCTACTCCTCTCGTTGCAGGAGAACATAGCACGCTACGAGAACAACGTAGGCAAGATCAACCTCGCAACAAAGCAGCCTATCCTCGACCCATTTGGTCACAAGGGTAACGCATAGCAAACAGGTAGACCACTGCAACGGTCATAAAAAATATAGGATGTCCCGATGGACATCCTATATTTTTTGTATCTACCTCGACTGCTATCGAAGGATGAAGCGTGGCAGGAAAATATCGCTCTCGACCTTTATCTCTCTGCACTGTAACTCGCGCGAAGGCTCATCGTTGAGGATTGATCGAGGCTCGCCAGCGCTGATGGGCTGAAGCTCGGGACGCCAGGTTGTTGCGAACGATGGCTCCGAAGCTACAACCATAGACTCGGCAGGCAAAACGCTGCTTGTAGAGGCTGTGAGCGATAAGTAGAGCTCGCGAAGCTCATCGATAGGTCGCTTCTCCTGGGCGGTAGCTACGGTCATAAGGCGTGCGATGCCACCAGGGTTGCCCGTATTATCTGTAGCGTAGCAGAGCGCAGTCTGCACATACTCCCATTCGGCAACGTAGAATGTATATGGCTCCGAAACCTTGCACTTGCTCCAAAGACCAGATGTCAGGCTCCACAACTCTGCGTCGGGATATGCTGTCACATTTGTGCAGTCGTCGCCAACCATTGTTGTAAAGAGTGAGCGTGCGCCGTCGAAGTTGTCGTACTTAACAACGGTAATAGCCTTACCCTTGGTTGCCGCAGGCTCACCAAAGATAGAACCAGCCTCCTCGTCACCCGAGTAGTAACCCACAAGCTCGATAGTTGGGGTAATAGAACCTAAAGGCTCGGTGTGTACCACGCTATCGAATGTCACAGTGCGAATAACCTTACCTGTGGTAATATCAAATACAAAGAGATAACCCATAAACTCGGTATTGGCAGCAACACCCGACACTACAAGGTTTGAGTTGCCATTGTAGTAGTACTGATCGAAGACCTCAGCCTTAGTTGCGCTAGGATCGAAATCCAAAGTACCCTCGTAGTAGTACTGGAAGATCTCCTCCTCCATTGCAATGAACTCTGCCTCGTTGAACTGTTCAGGGGTGCAAACACCTGGTGAGTAGTAGATTGTAGGATCCGACGACTCCACTTTGAGGTCGAAACCGTATGGCGTAGCGTTGTTGCCGCTCATCTCAAAAACGCAATCCTCAGCCTTACCGCCAGGCAACGAGTGGAACGTAGCCATCGTAGCATCCGATGTGATACCGCCATCATAACCAAAGGCAATGACATAGTAGTCGGTATCGGCTGCTGGAAGGCTGAAGTCCTTGTGTGATACAGGCCCCTTGTCGTTAGCCATTATCGACATCCAACCGCCCCACTGCTCAACAATCTGATTCATTACTGTGTTGGCATCGCTCACACCATCCCACACGTCGACAAGTGCGCAGTAGACCTCGTTGTTGTTGCTTGGCTTGATGGTAAATGATGCCTTCATCTGCTGAACATCGGTCACGTTAATCTCGAACGTGAGGTCGGTCTTGGCTGCGTCACCCGTACGGTAGTAACCCGACGTAGCATCGGTGATGATAAAGAGACCATCGCTATCGAGCAATATACCCGATACGAGGTATGCGTAATCGGTATTGGCATTTAGACCCTTCGCCTCGAGCTCCAGCGCACCCTCGAAGATGAGCGCATCGATTACCTGCTGCTCGGTATATCCTGCACCTAAGAGTTGGTTAATCTCGTCCTGGAAGTACATCGAGAAGAAATACTCGTTGCTCCAGCCATAGTCGCCGTTAGGATCGGTGTACTGCTCGAGCAATGCGCGTGTAACGCTGAAGATATGCCAGTTCATAGATGGATCCTCGGGCGTAACGCTGAATGTCACGTTATTGTTCACCACCTGTGTGGTTACGTTGAATCCCGCATCGGAATATACGATGTCGAGTGTGCGGAACTCGGCACGATAGAGGTCTGTACACTGCTCGTAGTTGTTCGCTGCATCGACACCGAAGGAGAGAACATAGTAGTCGGTGCTTGTTGCAAGACCTGTAAATGTAGCCTCAACAATGCCCTTATCTACGTTCTCGGCCATATACTCCGCGAGGAGCTTACCCTGTTTTGCAGCATCATCGGCGAAATCCTGATATATGGTCGCTACAAGGTACTCATCCTTGGTGAACTCATCAGCCGACTCCTTGTCCATAACCAGGAGTACATACTCCGCCTCGAGGTCTGAAGGAGTGACGGTCACATCGACAGATGTCTTGCTTACACCACTGATTGTTGTCTCGAAGCTCAACTCCTGCTGCTCGGGCTCGGGAGCAGGCTTTGGCTCTTCATTTTTCTGACACGCTGCGAGTGATAGCGTGAGTGCGCTCAATAGTAGCGCAAAGAGTTTGAATCTGTTCATATAGCTTTAGGTTTTGTGTTTCGACGCAAACATTATGGTTCAAAGATACAAATTTTTCAGTGTATAGCAATGCTCGACACACATTTTAAGATAAATAGGCCATACTCAATAGACGATATCGGCGCGAGCTTATAGCCATATAAATATTTATTATAGCGAAAATATTTATTCTATAGTTTTTTTTTGTACTTTTGCCCACGAGAAAAGTCCTAATGGTGCGATTCGTGTAGAGATGATTTACCGATGAGATGACCATTGAGGGCAAAACTCACCCAATGAAACTAATACTAACCAGAGTCCTCGGATAAAGGGCTCTAATATGAACAAGAAAATGAAATCAGACATCGAAATTGCTCGCGAGACGAAGCTAAAGAATATCAGTGAGATAGCAGCTAACATAGGTTTACCCACTGAGGAGATATTTAATTATGGTAAGCATATCGCTAAGATTCCTTACAAGCTTATCGACGAGAAGCGCGTGGCTAAGAGCCATCTCATCCTCGTTACGGCAATCACCGCAACAAAGGCAGGTGTAGGTAAGACAACGGTGAGCATTGGCCTTGGTATGGGTCTCAACCACATCGGCAAGAAGGCAATCATTGCATTGCGCGAGCCTTCGCTCGGCCCTTGCTTTGGTATGAAGGGCGGTGCTACAGGTGGTGGCTATGCACAGGTGTTGCCTTCGGAGGATATCAACCTCCACTTCACGGGTGACTTCCACGCAATCACCTCGGCAAACAACCTTATCGCTGCGTTGCTCGACAACTACCTCTACCACAACCGCTCAAAGCAGGTGGGGCTGAAGAAGGTTATGTGGCGTCGTGTGCTTGATATGAACGACCGCTCGTTGCGTAATATCGTATCGGGTCTTGGCGGCTCGACAAATGGTATCCCTACCGAGACTGGCTTTGACATCACTCCAGCATCGGAGATTATGGCAATCCTCTGTCTTGCTCGCAATATCGACGACCTCTACGCTCGCATCGGTCGCATCGTGCTTGGTGTA
This sequence comes from Alistipes sp., assembly GCA_017629145.1. Lineage (GTDB taxonomy): Bacteria > Bacteroidota > Bacteroidia > Bacteroidales > Rikenellaceae > Alistipes. The sequence goes on along the minus strand of JAGBXR010000023.1, from coordinate 1,319 downwards.
CGCTACGACGACACACCATTTACGGTCAACGACTTGGGCGTAACGGGTGCAGTAGTAGCTTTGCTTAAGGATGCTATCAACCCTAACCTCGTGCAGACTACAGAGCATAACCCTGTAATCATCCACGGTGGTCCTTTTGCAAATATCGCACACGGCTGTAACTCGGTTATCGCTACACGTATGGCGATGACGTTGGCCGACTATACCGTTACGGAGGCAGGTTTCGGTGCCGACCTTGGTGCCGAGAAGTTCCTCGATATCAAGTGCCGTCAGGCAGGCCTCAAGCCAGACCTTACTGTATTGGTAGCCTCAACCCTCGCACTCAAGATGCACGGCGGTGTTCCCGAGACCGAGATCAAGTTGCCTAATGCCGAGGGCTTGCAGCAGGGCTTCGCAAACCTCGACCGCCACGTTGCTAACTTGCGTAAGTTCGGCCAGACGGTATTGGTATGCTTCAACCGCTTCGCGAGCGATACCGACGACGAGATCGCTATGGTTATGGAGCACTGCGAGAAGCTGGGTGTGCGCTGCGTGATCAACAATGCTTATGCCGAGGGTGGCGCAGGTGCAGCAGAGTTGGCACAGGCTGCTGTTGAGCTTATCGAGAGCCAGCCATCTGCTCCTATCAACTATGCATACGACCTCGAGGATAGCCTCAAGGAGAAGATTACGAAGGTTGCAAAGAATATCTACGGCGCAGGTTCTGTGGTATTCGGTCCACGCGCACAGAAGGAGATCGCTCTCCTTGAGAAGTGGGGAATGGGCAACTTGCCTGTATGTATCGCCAAGACACAGTTCTCGTTCAGCGCCGACGCAAAGCGCTATGGCAGCGTCGAGGGCTTCGAGATTAACATCAAGGATATCGAGCTCAATGCAGGTAGTGGCTTCGTGGTAGCTTTGGCTGGTGATATTATGCGTATGCCAGGTCTTAGCAAGACACCTCAGGCAAGCAACATCCACCTTGCGGAGGATGGCAATGTTGAGGGCATCGTATAAAGGCTCACGTTATATGATATTTAGGAATGGCTGTCCATTTGCGGGCAGCCATATTTTGTTTATGGAGAGGATAGGGCGATTAGGAGAGTTTCATAAATTCCCTAATTTCTGGATATTCCCTATTCCCCACGATCATAGAAGTTTGAGAACAAGGGGAGTTTTAGGCATACGTTAAGAGCGAGTCCGCAGCATACTGACACCCGAGACCCATAGAAGTTGTATAATTAGAGCTGATTTTAGGCACACGAAAAGTGGGAAACCGCAGTTTACTTATTCCCAAGACTATAGACGTTGGAGAACAAGGGGAGTTTTAGGCATACGTT
>JAGBXR010000022.1 GCA_017629145.1 Alistipes sp. | reverse complement strand
TACGCCCTCAGCCTCGCAAGACTTCTTGATCTCCTCTGGGTCACCAACCAATGTTACCTCTGCCAAACCAGCCTTGATAGCCATATCGGTAGCACCGATAGAGTGTGTATCCTGACCGTAAGCAACAATCATCTTCTTCTTACCACGAGCCACCGCAGCAGCTACGAGCTCATCCAAATGCTTAATCATAGTAGTTTTAGTTTTTATTTTGTTTGTATATTTTCATTAGTTTGGGAGGGCACAAAGCCCAACCTAAATTATGGAATTGTATAGCAAGAGCCGCCTTTAGCAGTACGGCTCTTTGCCGCTATACAATTGTTACTTTGTCAAACGATAAGTATCCTTTGCAATTACAAGCTCCTCATCTGTGCAGATTACGGCAGCCTTAACGCGTGATCCCTCCTTTGATATCTCATAGTCTGTGCCACGCTTGCCACGGTTGCGTACCTCGTCGAACTCAAGGCCCATAAACTCCATATTGCGAAGAACGTACTCACGAACCTCTGGAGAGTTCTCGCCAACACCACCAGTAAAGATTACGAGGTCCACACCACCCATCTCGGCAGCGTACTCACCCACAAACTTCTTGATGCGGTTGCCGTACATATCGCGAGCGATGATAGCGCGCTCGTTACCCTCATCGTATGCTGCGTCGATATCACGCATATCGCTTGAAATACCAGTAAGACCCTGAACACCCGACTTCTTGTTGAGCATATTGTCGAGCTCTGCCAATGACAGACCCTCCTTCTGTGCGATGTAGGTTGCTGCGCTGACATCCATAGAACCAGCACGTGTACCCATCACAAGACCATCGAGTGGCGAGAAGCCCATTGATGTATCGAATGACTTACCGTTGAGAACTGCAGTTACAGATGCACCGTTACCAATGTGGCAAGTTACAATCTTTGAGTTCTCGAAATCGAGACCAAACATCTCTGCGCCTACACGAGCAACAAACTTGTGGCTTGTGCCGTGGAAACCATACTTACGTACGCGGTACTTCTCGTAGTACTCGTAAGGGATTGCATACAAGTAGTTGATAGCAGGAATAGTGTGGTGGAATGATGTGTCGAATACTGCCACCTGCTTGATACCTGGCAATACCTTCTCCATTGAGAGGATACCCTCAAGGTTTGCTGGGTTGTGCAATGGAGCGATAGAGTACAAAGACTCGATCTTGGCCTTAACCTCCTCGTCAACGAGGCAGCTGTCGTGGAAGAACTCACCACCGTGTGCTACGCGGTGACCAGCAGCCTTAAGCTCGTCGAGCGACTTGATAACACCGTGCTCTGCATCTGTAAGTGCATCGAGCACCAAACGGATACCTGTTGTGTGATCTGGAATAGGGCAGTGAAGCTCAAACTTATCCTTACCCTGAGGTTTGTGTGTAAGGTCTCCCTCAGCGAGGCCGATACGCTCTACAAGGCCCTTGGCCAGCAGCGTCTGTGATGACTCCTGAACATCAAGCACCTGATACTTGATAGACGAGCTACCACAGTTTAGAACCAAAATAACCATCTTTGATACTGTTTTTATGTTAAACTTAATTGATGTCTTGTTTGTGTGTAGATTCGAAGCGTGCTCAAAACCTCAACAAAGGTAATAATTATCGCGCGACTTTCCAATAATTTTTCACATTTTTTCTCACCTCTTGTTTTTTCCCACTACGCGCACGCATTTTTTCTGGTTTTATCATATATATAATTAGCCTTTAGCCTAATGGTTATACAGAATATTTTTAGACTATTTGCGAACTCGAAAATCGATGAGAGAAAACATCTCACAGAAATAATCATATTTTTATTTCCTTCTTTGAAAAAGAATTATTATCTTTGCACGAATTACATACCTATCGGTATGAACGCATCAACGTAAAACTATGTAAGCGATGGCTACTGAAAAAATCAATCTTGCGGCTCCTGGCGAGCCTGTCGGCTCTGTTGCCGAAGATACGAAGAAGACTACCACAGCTGCCGAGGCAGCAGGCGCATTTGAGCCAACTCCAGCAGAGGAGGAGGTCGTAAACACTATGAGTACGGAGTTTGCCGATGAGGAGGCAGCACTTGCTGCACAGGAGGCAGGACTCGATATTGGCGAGCACACCGAAGAGGAGGCGGCAGCACCCGAGGCTGGCGACGACCTCTCTGGGCTTGGCGAGGCGGAGCTTGTTGCTCTGCTTGCAGCGAAGCTTGAAGCGGAGCCCGTACAGACATTGCGCCCTGTGGTTGAAGCCATCAAAATAGCCTTCTACAAGCAGCACCGCGCCAAGAACGAGGCAGAGCGCAAGGCCTTCCTCGAGGCTGGCGGTGAAGCGGAGGCATTCACCCCTGCGGCAGATGAGTATGAAGCACGCTTCAAGGAGCTCTTTGCCATATACCGCGACAAGCGCGACAAGCACATTGCAGCACTCGAAGCGGGCAAGGAGGAGAACTTGCGCAAGAAACTCGAGATTATCGAGGAGCTCAAGGAGCTTATCAACTCTGATGAGACTCTCAATACCACTTTTGCACGTTTCCGCGAGTTGCAGCAGTTGTGGAAAGACACAGGCCTTGTGCCACAGCAAAACGTAAAGGATTTGTGGGAGACCTACAACCTCCACGTGGAGAATTTCTACAATTTCATCAAGATCAACAAGGAGCTCCGCGACCTCGACCTCAAGAAGAACTATGAGGCGAAGATCGCTCTTTGTGAGCAGGCCGAGGCGTTGGTACTCGACCAGCAGATCGTTGAGTCGTTCCACAAACTTCAGAAGCTCCACGACGAGTGGCGCGAGACTGGTCCTGTAGCTTTGGAGCACAAGGAGGCTTTGTGGGAGCGTTTCAAGGAGGCATCTAGCCGCATCAACAAGCGTCACCAGGAGCACTTCGAGAGCTTGAAGCAAGAGCAGACCAAGAACCTCGCACTCAAGAGTGAGCTCTGCGAGAAGACCGAGGCTTTGGTTGCACGTCCTATGCTTTCGCGCAAGGATTGGAACCGCGCATCGGAGGAGTTGCTTGAGATCCAGAAGGTATGGAAGACTATCGGTTATGCTCCAAAGAAGGAGAACAACCGCATATATGAGCGTTTCCGCAACGCTTGCGACAAGTTCATCGAGCTTAAGCGCAACTACTATGCCGAGCTTAAGAACGAGATGGAGCACAACCTCGCACTCAAGAACGAGCTCTGCGAGCAGGCCGAGGCTTTGGCATCGAGCGAGGATTGGAAGCACGCAACCGACGAGCTTATCGCATTGCAGGCAAAATGGAAGCAAACAGGTCCTGTGGCACGCCGCCACTCGGATGTTATCTGGAAGCGTTTCCGCGCAGCTTGCGACAAGTTCTTCGAGCGCAAGGCAGCACACTTCTCATCGGTAGACTCGGAGCACGAGCAGAACCTCAAGGCAAAGCAGGCTCTACTGGAGGAGATGCGTGCAGCGGATATCAAGGCTGGCGGCTTCGAGGCTATCAAGGCATTCCAGCGTCGCTGGAGCCAGATTGGCTTCGTGCCTATCAAGCATAAGGATGCGTTGCAGAAGGAGTACAAGGCAGTTGTCGACGCTATGTTCAACACACTCCGTTCATCGGAGCGCGACCGCTCTATGAACCGCTTCAAGGAGCGTGTGTCGAATATGAAGGGTGGTAACCAGCTCCGCTCGGAGCGCGAGAAGCTCTACAACAAGGTTAAGCAGATGGAGCAGGATATCGCACTTTTGGAGAACAACATCGGCTTCTTCTCGAAGTCGAAGAACGCCGAGTCGTTGATTTCAGATGTTCGCGAGAAGATCGAGCGCACGAAGCGCGATATGGCCGAGCTCATCGAGAAGGTACGCCTCATCGATGCCGAGGAGGCAAAGCAGCGTGAGCACAACGCATAGCAGCAAAACACAAACAACGAGTTATTAACGAAACCATTGTGGCTGATGGTGTAAACTATACAAAACTTATGAAACTTTCTAAACCAAAGTACATTTTTGTGACTGGAGGCGTTGCCTCGTCGCTTGGCAAAGGTATTATATCTGCATCAATTGCGCGCTTGTTGCAGGCACGTGGCTATTCGGTGACAATCCAGAAGCTCGACCCATATATCAACGTTGACCCAGGTACGCTCAACCCTTACGAGCACGGTGAGTGCTACGTAACGGAGGATGGTACAGAGACCGACCTCGATTTGGGCCACTACGAGCGTTTCACCTCTATCCAGACTACGAAGAACAACAACGTAACAACAGGCAAGATCTACCAGTGCGTTATCGAGAAGGAGCGTAGTGGCGAGTTCTTGGGCAAGACCGTACAGGTTATCCCTCACATCACCGATGAGATCAAGCGTCGTGTGCAGTTGTTGGGCGCTACCAAGAAGTACGACGTTATCATCACCGAGATTGGCGGTACCGTAGGCGATATCGAGTCTACCCCATTTATCGAGTCTGTACGTCAGCTCCGCTACGAGCTCGGCTACCAGAACACCGTACTTGTGCACCTCACACTCATCCCATATATGGCTGCCTCGGGCGAGCTCAAGACCAAGCCTACACAGCACTCTGTAAAGGAGATGCTCTCGTATGGTTTGCAGCCCGATGTTCTCGTACTCCGCTCGGAGCACGATTTGAGCCAGGATTTGCGTCGTAAGGTAGCATTGTTCTGCAATGTTACACCAGAGGCTGTTGTTCAGTCTATCGACGTACCTACAATCTACGAGGTGCCATTGCGTATGCACGAGCAGAACTTAGACGGCGTATTGCTCCAGAAGCTCGGTCTCGAGGCTGACCAGGAGCCAAACCTCGCAGAGTGGGAGGCATTTGTTGAGCGCATCAAGAGTCCAAAGAGCGTTGTGGATATCGCATTGGTTGGTAAGTATACTGAGCTTCCCGATGCATACAAATCTATCAGCGAGTCGTTCATCCACGCTGGTGCTGTGCACGAGGTTAAGGTTAAGCTCCACTACGTAAACTCTGAGCGACTCACTATCGACAATGTTGCTGACCAACTCGGCAAGATGTCGGCGATTATGGTTGCACCAGGCTTCGGTAACCGCGGTATCGAGGGTAAGTTGATTGCTGTTCGCTATGCACGCGAGAACAACGTACCATTCTTCGGTATCTGTCTCGGTATGCAGTGCGCAGTTATCGAGTTCGCACGCAACGTATTGGGCTGGACCGACGCTAACTCAAGCGAGATGGAGCAGACCAAGCACCCTGTTATCGATATTATGGAGGAGCAGAAGAAGGTTACAGCCAAGGGTGGCACAATGCGTCTTGGTGGCTATCCTTGCCAGCTTGCAGAGGGTTCACGCGTAGCCGAGGCATACGGCACAAACGCTATCGTTGAGCGCCACCGTCACCGCTACGAGTTCAACTCTACGTTCCTCGCCGATTTCGAGGCCGCAGGTATGAAGGCTACAGGTCACAACCCTGACACTGGCTTGGTAGAGGTTGTCGAGATTCCTTCACACCGCTGGTTTGTAGGTGCGCAGTACCACCCAGAGTACCACTCAACAGCTGCTAACCCACACCCATTGTTCGTGGCATTCGTAGCAGAGGCATTGAAGTATCGCGACGAAAAATAATGATAAACAGAGAGAAGAGTCTCTGCACGGCATTGCTGTGCAGAGCTCTTTGCTTGTTTTCGTTGATTGGAATAATTTTATAACAAACATCTGCGTTAACCACTACGCATAACTAAACACTTTCACCCCGTGATGGGGCAAAACAAAGACGATGGATAAGAAAACGATTATCGGTTTGGTACTTATGGTAGCTGTCTTCGTGGGCTTCTCGTTCTACCAGAGCTACGAGGCAAAGAAGTATGATGAGTACCGCCGCGAGGTTGCCAAGGTGCAGCACGAAAAGATGATTTCAGAGGCTGCCGAGCAGGAGGCTATGCGCCTTTCCGAGGAGAGTATGACAGAGGAGGAGCGCTATGTACGCGACTCGGTAGATGCAGCACGCAAGCTCAACGCCGAGCTTTACACCTATGGTGCGAAGCTCTACGACGCAAAGCAGCTCGAGGAGCAGAGCTTTGATGTGGAGAACGACCTGATGAAGGTTGAGTTCTCGACACGTGGCGGTAAGATTCGCAACGTGACTATGAAGAACTATACGAAGTATGCCGACGAGGAGCGCACCGAACTCGTAGAGCTTATGCAGCCAGCTACGGCACGCTTCAGCCTCGCTATGCGCACCGAGAGTGGTGCTGCAGTATCGAGCGAGGATTTCATCTATAGCTACGATGTCGCCGAGGGCGAGACACAGAGCGTTGTAACAATGACTCTCAACATCGCATCGGATACTTGGGTTAAGTACCACTACACAATCTACAACACTGGCAACCCAAGCCGCGACTACCTCATCGACTTCAACATCGAGCAGCAGGGTCTTAAGAACTACCTCGCTGGCGAGTTGATGGATATCGAGTGGAGCAATAAGTCGAACAAGAACGAGCGTGGCTTCCAGATGGAGAACCTTGCGACAACTATCGCATACTACGATCGCGAGGATAAGGATTGGGATACAATCGATGCAGATGGCGAGAAGGAGAGCGTAGGTGAACTTATGTGGGTAGCACTCAAGCAGCAATACTTCTCTTCGGCATTCATCTCGAAGGAGAACTTCGCTGCAGATATGAGCTTCACAGGCTCGGCACGTGAGGGTCAGGACTTTTTGAAGGCCTTCAACGTAGCTCTTCACTTGCCACTTACGGCAGAGAGCGGCGTGTCACACAACGCTTTCTACTATGGTCCTAACGACTTCAAGATCCTCAACGACGTGGAGTTCGAGGGCGAGAAGACAAACCTCGAAGAGATCATTCCTATGGGTGGCTGGCTTATCGGCTGGATCAACCGTTTCTTCACCATTCCTATCTTCCATTGGTTGAAGGACCTCGGCCTCAACTTCGGTATTATCATCCTCATCCTCACTATCTTGGTGAAGCTCATCATCTTGCCATTGACTTATAAGAGCTATATCTCTACGGCAAAGATGCGCGCTATACGCCCCGAAATGGAGGCATTGAACGCCAAGTATCCAAACCAGGAGGATGCAATGAAGAAGCAGCAGGCGATGATGGAGCTATACAGCAAGGCCGGAATTAGCCCTATGGGTGGTTGCTTGCCAATGCTCATCCAGATGCCGATTCTGTGGGCAATGTTCCGCTTCTTCCCTGCAAGTATCGAGTTGCGCGGTCAGGGTTTCTTGTGGAGCAACGACCTTTCGTCATACGATAGCGTCCTAGATCTACCATTCTCTATTCCGTTCTATGGCGACCACATCAGCCTCTTTGCACTGCTTATGGCTGTATCGCTATTCGGCTACTCATTGCTTACATACCAGCAGCAGGCGGCATCGACACCACAGGCAGGTGCAGGTATGATGAAGTTTATGATGGTATACTTTATGCCTGTGATGATGCTCTGCTTCCTTAACAGCTACTCATCAGGTTTGTGCTACTACTACTTCTTGTCACAGATCTTCACAATGATCATTATGTTTGTAATTCGTCGTACGGTAGATGACGAGAAGGTACGTGCAAAGCTTCTTGCAGCGAAGAACAAGCCAAAGAAGAAGTCGAAGTTCCAGCAGCGCTACGAGGAGGCCTTGCGCCAGCAGCAGGAGAGCCTCAACCGTGAGCAGCGTCGCGGACACCGTTAATAGTCAATAATGAGCAAGGCTGACTCGGCTACAAACAACGTAGCGAGACAGCCTTGCTCTTTCTTGCTTCACGACCATATAAAACGCGTTTCGCATACGTACGCACGAAGACCAGCGCAAGTGTGGAATGGATAGGCAAAACTCGGACGATATGCATAAATGTCACAAAAAAGTTGCATAATTTGCCATTTTTACGAATGAATTATTGCATAAACTGCATATATAGTTTGCGAAACGTGAATTATTGACTATCTTTGCGGCGCTAATTTTAGCCTTGCGAGCCAACATATTGTGTAAGGCTGAATGGCGAAAAATGAAGAAAATTAAACACACAAATTAATATCTATTTATGAAGAACATTTTTAAAACTATGCTCTGCGCTATCATCGCTCTTGCAGCAATCGGCTGCGAGAAATCAGAGGTAGATAAGAAGGGCAACCGTTTGGATACTCCAGTTGTGGGTATCAACATCATCGAGAACAAGGCTATTCTCTCTTGGGAGGCTGTTGACTACGCTGCATACTACGAGGTAAGCATCAGCTCGGGTGACTCTGCACGTACAGATGAGTGCACATACGTTGTTGAGAACTTGTCATATGGCGAGAAGTATACAGGTACAATCGTAGCTGTGGCTGCAGACCAAGAGCTCTACAAGAACTCTAATCCTGCAACTATCGAGATCAATATACCAGAGCGTGTTGTTCCACAGTACCGCTACTGGATTCCATCAAACGGCGCTGCTGCGACTGCAATTTCTAACAATGGTCGCTATGTTGTTGGTGCGTTCGATCGTCAGGGTTTCTTCCTCGATCTTAACACCGATACTATGACCGAGTTGCCAGACGTTGAGTTATACGACGTAGCAGACAATGGTATCGCGGTAGGTTCAAGCCACGGCGCAATCGCTGATGGTGTACCTGTAATCTATGAGGATGGTAAGCTTATCGAGATCAACATCGACAACCTCGTTGAGAACCTGAGTATGGGTTCGTTCACAAGCATCACTCCTGACGGCAAGTTCGCAGTGGGTTGGATTTGGGATAACGCATCGACATACTACACCGAGAACTATGGTGAGTACTTCCCATTCTGCTACGAGCTTACAACTGGTACTATCTCTGTTCCTACAGTTTCAGAGGAGATGCTCTACTACTCACAGCTCTCAGGTATCGCAGCAAAGTCGGTAGCTCCAGACCGTTCAATCCTCGGTTATGAGACATCGTTGGATATTTTCAGCATCATCTGGAACAGCGCATCAGAGCCATACGAGTATTTGAACTACGTATACGACGAGCAGTACAACCCAGTAGAGTGCATCGGTGACTCACAGAACCTCTTCACACCAGGTGGCCGCTATGTATACGGTAAGGGTAAGAAGTACAGTGCAGAGGGCTACCCAACAGAGTACCCAGCAGCCTTCGACCGCGAGACTGGCGAGATGATGTGGTTCATTGGTGGATCGGTAACAGCTATGACCGATGACGGTATTGTCTTCATCAACGACGCACCATACTACCTCGGTACAACATCTTATGTCGTTGACATCAAGAGCGGTGACCTCGAGTCACAGACTCCACTCGTTGACTGGTTGATTTTGGAGCACGAGGTTGTTCTCGCCAAGTATATCGAGGATGGTATCATCATCAACGGCACATCGGAGGATGGCAATACATTGCTCGGTATCACCAACACAAATGATGGCTGGTTGTCATTCGTTATCAAGATTGATGGCGAACCTATGCCATAAACCCTACACATACAAAAAGATATAGGCTATCCCTGGGGTAGCCTATATCTTTATCTATATATGTATGCATTCAAGAATGGGGCACACTAAAGCGAGAAACCACAGTTCACTCAAGGTCAATGAGGACTTCCCGCTTGAAGCGTAACGCCAAAGCTGGCGTTATACAGCCCAAACTATATTGCAACGAGGTGATTCTTAATGGCGTATACCACCAGGTTTGCCGTGTTCTTGCATCCCGTCTTCTCGAGGATATTGGCACGATGCTTATCTACGGTGCGTTTTGAGATAAATAGTTTATCGGCAATCTCCTGATTAGAGAGACCTCTACACACCTCAACAAGAATCTCTATCTCGCGATCCGAAAGCGCATCCTCGTCAGATGCTGCATCGGTCGCAGCCATACTCATATTGCGCATAAGTGAGCCAAGAAGTGCCGAGCTAAAGTAGCTATCGCCCGACTGCACACTATCTATGGCATTGTATACCTCCTCGATATCGGAATCCTTGAGCAGGAAACCCGAAGCACCGCTCTCAACCATCAGCGTATAGTAGTGGTCATCGCCATACATCGAGAGTGTGATGATTCGCAAATCGGGACGCATAGCCAATGAACGGCGCGTAGTCTCGCAGCCATCTATTCCCTGCATCGATATATCCATAAAGACTACGTCGACATCCAACGTGGGGAGCAGAGCCAAAAACTCCTCGCCACTACCTACGTCGGCTACAACCTCATAGTCGTCGCGCTGCATAAGCAGACCACGCATACCCGTACGAAAGAGGGTGTGGTCATCGACGAGCGCGATTTTTACCTTTTTTCCTTCTATCATAGTTCATACTGGTTAGTTTCTCAAGATCGCTGTTCGACAAGCCTACCATAGGCATAAGTGTCGATACTACAGCTACTGCCGACATACCACGTCCGGGCGCACTCTCGATGCGGAATGTACCCTCAAGCGACGATATGCGCGAACGGATATTCGAAAGACCCATACCCCCATAATCGAGAACATCGTTGGGTACAAAGCCCCTGCCATCGTCGCGATACTCGAGACGAAGGTTGCTACCCTCGAGCGTAAGGCTTAAGGTAATCTGCTTGCAACCCGAGTGCTTGAGCGAGTTGTTGATAAGCTCGCATACCACGCGGTAGAGGATAACCTCGATATTGGAGTCGTAACGCTCATCGCGCAGTGTAGTGCGAAACAGAATAGGTGTCTGGTGCATCGAGCTGACGCGGTCGACGAAGTTGTTGATGCCGCGCACAAGACCGAAGTTGATGAGCATATGTGGCGAAAGGTTATTGGAAATCTCGCGCAACGAGCGGATAGCCTCGTCGATAACCGAGGCGGTATTCTGGAGAATCACTCGGTTTTTATCCTCCATATCGACACGCGAAAATACCGACAGCGACATCTTCGCCGACGAGAGCAACGGGCCGAGACCATCGTGCAACTCGCGCGAGAACTCGGCACGCGAGCGCTCCTCGGTGCGGAGCACTGCGGTCATAAGCCTATTCTCGAGGAGTCGGCGGTGCTGCGTCATACGATCGACGTGGCGCACGAGGAACAACGCACAGACAACACCTATCGAGAAACATATAGACACGACAATACCCACCCAGGCATAGGTCATACTTGGGATAGGGTGTCCATCGAAATTTCGAAGCTGAAGAAAACGCTCGACAACAAGCAACATAAGGGCGATGAAGCAGCATATCCACAGAGCGCTGAAACGCGTCTTATTGACAAGATGTAACGCAATGATGGCCGCTACGCTCTGCATAACGATAGCAACAATCATCAGTATCTCTACGCCACTCATAACCCTAATGCTTTTAAAAGCTACTTAACAACGCCATCCAGCGCCTTGAGCATCTTGTAGTCCGTCATATCGACCTGCACAGGCACCACAGCTACGTAGTAGTGAGCCAATGCCCACTCATCGCTATCCTCGGCCTGTGGCTCGGCATTCTGGAATGCTCCCGTAAGCCAGAAGTAATCGCGGCCCTGCGGATCTTTACGCGCATAGAAAGCCTCGCGCCAGAAGCCTCGCGTCTGACGACAGAGGCGTATACCCTTGATTGCCGACTTTGGGCAACGTGGCACATTTACATTCAGACACAATGGTCGGGGCAACGTATCGGCAGCCGCCAATACCGAAGCCACAATCTGACGGCCATACTCCACAGCACCCTCGAAATCGGCATCTGCGGCGTGGTCATCAAGCGAGAGACCGATAGATGGCACGCCATAGAAGCTACCCTCGATAGCTGCACCCATCGTTCCCGAGTACATAACATTTACCGCTGCATTCGAGCCGTGGTTGATACCCGAAATCACAAGGTCTACCTTACGACCGAGGAATATGTGGTCGAAGGCGATCTTGGCACAATCGACCGGCGTACCCGAGAGGGCGTGAATCTCGTAGCCCTCACCACGCTCCACCTCGCGGATGAAGAGCGGATTGTTGATGGTTATGGCCTGGCTCATACCGCTCTGCACCCTATCAGGCGCAATGGCTACAACATCGCCAAACTCACGAGCTATCTCTACGGCAGCACGAAAGCCCTTCGAGAGGTAGCTGTCGTCGTTGGTCACAAATATTACTCTTCGGTTCTCCATAGTTTTGCATATTTCTCGCCTCCGCTACACCGAGTAGACACTCTTGTCATCGGTCGAAGCATCGAGGCGTATTGCTATCATAATCAATATTGTAAAGGCTACAAGCGACGATCCGCCATAGCTCATCAATGGCAACGGGATACCCATCACAGGCATAAGGCCGATAGTCATACCGACATTCACCCACACGTGGAAGAGAAGTATGGCGGCTACCGAGTAGCAATATACACGCCCGAAGGTCTCGCCAATGCGCTCTCCCATACGCATAAGTCGGAAGATGAGAGCCACGTAGAGCGAGATAACGAACAACGTGCCGAAGAAACCCCACTCCTCGCCTACCGTACAGAAGATAAAGTCGGTGTGCTTCTCGGGGACATAGTCGTAGCGAATCTGCGTGCCCTGCATATATCCCTTGCCGAAGAAGTTACCCGAGCCAATGGCAATCTGCGACTGTATGACATTGTAGTCGATACCCTTCGGATCGCTCTTCATACCCACAAAGGTGAGTATTCGGTTTTGCTGATGCGGCTCGAGTTTGGTGAAGAGGAAATCGCACGTCGGTACAAATAGCATAGCGTAGATATACATCATCACAGGCCACAACAGCATCAGGGCGCGCGATTTAATGGCGATAATACCCAATGCTACTGCTGCAATGGCACAGACAATCATAATCGACTGATATGCACTTAAGGGCGTAGCCACAGCAAGCAGAATCATCGCGCAGAACATCGCAGCCAAGAAACGCACGTGAACAAGCACCGCACCCGTCTTAAGCAGCGTGTAGGCGGCAAAGAGTATGAGCAGCGTGATGAATATCGCCTCGGGCGCAAAGATAAACGAGCATATGAACAGCGCCACGGTGAATATTGCCGGGAAGTAGAGATACTTCGTGAGTCCCTCACGGTACATCACAAAGATAAATGCTCCGAGCACCAGTCCCGAGCCTGTATCGTTCTGCTTGATGATGATCGCCAACGGTAGCAGCAATACGCCGATAATCTTGGCAAGATCCGATATTCGATTGATATTGAACGAGTAGGAACTCATCACGCGCGCCATCGTTAGCGCCGTAGCAATCTTCACAAACTCCACAGGCTGAATTCTGACACTTCCGAACTCAAACCACGCCTTTGCACCATTTACCTCGCGACCGAAGAGCAGACAGGCCAGCAGCATAAGAATACCAAATACATAGGCCGGATAGGAGAACATATGGAAGTAGCTACGCTCCAGAAGTAGGATGACGACAGCCGCCACCGACGAGAAGCCTATCCACATAAGCTGCTTCATATAGTTGTGCTGCATCGAAAAGATGCTGGTCGACTCGCTATCGTAGGATGCCGAAGTGATAGAGAGCAGACCGATGAGCACCAGGGCTATATATAGTCCCAGCGCAACGAGGTCGACATTGCCAAACAGGCTCATATTTCCGCCTCGCGACATAGAGTCGTAGTAGTTCTTCATCGTTGTTCCCTATTTTTTTGCTTTTGCAGCACGCGCTGCGTCATACTTCTTCTGCATCTTGTCGTAGTGGCTATAGTTAGGCGTCATATTGAGCACCTGCTCCACAAGATTCGGACGTTTAATCGTATCGGTAAGATAGAGTTCCTCGATAAGCGAGGCAATAGGCACAGCGATAGTCGCACCAAAGCCACCGTGCTCGACATATACCGAGATTGCAATCTTGGGATTATCCTTTGGCGCAAACGACAAGAACGTAGAGTGATCCTTGCCATTGGGGTTCTGCGCCGTACCTGTCTTACCGCAGACATCCCAGCCCTCAAGCTTCGCGCCGCCCGACGTACCCCACTCGTTAACACCGCGCCACATACCCTCGACGATGGGTACAAAGTGTACCGAGTCGACCATCGTGTACTGACGCTCGTAGAAACGCGCATCTATCGAGTCGCGACCCTCGATGCCCTTGATGATATGAGGTATGTAGTAGTAGCCTCGGTTGGCAATAATTGCCGCAAGGTTTGCCATCTGCAACGGCGTACAACCCATCTCGCCCTGACCAATAGCGCACGAAAGCACCGAGCCATAGTTCCATCTACCGTACTTACGGTCGTAATACTCGGGCGTAGGAACAAAACCTGCTCCCTCGCCATAGAAGTCGCTGCCGAGCTTGCGACCGAAGCCAAAGCTGTATACATACTCGTTCCACGCCTTGACGCCCTCGCGTATCGCACCATACTTGGGGTTGGTGATCACATCCTTGAATACGTAGCAGAAGTAGGCGTTGCACGATGTCGCCACAGCATCGCGCAAATCGACAGGCGAGCGGTGTGCGTGGCACTTCATCTTACGGCTACCATAGCTATAACCCTCGCTACAAGGGTGCATATCGCGTGGACGAAGCACGCCCTCTTGCAAGCCGATGAGGCCCTGCACGAGTTTGAAGGTCGAGCCCGGGGGATACTTCGCCTTAACCGCACGGTTGAACTGCGGATTACGCTGGTCGTGCAACATTCGCGCGTAGTTGTTGTTACGCTCGCGGCCCACCATCAAATCGGGATTATACGTTGGCGAAGATACCATAACCAGAATCTCGCCTGTCGAAGGCTCGATGGCTACCACAGCACCCACCTTACCCTTCATAAGCTCCTCGGCAAACTCCTGAAGACGGCCGTCGATGGTCGACACCAGCTGGCTACCCTTGACAGGAAGCACATCCATCGCACCATCGAAATATGAGCCCTTCAAAGCTCCGTGTGTGTCGTAGATACGATAACTCACACCCTTCTCACCACGCAAATCAGTCTCGTAGGCCGACTCCACGCCACCTACGCCAATATAGTCGCCAGCCTCGTAGTAGGGAAATTTCTTGACCTGCTCGGCTGTAACCTCACTCACATAACCAAGCAGATTGCCTCCAATCTTGCGTGGATATTCGCGTGCTGTACGGAAACGCGTATAGAAACCATCGAAGTGTCCCTCATCGAGGATGAGCTTTGCCTCCTGCGAGAGATAGCCCGTAACAAGGAACGGAGCACGTGGCGAACGGCGTGCCTTGCTAATCTGCGAGCGGAGCTTCTCTATGTCCATACCCAAAATCTGCGCCATACGCACAGTATCGAAACCCTGCTTGGGGATATTCGACGTGACGACCATCACGTCGTAGCATACACGGCTACGCACCAGATACTCGCCATTGCGGTCGAGCACCTCGCCACGCATCGGGAACTCCACCTCGGGGCGGCGTATGATATTTGCCGTAGCCATACGGTCATATTTATCGTCGATAATCTGCACGTAGAAGAGTCTGCCGAGGATAACCACAGCTGCCAATAGCACCACAAGGCGCAGATGCAGAAAACGCTGAAAACCTCTATCGTAACGTGTCATCGTCCCAGAACTTTACCTACGAATATTCGCACAATGGGCCACGCCACAACCGTCGAGAGCAGCGTGCTGAAAAGTATCGTAGCTACGAGGCGCAGAGGATGCGCCAAAGAGAGAGTTTCGAGAAGGAAGAAGAGCGCGTGATGCAGCAACAACGCCAGAGCCAGGTAGGTCATAAGCTGACGAAGGCTCAAACGCGAGAGCAGCGACGTCTGGTCGCTTGCCTCGACCACGCGGTTAGTGGCCAAATACATCAGCGTGCTACGCAGCAGCGCAAGTGGCAGCAACGAGGCTACATAGAGACCTGCACCGCCCAGGCTTATGTCCATAAGCAAGCCCGTAAGCAGAGCTATGAGCATCACCCATAACGCTCGCCACTCCATCGGAAGGAGAAGAATAACGAGCGGAAATATCATCGGACGCAGCCATAGGTGTATCGAGATGTTGTCGAGCAGAAATATCTGCGCGACGAGCACCGCCACCATTAGCCAAACGTATGATATGTACTTATACATCCTGAAAGTATCGTTATGCCCTTAAGGCGCTATCGTTCCTGATTAATCCATCGTCTCCATCAACCCCTCAATCTCGCCATAGTGGCTGTTCTCGACCACAATCACATTGTCCAGACGCGAGATGTCTACAGCCAGATGCAGACGTGCTCTGTAGGCAGTCTGCGTAGCATTAAACTCGAAATCGTCGATGTGACCTATGAGGATACCCTCGGGCAGACGCTCCGAACGCACCTCGACAGCCATACCCAACCTCGGATCGGCATATGTCGAGAGGTCGATCAAATCGACGTGATGTGTCGAAGTTCCCGACCAACGCACCGAGCCTGTGTAGTTATTCTCGGCCAACGAACCACCGATACGGAACTTCTCGTTGAGCACAGGCATAACCACAGAGTAGCGTGGCGAGCACGACACGACATATCCGACCAATGCACGATCGGGGGTTATGACACCCATATTCGCGGCTATGCCATCGTCAGCACCGCGATCGATAACAAGGTAGTTGCGCAGTTTTGAGGAGGTAAGCGAGACTACGCGCGCTGGATAGTAGCGATATGCCAGCTCCGTACGGGCATTCATCATACTGCTCAACGAGTCGATATCGATACCCTCATCAGCGATACGCGAGGCGAGCATCTCCTCGAGATGCGCCACACGTGCCGTAAGGTCGCGATTCTTATCCGAGAGCGAGAAGAAGTGCTTCACGTCGGTGACCATACCGCTCACAGCACCGCCAACAGCCGATGTGCGCGATAGAATCTTGGCCTCGGTGTAGGGTGTAGATGTGGCATAACACCATAGTGCCACACCCTCGATAAGCACGAAGATGAGCACCACGTATATCTGCTTTATGAACGCAAGGAGTCTCTGCATACCCTAACTTCAGCAACAGCTGTTGCATAACAGAGACCTGCGACAGCCCTGCTATGCAACATCTATCACGTTAAACTATTTTTCGCCACCCATCAGGAATGAGAAGTTGCCAATATTATTGAGGGCGATGCAAGTACCTCGAGCAATAGCGCGCAGCGGATCCTCGGCGATGTGCACAGGAAGACCCGACTTCTTCGAGAGACGCTGGTCGAGACCCTTGATCAGCGCACCACCACCTGCGAGGTAGATACCATTCTTCACCACGTCAGAGTAGAGCTCAGGTGGCATCTCCTCCAACACCTCCATTAGGGCGTTGTCGAGCTTTACGAGCGACTTGTCGAGAGCATATGCAATCTCGCTATAGTTGAGCGTAACGGTCTGTGGGAGGTTAGTGAGCATATTCGAACCTGTGAAGATGTAATCCTCGGGCTCGTTGTCGAGCTCGGGAACTGCTGCACCAATCGAGCACTTGATCTCCTCGGCAGTACGCTCACCGATACGGATGCCGTGCTGCTGACGGATATAGTTCTGGATATCGTATGTGAAGACGTCACCAGCTACGTTGATAGACTTCGAGCATACGATACCACCCAACGAGATACAAGCAATCTCGGACGTACCGCCACCGATATCGATGATGAGGTTACCCTCGGGAGCCTCGACATCGAGACCAGCACCAAGAGCCGCCGCCATAGGCTCGAAAATAAGATAGATCTCGCGGCCTCCAGCGTGCTGCGCAGAGTCTCGCACCGCACGAATCTCGACGTTTGTCGAACCCGATGGGATGCAGATCATCATTCGAAGTGATGGTGCAAAGATGCCCTTCGTAGCATTCACCTTCTTGATCAGACCGCGAAGCATAAGCTCCGTAGCCTCGAAGTCAGCGATAACACCATCCTTGAGTGGGCGGATTGTACGGATGTTAGAGTGTGTACGGCCATCCATCATTCGCGCCTTGTGACCAATTGCCATAAGGTCACCTGTCTTGATGCTGAGAGCCACAATCGATGGCTCGTCAACAACGACCTTGCCGTTGTTCATTATCAGGGTGTTGGCGGTACCAAGGTCAATCGCCAAATCCTGTGTTAGTGAAAAGAGTCCCATATCTCGTATATTTTAATTTTCGTTTACTGACAGTCTTCGGTCTATGCTGCGGCGTGCTCACCGCGAAACATAGAGCAAGGAGCTATCCCAAATCTATCTCTAAATTGCGACAGCTGCCAAAAATAACGCGCAGAGTCAGGAAAAAATTGTCTCTTCCGCGCTCCACAAACGCAGGCGAAATAAGAGACTAAATCTCAACAACTTAGCCCATCGTCTCACGCTACGCGCGCATTACCACCCACAAAGATAGGAAAAAGATATGGAGATTTTGCAACACTTTCATTTATTTTTATTAAATTTGTCAATAATTTTTTTCCTATGGAGCTAAATCAGCAAGCCAAATGCGCCGTACTGGGCTACGGTAGCTGGGCTACAGCAGTTGTCAAGACACTAACAGAAAATGGACACCACGTATCGTGGCTTGTCCTCAACGACGATATCGCCACCGCACTACGCAGCAGTGGCCGCAACCCTAAATATTTACCCTGGTGCGACCTTCCTCGCGACCTCATCACACCTTCGAACGACATTAATGAGGTCGTAAGCGATGCAACGGTCGTAATTCTGGCCATGCCTTCGGCATTCCTGCCCAAGTTCCTCGCCCCACTCACCGAGAGTTTGAGCGACAAAATTGTGGTGTCGATGGTCAAGGGTATCATCCCTGGCGACTACCTCACAATTGTGGAGTATATGCACCGCCACTACGGGGTAGATATGTCGAAATTGTGCGTGGTTACAGGCCCATCGCACGCCGAGGAGGTAGGACAGTGTCGTCTGTCGTATCTCACTGTGGCATCGGAGAGTAGCGACACCGCAGAGCAGGTGCGCGAGCTCCTTGCCAACAACTATTTCCGCTGCACCCTATCACACGACGTGCTGGGCGTTGAGGCGGCATCGATTATGAAGAACGTATACGCTCTGGCTGTAGGTATGGCCGTAGGTTTGCGCCACGGCGACAACTTCCTCGCAGTGCTCATCGCTGGCTGTGCGTCGGAGATGAAACACTTCCTCGATAGCGCAGTGCCAATCGAGGGCCGCGACATCAACGCAGCAGCATATATGGGCGATTTGTTGGTTACCTGCTACTCGCCACTCAGCCGCAACCGCCGACTCGGCACACTCCTTGGTAAGGGATGCTCGGTAAAGAGCGCATTGAACGAGATGACGATGGTTGCCGAGGGCTACTACGCGGCCGAGTGCATACGCCGCAGTTCGATGCATCAGAACATCGAAATGCCTATCGCCGATATGGTTTGGGAGGTGCTCTACAATAACGCCTCGGCAAAGGATGCGATGCGTGTACTTATCGACATTCTCAAGTAGTCTAAGACGCAAAATACAATGAACTAACGTAAATTATAAAATATTGACATTATGGAACTTATCAAGTTTAACGCCGCACATTCAGGCGTACAGATTACAAGCGATATGCTTAATGAGGCAGCACGCGCCAACGCCCTTCTTCACTCGGGCGAGGGTGCTGGCAACGACTTCCTTGGATGGGTAAATCTCCCTACTTCGATTAGCGATGCGGAGCTTGCCGAAATCAAGGCTGTAGCGCAGAAATTGCGCGAGCGTGCCGAGGTGGTTATCTGCATTGGTATCGGTGGTTCGTACCTCGGTGCAAAGGCTGTTTTGGAGGCTATGAGCAACTCTTTCGAGTCGTTGAAGAAGCAGAAGGATAACCCTACTGTGGTGTTCGCCGGTGAGAACATCTCGGAGGATTACACCTACGAGCTTATGGATGCTATCAAGGATTACTCGGTAGCTGCTATCGTAATCTCGAAGTCGGGTACTACAACCGAGCCAGCTATCGCCTTCCGCCTTATCAAAGCCGAGTTGGAGCGTCGCTATGGCAAGGCTGAGGCAGCAGAGCGCATCGTAGCTATCACAGACAAGGCACGTGGTGCTCTCAAGACCCTCGCGACACAGGAGGGCTACCCTACATTCGTTATCGAGGACAACGTGGGTGGTCGCTACTCTGTACTCTCACCCGTAGGTCTTCTCCCATTGGCTGTTGCAGGTGTTGATGTTGAGGCATTCGTTGAGGGTGCACGCGATATGGAGCGTCTCACATCGGAGGCTACACCTATCGAGCAAAACCCTGCAGCTCAGTACGCTATCGTGCGCAACGAGTTGTACAAGGCTGGCAAGAAGATCGAGATCCTTGGTTCGTACGAGCCAAAGTTGCAGTATATCGCAGAGTGGTGGAAGCAGCTCTACGGCGAGTCTGAGGGTAAGGACGGTAAGGGTATCTTCCCTGCAAGCGTAACACTTACTGCGGATCTTCACTCTATGGGTCAGTATATCCAGGAGGGTGAGCGCACCTTGTTCGAGACTATCATCTCGGTTAAGAACTCGAAGTATGAGGTTAAGGTTGAGGCAGACGAGGCTAACCTCGATGGTCTTAACTTCTTGACTGGCAAGCGTCTTTCGGAGATCAACAAGATGGCAGAGCTTGGCGTACGTATCGCACACGTTGATGGTGGCGTACCTAATATGCTTATCGAGATTGAGCGCATCGACGAGCGCACTATCGGTCAGTTGCTCTACTTCTTCGAGAAGGGTTGCGGTATCAGCGGCTATATGCTCGGTGTTAACCCATTCAACCAGCCAGGTGTTGAGGCTTATAAGAAGAATATGTTCGCACTCCTGGATAAGCCAGGTTACGAGGAGGAGTCAAAGGCAATCAAGGCTCGTTTGTAGTCTTAAGTATATATATAGAAATCCCTCGAAGCTACGGCTTCGGGGGATTTTTGTTGTTAAGTAATAGTGAAATTAGAGATTTTAGGGAGGTTAAGGAGTTTAGGGAGTTTAAGGAATTTAGAAACTTGAACACTAATCTCCCTAAATTCTCTAATTTCCCTAAATTCTCTTTGGAGTCAAAAGCAACCTCTCTAATAGCGACAACAGAAACAAGCCTCCCTTTGTCAAAGGGAGGTTTGGAGGGAATGTAAATATAGGTGGTTCACCACCACTATATTAAGGGCTAAAAAAAGGCCTTCTCCGAAGAGAAAGCCTTACGTTATGCAATGTCCTACATTAGGGATTACTTCTTCATATAGCCCTTAATATAGTGGTGGTGTGAACCGTAGCGGTTAAATGCTGCACGGTCGAGCTCCTCCTGTGCTGATGGGTGAGCTACAGAGATGATGAGACGAGCACGCTCCTGAAGGCTCTTACCATAGAGATCTACAGCACCGTTCTCTGTTACGAACCAGTGGATGTGGTTACGAGTGGTAACTACACCTGAACCCTCGGTAAGAACATCAGAGATCTTCGAGATACCCTTGTTAGTGATTGAAGGCATAGCGATGATAGCCTTACCACCCTTCGAGAGTGATGCACCATAGATGAAGTCTACCTGGCCACCAACACCAGAGTAGAACTTACGGCCCAAAGAGTCAGCGCATACCTGACCTGTGATATCTACCTGAAGTGCAGAGTTGATAGCTGTAACCTTGTCGTTCTTCGAGATGATGAATGGATCGTTGGTGTAGCCTACGTCCATCATAAGTACGCCTGGGTTGTCATCGATGAAGTCGTAAACCTTCTGTGAACCCATAAGGAATGTAGAGACCATCTTACCCTTATCGATATTCTTTGCAGCACCGTTGATTACGCCCTTCTCTACGAGAGGAAGTACACCATCTGCGAACATCTCGGTGTGAACACCAAGGTTCTTGTGGTTGCCGAGCTGTGCGAGAACTGCGTTAGGAATAGCACCGATACCCATCTGGAGTGTTGCGCCATCCTCGATAAGACCTGCACAGAGGTTACCGATCTTTGTCTCCACCTCGTCAGGTGTTGTGAAGTGAGCCTCCTCGAGTGGCTGGTCGTCCTCTACGAAGAAGTCAATCTTCGAGCTGTGAATCATAGCGTCACCGAACGAACGAGGAACATACTTGTTGACAACAGCGATAACGTGATCTGCACACTCAACAGCTGCCAAAGTAGCATCTACCGATGTACCGAGAGATACGTAACCGTGCTTGTCGGGACGAGATACCTGAATCATAGCCACGTTACAAGGCACTGCGCCAGAACGATAAAGCTTCTGCGTCTCCGAGAGGAAGATTGGAATATAATCAGCATAACCTGCCTGTGTCACCTTACGCACGTTGCCACCTACGAAGAATGAGTCGAGCTGGAATACGCCCTCGAACTCTGGCTCAGCATAAGGTGCTGGACCCTCGGTGTGGAGGTGGTGGATGTGTACATCCTTGAACTCGCCATTGCGGCCACGATCGCACATTGCCTTAATGAGGCACTGTGGAGCTGAAGCCACTGAACTGAGGTGAATATGATCACCCGACTTGATGCACTTTACAGCCTCGGCTGCAGTAGTAAACTTAATGTTGTTCATCTCTTTAAGTTTTATTTTTAGGTAATTGTTGTAATTCTCAATTTATATAAGCGTTAGCCTAATTTGTTGTTTGAGTAGGTGATATGCGGTAGTGGGTCGCAGTGGTTGAAAGCGGAGCATACTCGACGTATGTGAGCACTTCAACCACAAGCCCAATGCCGCAGATCGCCTGCTATCACAACAAATTAACTATTTGCGCTTTACCTCAACCTGCTCGTAACCCTCGATAATATCGCCAACCTTGATATCGTTGTACGACTCGATGTTCAAACCGCAGTCCTGACCAACAGTAACCTCCTTGACATCGTCCTTGAAACGACGCAATGAGCCGAGCTTACCTGTGTAGATAACGATACCGTCGCGGATAACACGGATAGGCGTGTTGCGCTGCATCTTACCCTCACGCACGACACATCCTGCAACAGTACCCACCTTCGAAATCTTGAAGGTCTCCAATACCTCAGTAGAGCATACGATCTCCTCGCGCATAACTGGCTCAAGCATACCCTCAATAGCATCCTTAATCTCGTTGATTGCGTCGTAGATGATTGAGTAAAGACGTATATCAATCTGTTCCTTCTCAGCAGCCTTACGCGCCGCAGCCGAAGGACGCACCTGGAAGCCCACGATAATAGCATTTGATGCCGCCGCGAGCAAAACGTCTGACTCCGAAATCTGACCTACTGCCGAGTGGATGACATTCACCTGAACAGTCTCCTTAGAGAGCTTGATGAGTGAGCCTGTCATAGCCTCAACCGAACCGTCCACGTCACCCTTAACGATGATGTTAAGCTCCTTGAACGAGCCGATAGCAATACGACGACCAATCTCATCGAGTGTCACGTGCTTCTGGGTCATAATACCCTGCATACGCTGCAACTGCTCACGCTTGTTGGCAATCTCTCGTGCCGAGCGGTCATCCTCCATCACGTTGAAGGTATCACCCGCCTGTGGTGCACCGTTAAGACCGAGTACCTGAACAGGTGTTGATGGACCTGCCTCGGTAACCTTCTTACCATTCTCATCGAACATAGCCTTAACACGACCCGTATATGTACCCGAAAGAAGGACATCACCCACACGGAGTGTACCGTTCTGAACCATAATTGTTGCTACGTAGCCACGACCCTTATCCAACATCGACTCGATAACGGCACCTGTTGCACGACGGTCAGGATTAGCCTTGAGCTCCAACATCTCGGCCTCGAGGAGTACCTTCTCCAAGAGCTTATCGAGATTCATACCCTTCTTTGCAGATACCTCCTGGCACTGGTACTTACCGCCCCAGTCCTCAACGAGGATGTTCATCTGCGAGAGCTGCTCACGGATGTGGTCAGCATTTGCCTGTGGCTTATCCATCTTGTTGATAGCGAATACCATAGGCACACCTGCTGCCGATGCGTGGTTGATGGCCTCGACAGTCTGTGGCATCACGCTGTCGTCGGCAGCCACGATGATGATAGCTACGTCGGTCATCTTTGCACCACGCGCACGCATTGCCGTAAAGGCCTCGTGACCTGGGGTATCGAGGAAGGTAATCTTCTGACCGTTAAGCTCTACAGAGTATGCACCGATGTGCTGTGTGATACCACCAGCCTCGCCTGCTGTAACGTTTGTCTTACGGATGTTATCCAAGAGCGATGTCTTACCGTGGTCTACGTGACCCATTACCGTAACAATAGGTGGACGCGATACGAGCTCCTCCTCGGTGTCGGTATCGCTCTCTATAGCCTCCTGAATCTCAACCGATACGAACTCTACGGTGAAGCCAAACTCCTCGGCAACTACTACCAAAGCCTCGGCATCGAGACGCTGGTTAATAGATACCATAAGACCGAGGTTCATACACGCCGAGATAACCTCCATAGGCGATACGCTCATCATTGTAGCGAGCTCGCTCACAGTTACGAACTCCGTAACCTTGAGCACGCTGCGCTCCATCTCCTCGCGCTCGATCTCCTCGTTCATTCGCTCGCGAACCTCCTCGCGCTTCTCCTTACGATACTTCGCACCCTTCGACTTTGTACCCTTGGCTGTAAGACGTGCCAAAGTATCCTTAATCTGCTTCTGTACCTCCTCGTCTGACACCTCTGGACGTACAATTGGCTTTGGCTGCTGCTTCTCCTGCTTCTTCTGCTGCTTTGCCTGCTTCTTATTGTTAGGCTGCTGGTTATTGCCACCACCCTGCTGCTGGTTGTTACCCTTGTTCGAGTTGTTCTCTCCCTTCTGGCCACCCTTCTCTGGCTTACCGCCATTCTTGCCTGCCTTCGTAACGTCTACCTTCTCCTTGTCGAGACGCTTACGCTTGTGCTTGCCACCAGGTACCATATTCGATACATCCATTGTACCGAGAATCTTTGGACCACCGAGCTGCTCAATCTGTGGACGGAATACCGAGTCGCGCTTTGGCTCTGCCTGTGGCTCCTCCGCAGGCTTCGCTGCCTCAACCTTTGGCTCTGCCTTTGGTGCTGGCGCTGGCTTTGGCTCTGGCTTAACCTCAACCTTTGGCTCTGGCTTTGGCTCAACCTTTGGCTCAACCTTTGGCTCTGGCTTTGGCTCTGGCTTAACCTCAGCCTTTGGCGCAGGCTTCTTGCCACCGAGGTCGATCTTACCGAGAATCTTTGGACCACGCACCTCATCCTTAACGCTAATCACGTTGCTCTTGATGACTACCTCGTCCTCCTCATCCTCGCTCTTATCCTGTGAGTTGATGCTCACCGAACCCTTCTGCTGAATGCGCTCACGAATGGTGTTGCGCTCGTTGCCCGACTGCTTATTGCCACCAAACTCCTTCTCCAATACGGCATAAACCTCTGCCGATACTGGTGAAGATGGCGAGCAATCGCTCTGCAGGCCTTTACGCTGCAAGAAGTCTGCAAGTGTATTGAAACCCACCTTAAACTCTTTTGCAACCTGTATCAGCCTTATCTTCTTGCTATTATCCATCTATATCTCCTTTCGTTAATTAATCATTATCATTTTACTCCTCGAACTCTGCCTTGAGGATTGACACCACAGCCTCTGCCTGCTCCAACTCGAGGTCGGCACGCTGTGCAATCTCCTCAACAGATAGCTCGAGAACGCTCTTCGCAGTGTCGCAACCAGCGCTCTTGAGGGCGTCGATAACCCAACCCTCGATCTCGTCTGCAAACTCTGTCAATGCTACGTCCTCCTCCTCGATCTCGCGGTATACGTCGATATCGTAGCCAGTGAGCAACTTCGAGAGACGGATGTTAAGACCACCCTTACCGATAGCCAACGATACCTCCTCTGGTTTGAGGTATACCGAAGCTGTCTTACGCTCCTCGTCGATAGTGATTGTCGAAACCTTTGCTGGATTCAACGAGCGCTGAATCATAAGCGATGTGTTAGCTGTGTAGTTTACAACATCGATATTCTCGTTGCGCAACTCCTTAACGATGGTGTAGATACGTGAGCCCTTTACACCGACACAAGCACCTACTGGATCAATACGCTCGTCGTACGACTCAACAGCCACCTTGGCACGCTCGCCAGGAATACGTGCGATCTTCTTGATGGTGATAAGACCATCGTAGATCTCGGGAACCTCCTGCTCGAAGAGACGCTCGAGGAACTGGTTGTCGGTACGCGAAAGGATGATGCGAGGCTGGTTGTTGTTCATCTCGACGCTCTTAACTACAGCCTTGATGGTGTCACCCTTGCGGTAGAAATCGTTAGGAATCTGCTCACCCTTTGGCAAAACGAGATCGTTGTCCTCGTCGTCGCGAACCAATACCTCCTTCTTCCATACCTGGTAAACCTCGCCAGAGACAATCTCACCAACCTTCTCCGAGTACTTCTCGAAGAGAGCGACCTTCTCGAGGTCGAGGATGCGCGATGCGAGGTTCTGGCGGAGTGACAACACAGCACGACGACCAAACTTGGTCATATCGATCTGGTCTACATACTCGTCACCTACATCGTAAGATGCGTCGATAGCCTTCACCTCCGAGAGTGCAATCTCTGTGTTCTCATCCTCCAACATATCATCCTCCACAACCTTGCGGTTACGCCAGATCTCGAGGTCACCCTTCTCTGGATTGATAATCACGTCGAAGTTCTCGTCGCTCTCGAACTGCTTCTGCAAAGCGTGGCGGAATACATCCTCCAACACACCGATAAGCGTTGAGTTGTCAATGCTCTTCAACTCTTTGAATTCAGCGAAATTGCTGATAAGATTAATGTACTTCATTTCGATTTTATATTTTGTTTATTAGTTTGTCTTGTTTGTGATGTATTATGAGTTTTGATAGCTAATACACGATTTTCACTCACCCAGCACAATAAGATTTGTTGTTAGAAGGGTGTCAGATACAACGCTCGGCGAATTTCGAAGCGATGGGCTATACTAAGGCGTACTGCCCATCGCTGAGATAATTCGTTAGCGGCAGTAGATGACCCCTTATCACAACAAATTACTTGAAGTCGAGGTACTCTTTAACATACTTTATCTCCTCCCAAGCATAGCTTTTCGACACCTGCACAGTCTGCTTACGCTTCTTGCCCTCGATAAGTTGCTTCTCTTCGTAAGAGATAGCTATGCCCTGCTCATCGGCGTTCTCGAGCTTTGCAAGAAGTTTGATACCATCCTTGAGGAGCACCTCTACCGAAGAGCCGAGAATCTTGTGATACTGGCGAAGAAGCTTAAGCTCCGAGCCAATACCTGCCGAAGCAACCATCAACGAGTAATCCTCAACCTCGCGGTCGAGTTCTGCCTCGATTGCGCGGTTGAGTGCTGCGCAATCCTCCAATTTTACTGCCGTATCGCTGTCGATAAGCAACTCGATCTCGCCCATAGGCGTAGCCTTACACTCGACAACGAACATATCGCTACCAGCCAAATGGCGCTCGGCAATCTCTGTAACTTTGTTAATATCAATCATATACTTACTATTTACGTCTATTCTTTACTCGTCATTGCTTCGCTTCTTGATACGAAATAAGGGGACTCCCGTCCCCTTACCTTCGCTCTAATACGCCACAAATATACGACTTTTTTTTATTTTACACAATATATATATGTATTTTTCACCATTTTGTCCACAGTGATTTCGGCGTTATGGATTTTTTTCGCAGGTTGCATAGCGACATTTCTCCCATCGTGTAGCGCTAATTTCATTTATTTGGTTATCTTTGCACTACTATAACTCAAAACAGCAGTAAACTATGTCAGTTGAAAGTACAGTAAGAGCCGTAACAACACTTCGCCTTACGGAGATGAAGCAGCGCGGTGAGAAGATCGCAATGCTCACATCGTATGATTACTCGATGGCAAAGATTGTCGATAAGGCAGGTATCGACGTTATCCTCGTTGGTGATTCAGCAGCAAATGTGATGGCAGGCTTCGAGACCACACTCCCCATCACCCTCGATATGATGATATATCACGCCAAGTCTGTAGTACGTGCCGTTGAGCGCGCACTCGTTGTCGTTGACCTACCTTTCGGTACATACCAGGGTAACTCAAAGCTCGCTCTCGACTCGGCAGTCCGCATTATGAAGGAGACCGAGGCCGACGCAGTTAAGATGGAGGGCGGCGAGGAGATTTTAGAGTCGGTGCAGCGCATCATCTCGGCAGGTATCCCCGTTATGGGTCACCTCGGACTTATGCCACAGTCGATTCACAAGTTCGGCACGTACAACGTACGCGCCAAGGATAAGTCGGAGGCAGATAAGCTCATCCGCGACGCCAAGCTACTTGAGGAGGCTGGCTGCTTCGCCGTAGTTTTGGAGAAGATTCCTGCGGAGCTGGGCAAGCGCGTATCGGAGGAGTTGCATATCCCAACTATCGGTATTGGTGCTGGTAGCGCTACAGACGGCCAGGTACTCGTAGCACACGATATGCTCGGCATAACCCAGTCATTCTCAC
This sequence comes from Alistipes sp., assembly GCA_017629145.1. Classification (GTDB taxonomy): domain Bacteria; phylum Bacteroidota; class Bacteroidia; order Bacteroidales; family Rikenellaceae; genus Alistipes. Next base: position 45,372 of record JAGBXR010000022.1, on the reverse strand, counting down.
CACGTTTCTTACGTCGCTATGCCGATGTAGGCACAACAATTCTTGAGGCTGTTGGCCACTATGTCGACGACGTGAAGAGCCGCGACTTCCCCAACGAGAAGGAGCAGTATTAAACACGCGATAATAGCAACAAAGAGTGCGCATCCTATTTGGACTGCGCACTCTTTGTTGTTATCAGCACCACGCCATTTGCCCCACGAAAGCCATACATATTGGCACCCTTCAGCACCTCGACATTCTCGACATCGGCGATATTGATATGTGCAGGATTGATCTCCTGACCATCACACAGCACAAGCACCGCCGAGGAACTGTTTATCGTACCTTGTCCATAGAGACAAAGTTCGCCATTGACCATACGCAACGAGGGCACAAACATAAGCAGCGCATCGATGACGTTGCTGCATCCCGTAGCGCGCAATCTATCACCAGAGATACCCGACGAGAAGTCGACCTTCTCCCTGCGTTTGACATAGCCAAAACCGATATTCGCCAGCTCCTGCGACTCCTCTGCCGTATAGGCTAACGACTCCTCACTGAGCACTATACGCAAGCTGCTTCGCCCAGCAACGGGAATGAGAATCTCGTCGCGACGAAAGACTATACGCAACACATCTTCGGGTTTAATATCGGTAAGGCCGAAACGACCCTTGCCATCCGAGAAGGTTAGTTTATCGCTGCCCACAACCTCGACACGCGCCTTCACGCCGCGCCCATCTTCCCTTATAATTAGGCCATTAAAGGGTTGGGATCCATCGTGCAGCTGCGCCTGGGCGGCGGTCACGAGTGCGAAAACAGCTATAAGTATAAGATATATTCTACGCATACGCCTCTGCATTTATCGGTTTACAAGCACAAGATACAAAAAATTCAGTTAAAAAAGAGAATATTTCGACAAAATTTGTGATTTCTTAAAAAAATTTATTATATTTGCAGAACGGAGTAATTTATTATTCGGAAATTCTAACTTCAAAATTATATAAACTATGAAAGAGGCTATTGCAATTCTCACGGGTGGCGGTCCAGCTCCCGGTATGAACACAGTTGTCGGCAGTGTTGCCAAGACATTTTTGGCCAAGGGCTACCGTGTAATCGGTTTGCACTATGGCTACTCAGGACTATTCAACCCAAACCCACGTTTCGAGGATTTGGATATGTTCCGCGTTGACTACATCTTCAACCAGGGTGGCTCGTACCTTACAATGAGCCGCTTCAAGCCTACAGACGAGGATTTCGAGAAGAACTTCAACCTCGACTTCTTCAAGGCTAACAACATCAAGTTGTTGGTAACCGTAGGTGGCGACGACACAGCATCTACAGCTAACCGCATTGCCAAGTTCCTCGAGGCAAAGCAGTACCCTATCGCTAACATCCACGTTCCAAAGACTATCGACAACGACCTTCCATTGCCAGCAGGTATGCCTACATTCGGCTACCAGTCAGCAAAGAACGCAGGTTCGGTTATCGGTCGCGCGGTATACAACGACGCTCGTACATCGGCTAACTGGTTCGTAGTTGCAGCTATGGGTCGCTCGGCAGGTCACCTCGCTTTCGGTATCGCATCTGCCTGCCACTACCCTATGATTATCATCCCAGAGATGTTCAACAAGACAAAGATCACTATCGACAAGATCATCAACCTCATCATCTCGGCGATCATCAAGCGCAAGATCGTAGGTATGGACTATGGTGTAGCGATGGTTTCGGAGGGTGTATTCCACTCGTTGGATCAGGAGGAGATCCTCAAGTCGGGCATCCAGTTCTCATACGACGACCACGGTCACCCAGAGTTGGGTAAGGTATCGAAGGCAGAGATGTTCAACACCCTGCTCGAGAAGAAGTGCAAGGCACTTGGCATCAAGGTTAAGTCTCGTCCAGTAGAGATCGGTTACGAGGTACGCTGCCAGACTCCTTGCGCATTCGACTTGGTATACTGCTCACAGCTCGGTATGGGTGTCTACAAGCTCTTTACAGAGGGTAAGACAGGCTGTATGGTTTACATCAGCCAGGAGGGTTACGTATCACCATTGTACCTCAAGGATTTGCAGGATCCAGAGACTGGCAAGATTCCTCCACGTTTGGTTGATATCAACGCCGACAAGATCCACCAGGTTATCGACAACTTGATGCACTATATCACTCCAGAGGACTACGAGGCTGCCAAGGCTTACGTAGCTAACCCAGAGGATTTCGACTTCAAGAAGATCTTGAACTGGTAGTTCCAAATAGCATATTTAGGCGACGAAGGGTGTCCAACAGAGATGTTGCGACACCCTTTTTTCATCGATACCCGTAATCGGATAAGCCGACACAACTGCTTACACGCAAGCACAGCGACAAAAAAAAATCTGCCGAGCAGTTACCCACCCGACAGACGCAATATACTTATAGTAAAATGATTAGCCGCGAATCTTCTTAACTACCGCATCGTACTCCTCGACAAGCGAGTTGAAGAGATTTTTCACCGTCTCGATCTTCTCTGCACGCCAAGCATTTGCACCAGCAAAGGCGTAGCCGTTATCCAAACGACCCTTGAAGGCGTTGAACAAAGCGAGCATAATGCAGTATGGGCTGTTTACCACATCGCACGTACGGATGCAGTTGAAAGCACACTGCTTTGGCTTCTTCAGACCCTCCTTAACACTCGCAAGGAACGAGCTGTGCACCGCACGACCAGGCATACCCACAGGGCTCTGGATAATCTCGATATCCTCCTTCTTCGCGTTGATGTAAGCCTCCTTGAAGCGGATGTCGGCATCGCACTCCTCCGTAGTCACAAAGCGCGTACCCATCTGCACACCCGAAGCGCCGAGCTCCATCATCTTGTGAATATCCTCGCCTGTGTAGATACCGCCAGCAGCGATAACGGGGATATGGCAGTTGTGCTCTGCCGCAAACTTGTTTACTACCTCGACAACCTCTGGCAAAGTCTTCTCCAACGAGTACTCCTCGGCGAAGATCTGATCGGCCTTATAGCCGAGGTGACCACCAGCCTTTGGACCCTCAACAACAATTGCATCGGGAGTGTATTTATACTCGTTGAACCACTTCTCACAGAGAAGCTTCGCAGCACGTGCTGACGATACGATAGGAGCGAGCTTGGTCTTTGCACCCTCGGTAAGGAACGAAGGGAGGTTGAGTGGAAGGCCTGCACCCGAGAAGATGATATCTACCTTCTCGGCAATTGCCGTACGCACCATATCTGCAAAGTTAGTCATTGCAACCATCACGTTAACACCTACGATACCCTTGGTCTTGGCGCGTGCCTTACGCAACTCCTCCTTAAGACCGAGCATTGCAGCCTCTGCTACGTTTGACGAAAGATGCTTGTATATCAAGCCAAGACCTGCCGATGAGATTACGCCTACACCGCCCTCATTAGCTACCGCCGAGGCAAGTCCCGACAGTGAGATACCAACGCCCATACCACCCTGCACAATGGGTCGTTTAGCGACGAGATCTCCAATTTTTAGTGATTTCATTCTTTATGTATATTTATAATGTGAAAAAATAGTTCGCAAATATACAACTTTTATTATAAAAAAATGCCATTACAACCTGAGTTTTAATGACATTTTAAATTTGGCGCTGCCGCCTATATTCCGAAATAGTCCAATTTTATAATTCTCGTTCCACCTTCAGAAGAGATGAATCACCATAGCTCAAGAAGCGAAAATCGTGCTCCAGAGCATATTGGTAGATGCGTCGCCAGTCCTCGCCAACATATGCACTCACGAGGAGTAAAAGTGTAGATTTGGGCTGATGGAAATTTGTGACGATATAGCGCACAATGCGGAAACGATAGCCCAGCGGCGTGATCATAATCTGCGTTGCCGACTTAAGCTGATCAACACCCTCGCGCTGCATATAGTCGCGAAGTATCGCAAGCACCATCTCTCCCGTAAAGTGAGCAGGGATATCGTAGAGTTCCCACTGACCTACAACACGCTCGGTATCGGGCGTGCCCGAGGTATGTATACGCCACGCCAAAGCCGTAAGCGACTCCAGAGTACGCACCGACGTAGTACCCACCGCAACAATCGAACGATGGTTGGCAAGGAGATTTTCCACGGTGGAGAGTCGCACCGTAAAGTGCTCCGTATGCATAGGATGCTCCGCAGCGTCCTCGCTCTTGACGGGCAGGAACGTACCTGCACCCACGTGCAACGTCACCTCCTCAAAGCCGAAACCTCGGCCACGCATCTGCTCGATAAGTTCGGGCGTGAAGTGCAGACCAGCCGTAGGTGCTGCCACCGAGCCCTCGTAGCGCGCATAGACGGTCTGATAGCGCGTATTGTCTATCTCCTCGCTATCGCGGTTGAGGTATGGTGGAATAGGAATACGGCCAAGCTGCTCGAGAAGCTCGCCGAACGAGCAATCTGCCGACCAGCGGAACCTCACGATATGCTCACGTGTTCCGCGCTCCGTAATCTCGGCACGCAACGTGTGCGACTCGCCCTTATACTCGAAGTCGATGCCTACCTCGCCCTCCTTCCACTTCTTAAGGTTTCCGACAATGCAGCTCCACTCGCTCTCGGCACGCATAGCAAAGGCGCGCTCATAGTCCGCAGGGTTGTGTGGCTCAAGGCAGAAGACCTCGATACGCGCACCCGATGCCTTATGCATAACGATACGCGCACGCACAACGCGTGTATTGTTAAATACGAGAGTTGCACCCTTGGGTAGATTGTCGGCAATAGAGCTAAAACGGCTCTCGGCGATGCTGCCATTGTCGTAAACGAGCAACTTCGAAGATGATCTCTCCTCGAGCGGAAACTTTGCAATACGCTCATCCGCAAGCTCGTAATCAAAGTGGTTTATATCGATATGTCGTTCCATATGTACAATGTAGGAAATGTTATTATTATACCCTGCGGCTACTCCTCGGCACTGTCGTCTACGTTCTTATTTGGTGCGCCTTCGGAAGCTGATGCCTCATCGAAAATCTCGCCCTTATCACCCTCTATAAACAGCGCGTTATCCTCGTCCAACTGCGATTTTTTGCGGTTTACCCTCGCGCCAGCATCGATAAGCTTACGCGCCGCAGTAATGATACTCTTACCCTTCTCGCCGGTTGTAATCTTCAGATCCTCGATGCTGCTTACCGCATCGCGCATCTTATCCTCAACCTCCCTGAAGCGCTTGTTGAAATCCTGCGTGCGGTCGATGATGAGGTTTGCCGCCGCCATCATCTGCTCCTGGTTGCGTAGCTGACGCACCTGAGTCCACATAAGCTCCAGAATGCGCAGATTCATATACATAGTCTGCGGACCGAGTATAAGGACACCCTTGTCGTAGGCCTCGCGCCACAGCGACGTATCGTTGAGCAGCGCAAGGTTGAGCGCACCCTCGGTATGTATATACATAATCACGAAGTTGAGTTTGTTGTAGCCCTCCTGCAAATATTTGCTATAATCCTTCTTTGCCAGGCGCTCCATCTGTGAACGTACGCTGTGCAAATGCTCCTTAAGTGCAACGCTCTGCTCCACAGCATCCTGCGCATTCACATATCGCTCATATGCCGTAAACGACATCTTCGAGTCGACAACCACATCGCGCTTATTGGGAAAGTGGAGCACGAAGTCGGGGATGAGACCCTTCTCCTCGTCATCCTTGAGGCGTTTGCCAGCCTTGTCGCGCAGGTGCATCTGCGATGAGAACTGCTCGCCATCCTTCAATCCGAGATCCTCGAGAAGCTGACGTAGTTTCAGCTCGCCGAAATTACCCTGCACCTTGACCTCGCCCGTAAGCGCACGTGTGAGACGCGCCGCACTCTCGCTCAACGTCTCGCTGTTCTTCATATTTGCCTGAATCGTAGCATCGAGACGGTGCAACGCCTCTTGGTGCTTCTCCTTCGAATCGTTGAGCGCATCGCGCATCATCTTGAGACTCTGCTGCAGAGGGTCGACAATCTTGGACACCTGCTCCACATTGCGCATACCGAGCTCCTGCTCGCGCTGCTTGAGCACCTCCTCCGACGTAGAGCGCATCTGCTCCTTGATAAGCGTAAGCTGCGCCTCGACCTGACGCTTGTTCATCTCGCGCAACGATGCCAACTGCTCCTCGAACGATGTCTTAAGAGTTTGATACTGCTTATCGAGCGCTTCGCGCTGCTCGGCACGCTGCTCCTCGACACGCTGTTCGGCACTTTTGGCCTTTGTGCGCTCAACATCGCGCTCAGCCGTCAGGCGCTTTACCTCGTCGCGCAACTGCTCCATACGGCGCTCATCATCGGCGATAATACGCTGCGCCTCATCGAGACGCTGCTGCATAATATCGAGTTTGAGAGCGCTGTCGCGGTTAGCACCACTACGTCGGCCTACGACATAGGCCACAATCGACATCGCAACAATAGCTACAAGCGAAAGCAAGAAGTAAATCTCCATAGAGTTATACTTATTTACCTATTTTCCAACACTTTAGAACAATAGACTACGGCTACGCACCTCGTCGTAGAGTCTGAAAATCTCGCTCCACGCCTCCTCGCCAAATGTCGTACCCACAACCTCGATAACCTTACCTGCAGCCACCGCACCCAGCGTACCGCACTGTCGAAGGTCGAGACCCTCACATAGCGCAGCGAGGAATCCTGCGGCATAGAAGTCGCCAGCGCCAGTCGTATCTACACGCTTTGCCGCCTCCATAATACCCACGTGCAGCTGCTCGTCACCACGCTTAATCAGCGCACCACGCATACCAATCTTCACCACCGCAAGCTCACACATCGCAGCAATATGGTGCAATGCCGCCTCGGACTCTGCCTCGCCAGTAAAGGCGCGCGCCTCATCCTCGTTGGCAAAGATGATATCGACACCATCCTTAACCAATGCGCGAAGGAACTCTCTGTTCTCCTCAACGACATTGAACGATGCCAAATCGAGCGCAACACGCAGACCCCGAGCCCTGGCTCTCTCGATTGTTGTGCGGATAAGCTCGTGATCCTGAACAAGATACCCCTCGACATACAAGCAGTCATAGCCCTCGAACATAGCCTCCGAGATATCCACCTTGTGCATATCTGCGGCAGCACCGAGGTGTGTTACGAGCGTACGCTCGCCATCGGCCGACACCAACGACAGACACTTACCCGAACGCTTATCGGAATGGAGTATAAATGGCTCGACACCTACATTGCGCAACGCCTGCTCGTAGAACTCGCCAGTGCCATCGTTGCCCACCTTGCCAATAAAGCCTACACGCGTACCGAGGCGCGACATACAACGGATGGTATTGCCTGCCGAACCACCCAGCGACAACGAATGCGGAGCACCCGCCACCGATTTGGAGATAGCCGTCTGCAACTCGCCATCGACAAGGCTCATCGAACCCTTCGAGAGGCCATACTCACTCAACACCTCATCGCTCGAGATGTTTACCAACATATCTGTAAGGGCATTACCTATGCCTATTACACTCTTTATCATAGGTTATCACTAAAAGTTAATCTACTCACTGTACTCCTTCCACCAGTGACGTGTATGGTGGAATACCACCTTATCGTCCTTGCGCTTATTCCTGGTGATGAACGGTATCTGGTAGCTCACACCAAACTCGACAAGCTCGCATATGTGCATATGCGTCTTGGCTAATGCCTGCAAGTAGACATTGTCGCATATGCGATACTTGATACCGAAACGAATATAGTGGAATGCTTCATCGACACCCACCTCTTCCGACTTGTAGAACAACGGACGTGGCCCAGTGCCATAGATTGGGTGGTCGTTGGCATATAGGTTGCGTACAGGGTTGAAGAGATAGAGACCCCAACCGAGCATCGCTGTAACATCGCCAAACTTAAACTCGTTGTTTATCGAGATACCGCCACGCATTCTGCGCCAGTCATCCTCCGTAACGACATACATACCACGATTTGTCTCCTTGCTGCCGATAGCATCGTTGTAGAACAGATCTGCACCCACGCCTATGCCGTGCCAGTTACAGGTGCTGTATATTGCACCAACGTGCATCGAGAGGATAAAGAAGCGATGTGGATCCGAGCTATCCGCTGCGTGGATACCCGACGAAGCCGAGATGTTGAGGCTCCACTTATAGGGCAAATCGGGGAACTCAACAGGCGACTTCTCATCCTCCTTCGCTGGATTGATCATAGCTACGAGGCCGACACCTCCGTAGAGCACATTTGCGCCCTTGTTAGGCTCTTTGGTACGACCATTGCTTATGTGAAAGAAACCAAGCTCACTGTTGATCGTGAAGTTACGCGTAATCGGGAACTCGAAGTTAAGACCACCGGTAAGGTAGGCATTAATCGTTGTCGAGAATGTCGTGTTAGGGATAGGATGGTCGAGCGTTGTGTAGTAGTGCTCGTTGAGCGCCGCAATACCCGAGCCGAGCTTCACCTTGAGCTGGAAATGCTTCGAGCGGAATCCGTTAATCATAATGTAGGGATACATCGAGATAGCCGTACCCATAGCCTTGTCGCCAAGGTTGATATACGACATACCCAAACCTACCGTCGGGTTATTGAGATACTGCTGCCAGGGACGCTGCTGCGATGATGGGAACTCAACACCAAAATTGAGACCTGCAGGACCATTGGGATTAATCTCCTTTAAGTTGCTACTTGCCAAAAGATATGAACCCATAAAAGGCTGCACCTTAATAGCAAATCGGCTGTTACCACTCTGGGTAAAATCCTTAGTCTGTGCAGATGCCACACCTACACAGAGCAACACCCCCAAAAAAAGTGTTACTAAACGCTGTATCTTCATTTACTTTTACAAGTTTTACAGACCCGCCACCTTCTGCAACATATGCATCAAGCATTCGGTCTCTTCATTATCTATATTTCAAGCTCCAAACTTATATGGAGAGTATCTTTACAATATCTGTCTGCGCTGCCTCTATCGAGCGCTTATTTGTCGTTGCCTTCGAGAATGGCACGTAGACCAACTCTCCATTCTTGATACCTATCATCACGTTGCGCTGACCCTCGCACAAGGCCGTAATTGCCTGCGCACCCATACGCGATGCAAGGATGCGGTCGGCAGCCGTAGGCGAGCCACCACGTTGCAGATGGCCGAGTATCGTCACTCGCGCATCATACTCCGGAAACTCCCTCTTCACACGCTCCGCAAGGCCCAAAGCTCCTCCCGTCTCGGGATTCTCGGCAACGAGCACAATAGCCGAGTTCTTACTCTTGCGGAAACCGCGACTCACCAAATCTGCAAGCTGGTCGATCTCGGTCTCCATCTCGGGAATGATAGCAGCCTCGGCACCCGATGCTATAGCACCATTGAGCGCGAGATAGCCGGCCATATGTCCCATAACCTCCACGAAGAAGAGTCGCTCGTGGCTGGTAGCCGTATCACGAATCTTATCCACTGCGTCGACAATGGTGTTGAGCGCAGTATCGTAGCCGATGGTCATATCCGTACCACCGAGGTCGTTATCGATAGTTCCGGGAAGACCCACAACAGGGACATCGAACTCCTCGGCAAAGATGCGTGCGCCACTCAACGAGCCATCGCCACCGATAACTACCAGCGCATCGATACCTGCAGCAACCATATTGTCGTGTGCTATCCTACGGCCTTCGGCAGTGGTAAACTCCTTGCATCGTGCCGTCTTGAGAATTGTACCGCCGTGGTGGATGATATTGCTCACCGACCTGGAAGTAAACTCCTCCATCTCGTTATATACCAAACCATAGTATCCTCGCTTGATACCTACAACACGATAGCCGTTATATATTGCTGCACGTGTCACCGCTCGAATTGCGGCATTCATTCCCGGAGCATCTCCACCCGATGTGAGGACTCCGATACATTTTATGTGTGCCATAAATCTACTCGTTTTTTAACAAGAACAAAGGTGCGAAAAATATACCAAATAACAAAACATCGCCCCTCTCTTTGCTCACGTGAGTAGATGCGAAAGTGCTCAACATCCACGATGTTGAGCACCCTCTATCTTTTGCGTCGTCGAGCTATTAGAGCTGACCCTCGCCGCGGTTGTCCTTGATGTCAGCCTTGTAGATAAGAGCCGAAGCACCCATCTGACCCATCATACCCTCGCGCTGTGTCATCAAAGGTGTGCGCTCCTGCTCAACAGCAGCTGCATCTACTTCGCCGTTGATTGCGTCAACGATGAATACGAATGCACCGTTCTGACCCTTAACGGTCTTTGCTACGCCAAGCTCACGTGTTGAGGTGATAGCACCTACCAACGCCTGCTCAAACTTGCCATCAACGCTACCTGCAGCGAACGCAACGCCCTCGAACTTGCCACCCTCGGCGCCCTCGATAGCTGCATCCAACTCGAGCTGTGACTCGAGTATTGCAAACTGCTTGTCGTGCTTCAATGTACGCTCGATCAAAGCTGCATTCTTCACCTTGTACTCGTTGTTGTCAACTGCAGAGATGATTGCAACATAGATAGCGTCACCAATGTGGAATGAACGGATAGCACCAACCTCAGCATTGTATGCCCAAACAGCCATATTGCGCGAGTTAGCGATACCACGTACGTTGCGACCCATACCGTAGTTAGGGTTGTAGTCGTTGCGGTTAGCTGTAGCAGCCTTAACCTGGTAGCCAGCAGCATTAGCCGCCTCGTTGAAGCTCTCAACGTTCTCGCCAGCGCTCTTTGTGAAGGTGTCAACCTCTGAAGCGATGCGGCTACGAGTATCCTCGCTAGCAACAACACTCTTCTCAACATCTGCTGTGAGTACGAAACGCTCCTTCTCACCAACAGCTGTAATCTTAACAACAGCAGGCTTGTGGTTGTAAGTGTAAGTAAAGATATCACCAACCTTCTTACCGATGAAATTCTTTGCCTCAACATTGCTCATTGCAGTCATTGCACAGCTGTCAGTGTCTGTATCGACAGCTGTTGCAAGCTTCGCGAAATCACCACCGTTAGCCTGGAGCTCTGCAACAAGATCGTTAGCCTCCATTACGTTGTTAACGATAGCTACCTCGAAGTCGAAAGTTGCAGGAGCTGTAACATCTGAGAGAAGGTATGTTGCAGTCCACTTGTCCTGCTCCAAAACTGGGCCATACTGCTTCTTTGCCTTGAGTGCATCAGCAACCTTTGCATCGAGTGAGCTGTGGAGCTTGTAGTTGTCTGCCTTGCCACCGATAGCGCGAACTGCACGCTTGATAGCCTCAACATCGCCGTTAGCTGCAGCTACAGCCTTGTCTACATCCATAATGCTTGCCTCGATAGCAGCCTTGTCCTCCTCTGTTGCCTCGATATTGAACGCTACATAGCGGAGTGTACGGCTACCGAACGATGGGTTCTGCTCGCGGTGTGCCTCGTAGTATGCATCGATCTCTGCCTCGGTAACCTCTACCTCGCCAGCTGCAGTGTAAGGTACCATAGTATAGCGACCGTCAAATGTGAGGTTCTCCTGACGGAGCTTCTGCTCTGCCTCAAGACGGTTTACATAACCAGCAGCTGCGAATACTGCCTCGAGCTTGTTCTGTGTGAGTGACTGCTCAACAGAGATAGTCTCGAGCTCCCACTGGTAGCGTACCATAGGCTCGATCTGGTCTGCTGGCCAGCCGAACTGCTGAAGCTGTGTTGCTACGCGCTGACCAAACTCAACAGCGTAAGCGTCGATCTCTGCCTCACTTACTGACAAACCGATCTCTGCAGCTGCAGGAGCTGTGAAGTTGTCATAGACGAATGAGCCAGATGCGATGTTTGCAATCTGATCCTGCGATGTACCGCTGTTGCGGAGTGCCTCGCTGAGGTAAGAGTTTAACTGTGCATACTCCGATGCCTTAACATCCTTACCAGCGATTGTCATAACTGTCTCATCTACGATCTCGCCGCGGTTGCCACGGTAGCTGAGCTGGTCACCCAAAATGAATGCCAAAAGAACGATGGCAATGACGATAGAGAGTACAATGCCATACTTAGTTCTAAGTGTGTTTAATGTTGCCATAAGATTTTATTATTTATTATTTTTTGTCGTTTCTGCCAATAAAACCCCCAAAGGTAGTAATTTTTTGTCAAACTACACAACCTTAACCTCTTTTTTTGCTATAAGGCTCGTTTTCGCCCTATTACAGCCTCTTCAACGATACCAAATCGAGACGCGACTGCTCGCGCTTGAGAATCTTTATCTCGAACTTCTCGGCGCGTAGCTCCTCGCCCTCTTGCGGTATACGACCATATGCCGAGATGATATATCCAGCCAGCGTGTCGTACTCCTCGCTCTCCGTGATTCCCAGCTCGTAGCGCTCGTTGAGATACTCCACCTCGAGGCGTGCCGAGAATACCCACTCGCCCTCGCCCGTCTGCTTCTCAACCATCTCCTGCACATCGTGCTCATCCTCAATCTCACCGAAAATCTGCTCCAGCACATCCTCCAAAGAGATGATACCGGCCGTGCCACCGAACTCGTCGATGACCACCGCAATGCTTGCCTTACGCTTGGTAAAGGTCTCGAGCATAGCCTGCAACGGCATAGTCTCGGCGACATATATCGTCTTGATGATAATATCGGAAATCTGCGAAGGATTCTCAAACAGACTCTTCGAATTGACATATCCGATGATATTGTCGATAGAGTCGTGCCATACGAAGATTCGCGAGAAGTGAGTCTCGATAAAACGCTCGGTAAGCTCCTCAATAGATGTAGACTCCAGATCTACAGCCTCGACATCGACACGACGCACCATACAGTCCCTGACGCGCAGGTCGGCAAAGTCCAGCGCATTCTGGAACAGACGTATGTCGGCCTCATCCTCGAGCTGTACCTCGACATTCTCATCCTCGACAAGCGAAGCCAAATCGTTGCGATTGAACTCCGCAGGCTCGTTGCGCTGCTCGATACGACGACCCGTAAGGCGTATCAAACCAAACGAGATGAGTGTAGTGAGGCGCGAAACGGGATATAGAATGATGTAGAAGAGATACATCACCACCGAGAATATCTCGTAGTAGAAATTCGGATTGCGCTTAACAACCGACTTGGGATATACTCTCCAAGGAAGAGGATTACGACAGTCGATATAATGGTCTGCAACAGCGCATTCTGCATATCGAACAACTCGACAAGCAGCACCGACATCGACATAGAGTAGATGACAAGTGCGATGTTGTTTCCCACGAGGATTGTCGTAATATAGTTTCCGGCGTTGTGAGCGAAGATATCCGAGATACGGCCAAACAATGGGTTGTGCTGACGGTCAATCTCCTCGCGCAGTCGGTTACGCCCAAGGAAGGCGATCTCCATACCCGAGAAGAATGCCGAAAACATCAGCATCACGGCTATCGTAATTAGCGTTGCACCCATTATATTTAAGTTTATATCTCGACAATCAGCCCATTCATTGCTGGGCTATACCTATATATTATATAAAACCACAGACCATCGTCACCACGCATCGGGCGCAGGCCGATGATTCGGGGCTATTTCTTCTTTGAAGTCTCGGCATTGAGCTGCGAATCGCGCTCAAAATCTGGGCGCTTAAGTTCACTGCCCGACTCCATTTTTAGATTACTGATACCCGAGTTAAGCTCCATCGTGGGGCGCACAGCATCCTGCACCTTTCTGTCAGGACCTGCCGTCGCGCCAAGCTGCACCCTATCCTGCTGCGATGTTGGACGCATCTGTGCCGAAGACTCCACGCCCTTTCTGTCGGGAGTACTCTTCGCACCCTGCGCAGCCTTGGCTCCCTGCGCCTTAAGACCTATCTCCGACTGGGCCTTGCTGTCGATCTTCTGCATAGGCTGGGATGTAGCTATCTTCGCCCTTGCATCGCGCGACAAAGACTCCTCCTTCTTCGAGTCCTTCGACGCACCCTTATCCTCACTCTTTGGCTCGGACTTCGACTCGGCCTGAACATCCGACTCCTCGCCCTTATCGGCCTTTGGCGTAGGGGTAGCATCGAACTCCACCTCGGAGCTATAACGTCTGAAGTGGATATTCTTCAGACCCTCGTCGGCCTCGAAGCCAACGCCAAAATGCCAACCATCCTTCTGCAATACCTTGGTATCTACGTTCGAGTATATCTTCTCCGTAGTGGCATTCCAGAAGAGTTGCTGTGTATATATCTTTGTGGTATCCGTAACTGTTGTATCCTTCTCCGAGCGGTTGAACTTGTTTATCACAACATTACCCTTGGCCTCCCATAGCTTCTGACGCTCGTAGTAGATGGCATACTGGGCCTTGATCGTTGCGTCGACAAGCGACAGAGAGTCAGACGTAAATGTTGTCATAAATATACCACGGCGAAACTCCTGGTAGGGGTTTGTCGCCATACTATATCCCTCGATAAGCGGTGCAGAGAATACATAGGAACGCTGTCCATTCTCCATCATCGTTATCGTGCGATTTTCGCTCGACTCGGTAAGGAGTGTCTCGTAGTCGTAATTTACAGAAGCGTGTTTCTTGCCACACGAGAATAGCAATGTAGCACTCCCCAGGATGGAGAGTGCTATCAATGCATATCTGCTTATACTACGCGACATAATTGTCTATAAAGTCGACAAATTAGCGGTAACGTACTGTTGTTGACTGACCTGCTGCAAAGCCGCAAGTGATAGTGTAGCGATCGCCAGCTGTGAGCTCCGCGAAGAAGCAAGACTCCTGAACAGGGAATGCACCGCGATAAGCGTTCATAAGCTGCTGTGCTGCCTTCTGTACCTCTGGAACATCCTTAAGGAGGTTAACAGCCTGTGCCATAGCGTCGTATGCTGCCCAGTAAACCGATGCACCACCGATCTTATCATCAGGACAAGTTGTCGATGCGTAGCACTGACCGAGGATGAAGTATGCGTAACCGTTCTCTGGATTGATGTTGCGCAACTCACGAGCTGCCTCTGCTGCAGCGGTGTAGTTCTGGTTACCAATCTCGATAAGAGCGATCTGAACGTAGAGAGGCTCCTTTGCTGATGGTGAAGTCTCCACTGCGAGTGCCTCACGCAAGTACTTCAACGCCTTATCGTTCTCGCCACGACCCTGGAAGCCCTGTGCAAGGAACAATGCAGTCTCTGAAGATGGCTTCACAGTGTAGTACTTCTCGGTAGTAGCAAAGAAGAAATCGCTTGTACACTGCGCACGTGACATAAGAGCTACAGCCTGTGACAAGAGCTCCTGGTTCTCTGGATCAGCAGCGAGCTTTGCGCTGAAGAGTGCCTCGAGGTTCTCGCAGCTTGCAGCACCACTTGTACCGAAGCTTGTCTCGAAGATCTCCTTGTACTGCTCGTCCTCTGCCGATACCTCCGCAAATACTGGAGTAAGACGCTCATACTCAAACAAGATCATATCGCTAGTTACAGCATCGTCATACTCGAAATCCTCGCACAAGTACTTAAAGTAGCTCGATGCGATATCGTAGTGGATACGGCCGCTCTCCAAAGCTGCATCAACTGCTGCCTTAAGACCTGCGCGCAACAAAGGACGGTTTGTTGTGCAGTAGCGGAGCATATCACGAGCCTTCATATCGAGGATATAGTCCTTACCATTCTTTGGGTGGTTACCGAAGTACTCCAAACGAAGGTCATAGATAAGAAGAATAGAGTCGATATAGACCTTCTTCTGATCGATGGTACGTGCGCGGTTAGCCTTGTTCTTGTAGAGGGTTACACCACGTGCGAATGTCTGCTGCGAAGCTGCAGGACAGTTGTTAAGCAACTGCTGAAGATAAACGGTTGCTGCATCATAGTTCTTTGCATCAAGTTCATCCTTGAGGTAGTTACTTGCACCGATGTTTGATGCACGCTCCTCAACTGTTGCACCCCAAATACCATACTTGGCATCATCGCTGAAGTCCTGTGCCGAAGCTGATACGCCAGCCATCATCAAGACAGCAGACAAAAGAATCTTTACACTTTTCATAGTTAGTTTTTATTTTGTTTGTTTTTCGTAGTTTTCACTCACATTCGGTCTGGTACACACACCAGCCATTCGCAGCGATTAGTTGTACTTCTGACGTACGAACCAGTGGTCTGATACATCTGCCGAGAAGAGGCTGAAGCCAACGAATATCTTGTAGTAGTTCTGCGTAACCATACCAACCTTGGCACCCGAAATCTGCACCGCCGATGGCGATGAGTAGCGACCATACTCGAAACCGAGGTTGATTGACGAGGCACCCCAGATCTTTATAGGGAAACCCAAACCTACGGTCAAAGCCATCTGGTTGACTCTCTGGCCTGCAAACGTCTGGTAGTAGTTACCCAAACGCGCACCGACACGATACGAGACACGATTCAGATAGTTACGCACATCGGTACGGCGTGGCGTAATCTCGAAACCAGCCTTGATGGTGTGGGTATCGGTGTATGCCACAACCTGGTCGCCAGAGGCTATACTCTCCGAGTAGTCGTCGTTGGCCAAGCCCCAGGCTGCATATTTGTAGTCCAAACCCCAGGTAATCATACGGTCGGCATAGTAGAGACCTGCGCCAACCTCGTGGGGAACACACAAATCGAGGGTCTGAATGCGATCGCGTACGGGATAGGGATTGATGCTGTTGACCACGCTGTTAGTATATACGTAACTCTCCTTCTTTGGATTGAGCTTACCTCCCAAATCGTAGGTAAGACCCAACGTAAGGAGTCTATTCTCATTGCTGATGAAGCTAACTTGCGCTCCCGCCTGCATCTTGAAGTTGTTGACAACATAGCGATCCACACCCACCGTTGGAGCATAACTTCCCGAACCTGTAATCACATTGGCAAACTCCGTAGAGTAGTTTCGCTCGATGTAGCCCCAGAAATACTTGGCCGCAACACCGATAGAGATGTGGCGCGTGATGGCCCAACCTACCGAGAGCTTAACCTCCGTAATATCGCCTTCGCCGCTGTGCACATACATCACACGACCGATATCTGCCCAGTTATCCGCCTGCTCGTCCATCTCCTTGAGCTTGTATCCCACGCTGCTGTAGGGAGCTACCGTAAGGTTTAGACCCACGTTCTTTGCGAGTGGCAACGCAATAGCTATGTTGTGGATATTGATGGTGTTGTATACAGTCCTTGCGTTGTCTACCTTCTGACCACTTGCGTCGAACTTCGACTGGTGATTACGAAAATGCGTAGCATCGAAACCTGCATCAAACAAGAAGCTTCGGCGAGGTATCATACTCGCGGCCGCTGGGTTTTGTGCGTTGATCTGACCTACTGCGCGCAGACCGATACCGATACCACCCATCGAGCGCATCTGTACGTTGCCTGGTGTGAGCAACTCACCCGGGCCATACATTGAGTATGGCGAGTAGGCATTGATACTGCTGGTTTGTGCCGAAAGGGTGTGTGGGAACATCATTGCCACAAAAGCAACGACCACAACAACCAAATATGTCAACTTATCTCCTCTTCGCATTATAGTCCAAAATTGTGTTGAGACCGAAAATAACCGGTTCACAGTCTGCAAATATCGCGTTTTTAATTCTCTTTACAAAATATTTTGCATCACCTCCGGTGAAAATTGTGTAAATTTTCTCTTTTTCTTGCGAAAAAGACGTGATATAGCCCTCAATCTCGTGTGTTATGCCTTGCATAACGCCCTGCTCGATGGCCTCGCGAGTGGTTCGACCATAGACCAAAACCTCTTCAGTAGCCGAGCATAGAGGCAGACGCGCCGTATAATCGCGTAGCGCTCTAAAGCGAGTGGTCATACCTGGCGATATGTTACCGCCCTTGAAGCGACCACCCTCGACGTAGTCGATAGTTATCGCCGTACCGAAGTCAACAATCAGCACATCGCCTTCGCCATACATCGCCCATACACCCACAGCCGCAGCTATGCGATCCGCACCCAGCGTCTCGGGCGTGAGGTAGTCATTGCCGATAGGCAGAGGCGTTGTTGCAGGGCTAAACGCCACGACATACTCCACGCGCTGCTCAAGCCATCGGCATATCCACGCGGTGTCGATGCCCGTAGAAGAGACTATAGCCCTGTCGATAGCCGAATGAAGAGAAAACAGCTGTTCGAGCCACGCTTCGCTACACTCCTTAGTGACATACTCCACCGCCGAGCAACCCTCGCTCATAACAGCCGCCTTTGCGCGGCTGTTGCCTATGTCGATAATTAGGTTTGTCATTGATTAACAATCTTTTACTCCTGCCGTATCGGCCAAGCTACGAAGCATAGCCACGCCCTCGGCAAGCGAATATATTTTTCTAACGGTCATCGACAATCGATTATTGTATTGCTTGACAACAAAACGCTCGGGATCGGCAACCACACGTCGCAACATATTGAGGAACGTGTCGGTCTTGAAGAATGGCGAATTGTTATCGCCCACGAAGCGCACAATCATCAATCCATTCTTCACCTTGACGTGCTCCATTCCGAGGTTTACCGCCTCGCGACGCAACTTGATAACCTCGATAAGCTCCAATACGGGCTGTGGAAGCTCGCCGAAACGATCCCTCATACGCGCAGCAAAGCCCTCGAACTGCTCGTCAGTGCGCATAGCATCGATCTCGCGGTAGAGGCGCAATTTCTCAGACTGTGAGCGCACATAACTATCAGGAATCGAAGCATCGACATCGATATCGATGGTTGCATCGTCGACAAACGTCACATCCTTCATTGCATCGTTCTCGGCCTCGCTTAAGCCCGACGTATCGAGACCCTCGGCACGAAGCTCCGAGATAGCCTGCTGCAAAATTTTCTGATAGGTCTCGATACCCACATCAGCAATAAAGCCACTCTGCTCGGCACCGAGCAGATTACCTGCACCACGTATATCGAGATCCTGCATCGCGATATTGAATCCCGAGCCCAAATCCGAGAACTCCTCGATAGCGCGCAGTCGACGGCGTGCATCGCCACCCAACAGCTCCTCGGGAGGTGAGAGCAAATAGCAGAAGCCCTTCTTGTCCGAGCGGCCGACACGACCGCGCAGCTGGTGCAAGTCACTGAGACCGAAGCGATGGGCGTCGTTGATGATGATGGTATTTGCGTTTCCGATATCGATACCATTCTCGATAATTGTCGTAGCCAGCAACACATCGAACTCACCGTAGATAAAGTCCATAATGAGCTTCTCCAGATCCTCGGCAGGCATACGTCCGTGACCCACACCCACACGTGCTTTAGGACACAGACGTGTGATGAGTCCCTGGATAGTCATCAGATCCTCAACGCGGTTATGCACAAAATATACCTGACCGCCACGTGCCAGCTCCTCCTCGATAGCATCCTTGATAATCTCCTCGGAGAAGAGGTGTGACTCGGTAACGATAGGCTGACGGTTGGGCGGTGGTGTAGAGATCACCGACAAATCGCGCGAGCCCATAAGCGAAAACTGCAGCGTTCGCGGAATAGGCGTTGCCGTAAGTGTCAACGTATCGACAGATACGGCCAACTGCGTGAGCTTCTCTTTAGCCGCTACGCCAAACTTCTGCTCCTCATCGATGATGAGCAGACCCAAATCGTGAAACTCTATCTGCTTCGAGAGCATCTTGTGCGTACCGATCAAAATATCAATCTTGCCCGACTTCAGCTCCTCGGCAATGCGTCGTGCCTCCTTGGTCGATTTCGTGCGGTTGAGATACTCCACCGTTACAGGCAGGTCGCGCAGACGCTCCGAGAAGGAGCGATAGTGCTGCAACGCAAGGATTGTTGTTGGCACAAGCACCGCTGTCTGCTTGCCATCTACAGCCGCCTTGAAGGCTGCACGTATGGCCACCTCCGTTTTGCCGAAGCCTACATCGCCACATACCAGTCGATCCATAGGCTGACTCGACTCCATATCTCGCTTCACAGCAGCAATTGCCGTCTGCTGATCGGGCGTATCCTCCCACTTGAACGAAGCCTCGAGCTCCTGCTGCAAATAGCTATCCTCCGAGAAGGCGAAGCCCTGCGAAGCCTTACGCTTGGCATAAAGCGCAATAAGTTCGCGCGAGATATCCTTGACCGCCTTCTTGGTCGTAGCCTTGAGCTTCTGCCAAGCGCCATTGCCCAGTTTGTAAATCTTGGGAGGCTCACCCTCGCCACTCTTATAGCGCGAGATACGGTGCAGCGCGTGAACATTCACAAACAATATATCGTTATCCTTGTATATGAGCTTGATAGCCTCCTTAATACGGCCATTCTCGTTGAGCTTTACCAGACCACCAAAGCGACCTATGCCGTGGTCGATATGCACCACATAGTCGCCAACCTTCAGCGCATTAAGCTCCGCAACTGTCATCTGCTCGCTGCGCTTAATCTCACCACGTATGCGATAGCGCTGATAGCGGTCGAAGATCTGATGGTCGGGATAGATACACATCTTCAGCGCATTATCCACAAAACCCTCGTGCAGCACTACATCAACGGCATTGAACTCGACACTGCGGCGTCCCACCTGATGGAAGATATTGCCGAGGCGCTCAATCTGCGCCTTGTTATGCGAGAGGATAAAGGTCTGATAGCCACGCTCCATATTCCAGCGAATATCGTCGGCCAGCATCTCGAAATTACGATTGAAGGATGGCTGCGGTGCTGTGTCGAAGACAACCTCCTCGCTTGCACGGCGCTCCTTAATGCTATCCTTGAGCAGCAACAATGTGCTCTGCTGCCAATCCTCGAGCAACGCGTGGCGCGATGTGATACGCTGTGCAAGGCTACGCGCCGAGGCCTCATCCTCGGCCTGCTCCAGCACCTTATGACGCACATCGGTAATCTTGCGCAACGCATAGTCGCCATCCGAAATCCACCACGTAGCACCCGTAGCAAAGCGCGCCAGTGAGACGCGCTGCACACTCTCCTCATCACGCGACATATTGGGAATAATCTCCACACTATCGGGCCTCTCGGCCGAGAGCTGACTCGAGATATCGAAGCGACGCAACGAGTCCACCTCATCACCAAACAGATCGATACGATAGGGGCGCGACTCGACAAACGAGAATACGTCGACAATACCTCCACGCACCGAGTACTGACCCGGCTCATAGACAAAGTCTACCCTATCGAAGCCGTGCGCCACGAGCCACTCTATCAGTTCTGCCTGGTCGACCTTGTCGCCAACGCTGATACGTCGCGACTGCTCCTCTAAACGACTGCGCTCGGCTACCGCCTCGGCCAACGCCTCGGGATAGGTACATACCGCCAGATAGCCCTTCCTGAAACTCGATATCGTATTGAGCGTCGAGGTGCGCTGCACCACGCCTTGAGGATCCTCCGCGCCATATGCTGCCGAACGTTTATAGCCCGACGAGAAGAAGCAAACCCTCTCCTCATCCAATAGCTCGTAGAGGTCGTTGAGCAGGTAGGCTGCAGCATCGCGATCATCGGCCAGAAAGATGTGAATACCCCCCTTTCGCTCGACAATATCGGCCGCATAAAGCGAATAAGCCCCGCCGACCATCTGCTTGAGATGGACGGTGGAGCCTGTATTTTCCAAACATTTAACAACCTTGCGCGCCTGTTTGGAGCTACGCACAAGAGCTTTAAGTTTTTCCATATCGCCTCCTTACGATTAGTTCTTGAGAAGCGACTTACCTCGCTTGTCGAGGTAATCCACATCGATCATTCCGACACTCTGGTCGGCAACGACATCGATACGGAGCTTGTACTTGAAAATCCAACGCATCCTGCGTGACCACAAACCCTCCTTGAGGTAGGCTGCCACATAGGGACTGAGCTTGAGTTTCACATATTTGCATCCATCGGATGCCAAGAGCTGTATGTTACCCTCAATCTTCTTCTCGAGCAGTATTGTTGGCTCGACCTTGCCCGTACCATAGCACGTAGGACATACATCCGATGTCTCCTGCATAGCGATAGGGCGCACTCGCTGACGTGTGATCTGCATCAAACCGAACTTCGAGAGTGGCAAAATCGTATGCTTTGCCTTATCGGTAGCCATCAGCTTCTGCATCTCCTGCAGCAGCGTCTGTCGACTCGTTGCCTTGCGCATATCAATAAAGTCGACAATGACAATACCTCCCATATCTCGTAGTCGGAGCTGGCGTGCAATCTCGGCCGCTGCTGCGAGGTTAACCTCAAGAGCCGTCTGCTCCTGATCATCCTCGGCCTTGGTGCGATTTCCCGAGTTGACGTCGATAACGTGCATTGCCTCTGTATGTTCAATGATGAGGTAGGCACCACGTCGTAGCGATACGTATTTTGCAAATAACGACTTAATCTGTTTCGCGACATCGAAATTGTCAAAAATCGACACCTTGCCTTTGTAGAGCTTCACCAAATGCTCCATATCGGGCTTGATGGCGTGTACGTAGCTCTTTATCTCGTTGTACATTGTCTCGTCATCGACAGTAATCTGCGAGAAAGTGTCGTTCAACGAGTCGCGAATAATAGTGTTTACTCGGCTCATCTCGCTCATCAATCGAGCTGGTGCTACACTCTTGCGCAACACCTCCAGAGCCTTATTCCATCTCTCGACCAGAGAGAGTATGTCTTGCATAATGTCGATGTCTTCGGCATCGGCCGCAGCCGTACGAATTATGACACCGAAATTCTTCGGCAGCACCTCCTGTGCAACCTTTCGAAGTCGTTTCTTTGCAGTATTCGAACGTATCTTGGTCGATACATAGACCTTGTTTGAGAATGGCACGAGTACCACATTGCGTCCGGCAAGCGATATATCTGCCGTGAGGCGTGGACCCTTGGTCGAGATTGCCTCCTTGGCAATCTGCACCATAATGATGTCACCCACCTGCAAGTAGTCGCCGATGCGACCCTCCTTCTCGAGAACAGGCTCGAGCTTCATACTCTCGACCTTGATGTTGCGCTTGCCCGGCTCGTGGCTTGTTACCACACGGCGTAGCGACTCGTAGTTCTCTCCGAGGTCGAGATAGTGGATGAAGGCATCCTTCTCGTGGCCTATGTTAACGAATGCTGCATTCAGTCCGGGCATAATCTTGCGTACACGACCCACATAGATGTCGCCTACGGCAAAACCCGTCTGACACTGCTCCTTGTTCAACTCGACAAGCACCTTATCTTCGCAAAGTGCTATCGAGACCTCCGTTGGATTTACATTGATAATCAGTTCTCGTTTCATACTCACACAATGTAAATCATTAGTTCCACCACTTGTAAGCTCCGCGAGGAGTATCCCCTCCTCATCGGCTCCGCCCATTCACACGGGGGAGTAGCCCGAAAGCATAGTTTACAATTTAAAATTGAGGTTGTCCAACAAGTTCCTTCTTCCTCCTGCCTCGAATCCTCATCTCGTCGAGCGAGCTACGAACTCTCTGGCGGGCACTTTAGAAAATCTCTTGTTAGGCAACCTCATCTTTGGTCATAAGTAAGACTACTTCTTCTTATGACGATTCTTGCGAAGACGCTTCTTGCGCTTGTGCGTCGCCATCTTATGACGCTTGTGCTTCTTTCCGTTTGGCATAGCTTTAAATATTTATAGGTTTGTTGTTGTGCAAAAATTATTCTTCCGATTACTTAACCTCGCTTGAGAAGCTCTTTGAAGGCTTGAAAGCAGGAATGTTGTGCTCTGGAATAGTGATAGTAGTATTCTTCGAGATATTACGAGCAACCTTCATAGCACGCTTCTTGATGATGAAGCTACCGAAACCACGGAGGTATACATTCTGACCATTCATCATAGCCTCCTTAACGTTGTCCATAAAAGCCTCAACGATAGCCTGAACCTGAACCTTCTCAACGCCGGTCGATTTAGCAATCTGATTTACGATATCTGCCTTTGTCATAATTTTTATTGTTTATATATAATTTTTTGTAATAAATACACCTTAAAATCTGCCCCTCGAGGGCGAGTTTCGGCTCACCAAAGCAGCCATATCGAAACTACCATATGACCACTATAAAACCCCATAGGGATAGTTTGAGCGTGCAAATATAAAGCATATTGCGTTAATTTGCAACAAAAAAGAGAAAATAATCTATTTTACTACAATAACATAGACTCATTTGCAATGTCGCAAAGGGCCCCGTGTCACTATCTGAAACTATTCAACGCCGTGGCCAGACCCTCAACAGCCTGATCCAAGCCCGACTGAATCTTGCTGCCGACCATCATACGCATCATCATATTGAGTTCGGCGTGGAGCACCATACGCACACGCGTATCGTGGGCATCGACCTCGTGAAGCTGAATCCAGAAAGTAAAGTCGATAGGCACACCATTGCCATCGGCTACAATCTTAACGTGCTTGTTCTCAACACGCTCTGCAATACGCAGGCCAACATTAAAGCCCTTGACCTTAAACGAGCAGCTATCCTCGTCTGCCTGCCACTCCTCTACCTTATCCTTCATCGCTGGGCTCAACATATCCAAACGCGAAATGATTGGGAAGATGAGCGCCGCTGGGTGATTTATACGTTGTTGCTTCGATTCGTACTTTTCCATAATTCTTAAAGTTTGGGGTGCAAAGATAACTATTTTTATCGGATTATGAAACGTCGTTCCTCCTGGCCGAGTATCTCAATCTTGATGACCATCGTATCATCGGGCAGCAACGCCTCAATCTTCTCGGGCCACTCCACAAGGCACAACTCTCCCGACGAGAGATACTCCTCGCATCCAAAATCTAGGGCCTCCTCCACGCGCTCGATACGATACATATCGAAATGGTAGATGGTACGCTCACCCTCGTACTGATTAACAATAGCAAACGTAGGACTTGTGACATCGTCCTCCGCGCCCAACTGCGATGCGATGCGGCTGATAAGCGTAGTCTTGCCTGCGCCCATAGGAGCATCGAAGGCCACAACCGTGCGACCATCGAGTGCCTCGAGCACCGCCTCGGCAACGCTGTCAAGCTCATCGAGCGAATCGATTCTGATAACTTTCTCCATATTATTTTGTTTTACTTACCCTTCGACTTAAGCACCACGAACGGCACGATCATCTCCTCCATCGATATGCCGCCGTGCTGGAATGTATTTTTGTAGTAGCGTATAAACTTATTTGCGTCGTTGTTGTAGACCAAGAAGTCGCGGTTGTATGCAAATATGTAGCTCGACGTGAGGCGACCCGATGGCAACTGCACATCCTCGGGACGCTGCACCTCATATACATCGCGCGCGTTATACGCGAGATTGCGGCCTGTCTTGTAACGCAGATTGGGCGACGTCTCCCTGTCACCAGTAACGCGCACCGGGTTATCTACGCGAATAGTGCCGTGATCCGAGGTGATAATCACTTTGTGGCCTCGCTCGGCAAGGAGCTTGAGCATCGTGTAGAGCTCCGAGTGCTCGAACCACGAGCGCGTCAACGAGCGAAATGCCGCCTCATCATCGGTAAGGTCGCGGATGATGTCGGTCTCGGTACGTGCGTGCGACAAGATGTCGAGGAAGTTGTAGATAATCACCGAGAAACGTGCGTCGTAGATGCGCTGCATATTGTCAAGAAGCTTACGACCAGCCTCGGGACGCACCAGTTTGTCGAACGAGAGCTTTATGTTGCGACCCGACTGCGTGATGAGTCGGCGCAAGAACTCCTCCTCGTACATATTCTTTCCGCCATCCTCGTTATCGTTGAGCCACTTCTCGGGCATAAGCTTATCGATAGCCAACGGCATAAGACCCGAGAAGAGCGCATTGCGCGCATACTGCGTTGCTGTAGGCAAAATAGCACAGTAGAAGTCGTCGACCTCCGTATCGTAATATCCGCGCAGCAGCGGCTCGATGGTGCGCCACTGGTCGTAGCGCATATTGTCGATGAGGATGAGTGTTGTATGCTCCGCGCTGTCGACCTCGGGAAGTATTCGGCGACGCATAAGCGTATGCGACATCACGGGAATATCCTCATCTGCCACACGGCGATTTATCCAGTCGTAATAGTTGCGACGTATATATTTACAGAACTCCTGATTTGCCTCATTCTTCTGATAACCAAGCACTTCTCCAATACTCTTATCCGACGAACCAGCAAGCTCAATCTCCCAACCCACAATCTTGCGGTAGAGCTGTCCCCACTCCGTAAACGACGTTGCCGCCTGCTGCTGTGCCGCTATGCGACCAAACTCCGAACGGTAGTCGGCTGTAGTCTGCTCGGTGACGAGCTGCTGCGAGTGCAGATTCTTCTTTATCGACAGAAGCACCTGGTTGGGATTCACAGGCTTGATGATATAGTCGGCAATCTTCGAGCCGATAGCCTTATCCATAATATTCTCCTCCTCGCTCTTCGTAACCATAATTACGGGTAACGAGGGGCGCGCCACCTTAATCAGAGGCAGCGTCTCGAGTCCCGTCATTCCGGGCATCATCTCGTCGAGTATGACAAGGTCGTAAGCCGTAGAGCCTATCATATCCACAGCATCGTATCCGTTGTTGCAGGTGTCGACCTCGTAGCCCTTTGCCGTAAGGAACATTACGTGCGGCTTGAGCAACTCTATCTCATCATCAACCCAAAGTATCTTATTCATAGCAATTATTCATTTTCAGAGATAACGCAGCGACCACCTCTTTAATTGTGCGATAGCTCTCCTTGAGATGCTCCTCAACACGATCCATCGAACACCACTCGGCAGCGGTGATGCCCTCCTCGGCTTGCGCCGCAGTAGCGCTCTTCGTGGCGCGCATCTGCCACCACGTGGTGCGCTTGAGTTCCCATCTACCATATGTATCGTAGGCGTGCCACGTCTCTACAAGTGGCTCGTTGCCAACTATTTCACCCACTACGCCACACTCCTCCTCAACCTCGCGCAGCGCCGCCTCCCGCTTACTTTCACCAGCCTCCACGTGACCTTTCGGCAAATCCCACTTCTCGCGCAGACGTATCATCAGCAGCTCGTCACACTCGTTGAGCACCACACCGCCAGCCGCCTCGACAACCACAAACTGCTCCTTCAGACGCTCGAACGCAAGGTCGGGATTGGTCGTGATTAGAGCTATAAGTTTGTTAGTTTCAACTTTTTTTACTATTTTCGCTCGCGAAAACGACAACTCTGCATCGGCCATAAGCGAGGCGTGCTCCTCGACCAAAGGCTCGGAGCAGATGACGACACGCGAGTCGCCGATATGAATCGTATGGTAGTTACGGTAGCTCATATGGGTGCAAAGGTACGAAAAACGACATAAATAACTTATAACTATAACATTTAATTTATGAAAAAAATTCTATTTCTTATGACATTCTCAGCTCTTCTCGCTCTCGGCGCGTGCAGTGAGCAGGGTGGCAATGCTCCCAAGCCACTGGTTATCGACAATTCGCTGACCCAGGCAGAGAAGGATGCTGGTATCCTCACACCCGAGGTTATGTGGAAGATGGCGCGTATTGGTGCACAGACACTCTCACCCGATGCATCAAAGCTTCTCTACACCGTTACGGAGTACAATATGGCCGAGAACCGCGGTCTTACAACTCTATGGATCAAGGATATGGCAACTGGCGAGGAGAAGGCTTTGACCGACAACCGCTCATCAAATAGCGCTCCACAGTGGATCGATGCCAACACCATAGCCTTCATCTCTAACCGCACAGGCTCGGCACAGGTATGGGCTATGGACGCCAACGGCGAGAACGTACGTCAGCTCACAGCTTTCGAGAAGGATGTCGAGGGCTTCGGCATCGCTGGAGACAAGGCTTTCTACGTACAGCGTGTGAAGGTTGCTCCATTGAAGGGCTCGGACAAGTATGCCGATATGCAGCACTCAAAGGTGCGTATTTACGACGACCTTATGGTTCGCCACTGGGACTACTGGGATGATGGCTCATACCTCCACATCTTTGCTGCGGACTACGCCAACGACAAGATTTCGGAGGGCGTAGACATCATCGGCGCGGAGTCGGCGTGGGATGCACCTCTTGCACCATACTTTGACACAGCCGAGATTCGCCTCTCACCCGATGGCTCTATGCTCGCCTACACTTGCAAGCCTTTGAAGGGTACCGAGTATGCTCTCTCTACCGACTCTGACGTATTCCTCTACGACTTCGCTACAGGCACAACACGCAACCTCTCAAAGGAGGCAGCTACAGCCGAGGAGAAGTTCGTGGGTTATGACAAGTACCCCGTATTCTCGCCCGATGGCCGCAAGGTAGCATTCCGCTCACAGCGCCGTCCTGGCAACGAGGCTGACCAGCAGCGTTTGTGGGTATTCGACCTCGACACAAACAAGGCCGACTACATCACCCGCAACCACGACCTTTGCGCAACAGAGGTTGTATGGGCCGATAACGAGACTATCTACTTCATCGTGCCCTGGAGAGGTACTCACCAGGTGGCACGCATCGACCTTAAGGGTAACCTCGAGTTTATCACCGATGGTGACCACGACATCAACACCTTCACAATGGTTGACGGTCGCATCGTAGCCAATATGAACACTATCTCTAAGGCTGTGGAGCTCTACGACGTAAACATCGAGACAGGTGCCCTCACGCAGCTTACAGACGTTAACCGCGAGGTTTACGACAACATCAAGTTTGGTGAGGTGCAGAAGCGTTGGATTAAGACTACCGACGGCAAGGAGATGCTCACGTGGGTAATCCTTCCTCCAAACTTCGACCCAGCGAAGAAGTATCCTACATTGCTCTACTGCCAGGGTGGTCCACAGAGCACCGTATCGCAGTTCTGGAGCTACCGCTGGAACTTCCAGCTTATGGCTGCACAGGGCTATGTTATCGTAGCTCCTAACCGCCGCGGCTGTCCATCATTCGGTCAGGAGTGGACCGACCAGATTTCTGGCGACTACTCGGGTCAGAACATCCGCGACTACCTCGCAGCTATCGACGAGGTATCGAAGGAGCCTTGGGTTGATACCGACCACCGCGCTTGCGTTGGTGCTTCGTATGGTGGCTACTCGACATACTACCTTGCTGGTGTACACGAGGGTCGTTTCAAGGCATTCATCGCACACTGCGGCATCTTCAACTTCGAGTCTATGTATGGCCACACCGAGGAGCTCTTCTTCGTTACGAACGACTACGGTGGCGCATACTGGGAGAAGGACAACGCAACAGCTATGCGTTCGTATGCTAACTCTCCACATAAGCTCGTAGGCAACTGGGATAGCCCTATTATGATTATCACAGGCGAGAAAGACTACCGCATTCCTTATTCACAGTCGTTGGAGGCCTTCACCGCAGCTCGTGTTCAGGGCATCGACGCTCGTCTGGTATCGTTCGAGAATGAGGCGCACCAGGTATTCCAGCCACAGAACTCTGTTGTTTGGAACAGAGAGTTCTTCAGCTGGTTGGACAAATACCTCAAGTAATACGCTACGATTTGAGTTTCAGGGAGTCTGCATCGCGAGAGGTGCAGACTCTCTTGCTCTTGTATAATTCTTCTAATTTTTGTTTTTAGCGCAAATAATCGTATATTTGTCGCAGAATCGCGCCAATCGATATGGTGTCGGGCGCAGAACAAGTTAGGTGAAGAGTGTGTAACCACCTTTGAAACATAAAATTTACAAACCTAAAATAAACATTAGTTCTATGAGAATCAATTCTTTAGTTAAGATGTTGTTTGCAATGCCTTTGTTGCTTGCAGCAACTCTTTTCACCGCTTGCGACAAGGGTGGTGACGAAGTGACTACACCTCCAACTGTAGGTGTAACCAAGGGTCAGGCTGGCGAGACAACTATCTCGTTTACAGTTACTGCAATGGACGCAGAGAAACTCGCATACTCTGTTTTCGTATCATCGGAGATCGCTCCCGATGCAGCGACAATCCTCTCTAACGGCGTGGCTTTGCCTTTGACTCAGACCGAGCCTGTCGTCGTTAATAATCTTACCCCAGAGACCGAGTACTGCATTATCGCAGCCGCCTCAAACAAGGGCGGTGCGGTGAAGTCAGCACCTGTAACTATGACTACACTCAAGGCTCAGGCTCCCGTAATCGAGATTAAGTTCGAGATCGTTGCTGGCGAGAGTGCCGAGTTCGAGGCTGAGGGTGGCAATGGTACCATCGAATACGAGATTGAGGATCCAGCATTCGACGCAGCATTGCTTAACGTTAGCTGCGAGGCAGAGTGGGTTAAGGATATCAAGGTTTTGGCCGACGAGAGCAAGGTAACCTACACTGTTGAGTCTAACACCAAGTCGGAGTCACGCAGCGCAAAGATTGTTTTGACATATGCTAACATCACACGCGAGGTAGCTATCTCACAGAAGCCTCACGTTGAGGAGAATAAGCCAGCGTTGAGCCTTAAGTCAGAGGCTACTATGAAGTTCGCTGCTGAAGGTGGCAACGGCACTATCAAGTATGAGCTTGTAAACCCACAGGAGGGCACCGAGCTCAAGGTTGCTTGCGAGGCTGAATGGGTATCAGCAGTTGCTGTAGATGCTACAAAGAGCGAGATTAGCTTCACTGTAGCAGCAAACCAGACATACGAGGCACGCGCGACAAAGGTTAAGGCTACATATGGCGAGCTCTCATTCGAGGTTGCTGTTGAGCAGGCGGCTGCCGAGAAGCCAGCAGAACCAGAGCTTACACTCAAGAGCGAGGCTACCAA
Organism: Alistipes sp.; assembly: GCA_017629145.1. Lineage (GTDB taxonomy): Bacteria > Bacteroidota > Bacteroidia > Bacteroidales > Rikenellaceae > Alistipes. Next base: position 15,053 of record JAGBXR010000022.1, on the reverse strand, counting down.
GGAGTTCGCAGCCGAGGGTGGCAATGGCGAGTTTGCATTCGAGCTCAAGAACGCAGTTGAGGGTACCGAGCTCAAGGCTTCTTGCGAGGCTTCGTGGGTATCAGGCGTTGCAGTAGATGCTGCCAACAGCAAGGTTACTTATGTTGTTGCTGCTAACGACACTACAGAGGCACGTTCAACTGAGATTGTTTTGACTTATGGCGAGCTTGAGGTTAAGGTTACTGTTAAGCAGGCTGGTGTTGTTGTCGAGGGCGACTATGTGCTCACAATCACTACCGATGCTGTATTGAGCTTCGAGGCTATTGGCGGTAGCGGCGAGATTGGCTACACTGTAGAGAACGCTATCGAGTCACTCGCAGTTGAGGCAAGCGTTGAGAACAATGCAGAGTGGATCACAATCAGCTCAATCACTACAGATAAGGTTAACTTCGTTGTTGCAGCTAACGAGTTGCAGACACAGCGCGAGGCAAAGATATTCGTAACTTACGGCACCGAGGAGCAGCACATCCGCGTTATTCAGCGCGCCAAGGAGGTTGAGGTTGAGGCTAACGAGTATACATTCACAACAGCTCGCCTCGGTCACTCATCTGCTGGTGGCATCCAGGTAATCTTCTCTGATGCAAACGACTCATACCAGCTCTTCGCTACATTCTTCACCGAGGAGAAGTACATCCCTGCAGGTACATATACTACAGGTTACAGCGGTCTTCTCTCTCCAGAGAGCTATATGTATGTAAATGGCGAGAATCACGCATTCAACCAGGAGGATAACTCATCTGCAAACTCTATCGTTGTTGAGTTGGCAAGCGACGACACCTACACATTCACATTCAACAACATCCTCTTCGGTAAGGAGTGTATTGCAACAGGTTCTTGGACTGGTAAGATCGAGGGTCTCGGTGCAAATGTAGCAGAGGATGAGTTCCAGGCTACACACGTTGCAACACAGTGGATGTGGGGCGGTTACAGCGGCTCATCTTGGGGCAACTACTACATTGTATCTGGCGAGGGCTTCTCTATGCAGGTACACTTCTGCACTGACGTAGCTACCGAGACAACATTGGTTACAGGTGACTACAAGTGGGCTGGTATTACAATTATCTCGAACAGCACTCCAGAGAAGTTCTCTACAAAGTCTATCAAGATCAACGGTGCAGATGTAAATGCTGGTAACGGTGAGATGTCTGTAACCGAGAAGAATGGTGTTTACACTATCAAGCTCTCTATCGTTAATCGCGATACAAACGAGACTTATGGCATTCTCTTCAACGGCAAGCTTAACGAGGCGAACTCAGAGGTTAAGGAGAGCGTTGTAAATGTAACACGCTACAACGATGGCGGTCAGGATGGTACACTCTATGCACGCATCTTCAAGCTCTATGACAACGATGGCAACCAGGCAGAGCTCTACATCAACGCAGATGCTGTAGACAAGCAGACGCTCGCTGTTACTCCTGGCACATACACTTGGGTTTCAATCAGTCAGGTTGGTGAGCTTGCATCATACTTCTCAACAAACGAGATCACTGTTAATGGCGAGGCAAAGACCACTAAGTCGGGTACGCTCGTTGTAGAGGAGTCTGGCGAGTTCACAATGAGCCTTACGATGACCGATTTGTCAAAGGTTAAGTTCGTGGTATCAAAAGAGTACCTCGGCAAGTAACACTAACTCACCTAAAAGGTGATTATACTTCAAACGATAGGGGCTGTCACTGCGGGGCAGCCCTTGTTATTTTCCCCATCTCAATAGTCGGGCTATCGAAATTTTCACTGCGGACACTTCCCTTTACTGCACAGATATTTAGGCCGAAATATTTTGAGAATAAAAAATTTTGTGTAATTTTGTATCGATTATATGCATTTTTGAATTGTTGAGAAAATTTAGTTAGGAAAGAACAATACAATTATTTATATTCAAACCTTAAAATTAACATTATGAAACTTAGAAATTTGTTTTATCTGTTGCTTGCATTGCCATTGTTATTCGTGGCTTGCGAGGAGGACAAGCCAGTAGAGGTTAAGGAGCCTGTATTGACTCTTACTTCATCAGACGTTATCGAGGTGGACGCTATTGCTCACACCGAGGCGATTACCTACAAGCTCGAGAACCCAGTTGAGGGTCTTCAGCTTACTGCTACTGCTGACGTTGATTGGATCAGCAACTTCACATTTAGCGAGGAGATCTATTTCAGCATCGCGGCTAACGATACTTTCGATGCTCGTGAGGGTAAGGTTACTGTTGCTTACGACAAGCAGAGCTTTGCTGTTACTGTAAAGCAGGCTGGTAAGAACCGTGAGGCCGAGATCGTTATCGTATCAGGCGATGGCGTAGAGTTCGAGGCTGAGGGTGGTAACGGTATCATCGAGTTCGAGCTTAAGAACGGCGATGAGACTACCAATTTATCTGTTACATCTGATATGGCTGACTGGGTTGACGACATCGAGGTTCTCGAGGATGAGAGCAAGATTACTTACACAGTAGCTGCTAACACCAAGGCACAGTCACGTAGCGGTAGCTTCGAGATCGTATACGGCGAGTGCGTTAAGGAGGTACACATCAGCCAGAAGCCATTCGTTGAGGAGGGTAAGCCAGCATTGAGCCTTAAGTCAGAGACTTCAGTTAAGTTCACTGCAGAGGGTGGCAACGGCGTTATCAAGTACGAGCTTATCAACCCAGCAGAGGGCGTAGAGGTTAAGGCTACAGCTGACGAGGCTTGGGTATCAGGCTTGACAGTTGACGCTGCAAAGAGCGAGGTTGCTTTCGCAGTAGCTGCTAACGAGACAGAGGAGGCACGCGTTGCATATATCATTGTTGCTTACGGCGATTTGAACTTCGAGGTTACTGTTAACCAGGAGGGCGCAGAGCCTAAAGAGGAGCCAGTAGCTGATCCAGAGCTCACACTCAAGGGCGAGGCTACCAAGGAGTTCACTGCAGAGGGTGGCAATGGCGAGTTCGCATTCGAGCTTAAGAACGCTGTTGAGGGTACCGAACTTACTGCTGCTTGCGAGGCTTCGTGGGTATCAGGCGTTGCAGTAGATGCTGCCAACAGCAAGGTTACTTATGTTGTTGCTGCTAACGACACTACAGAGGCACGCGAGACAAAGGTTGTTTTGACTTATGGCGAGCTCAAGGTTGAGGTTGCTGTTAAGCAGGCAGCTGGCGAGAGCGATGAGCCTACATTCAAGCTCAAGTCGTTGTCTTCAGTTAATGCTCCTGCTGCAGGCGCTGACGCCGTTATCGGTTACACACTCGAGAATCCTGTAGAGGGTGTTGCTGTTGAGGCTACAGCAGATGTTGAATGGATTACAATCAACGAGATTGACGCTGAGAAGAAGCGTATCTACTACCACGTTCAGGAGACTGACGTACGCGAGGAGCGCGTAGGTGTTATCACAGCTACTTATGGCGAGTACGGCAGCTTCACAGTGACTGTTACTCAGAAGGGTGGTAGCGCAGCTCTTTCAGTATTCGCTAACTCATCTATGGAGTACGAGTACGTAGCAACTCGCGTTCAGCTCAACTACCAGGTTAAGTTCCCTAACGAGGGTGTTGAGGTTGTTACAACGTTCGAGTACCTCTCTCCAGAGGGCGTTGTTGACTGGGCAGGTGAGGCAGTTAACACTGTAAACGTAGACGAGGAGGGTAACTCTGACCTTGTACTCAACGGTAACGTTGCATTTGACCTCGCAGAGAACACAGAGCGTGGCGATCGTACACTCCGCGTAACTCTTGCATACGGCGACCAGACATTCAGCCAGGAGATCACACAGAAGGATAACTACCCAGATGATGTCGATATGATTGTCTCTGAGGTATACGCAAAGGTATCTAACGGTGGTAAGGATTGGACTGTGTCATTCGTTGAGAACGATCCAGTTTTGGGTCCTGCAACAACAGACATCGTATTCGGTCTTAAGGAGGCTAACGTACAGTACGTTCCTAACGGCACATACGGCCCATACTCAACTCGTAAGGGTGGTATCCGCGAAGGTATTATGAACAACTTTGATACAGGTGATATGTCTGGTAGTATTTACCATCGCAATGTAGCTTTGTCTGCTTGCGCAATCACTGATGAGGATCGCGAGATAACAGTTGAGATTAACGATGCTAAGCAGACTGCAAAGATCACTGGTCACTTCATTGCAAAACAGTACAATGCCGAGGCGGACAAGTGGAATGCAGTGCGCGTTAAGATCAACTGGAACGGTCCTGTAGATGGCTTTATGTATGATGATCCTGAGAAGGAGGTGACAGAGTGGGAGTCATTCCAGCTTGTATGGTCATCAACTCAGAATGCTTGGGCTCCTGAGCACACTTGTAATACCGTTGAGGCTATTGCGAAGAATGGTACTACTGTTCGTCTTGACCTCTATTCATACCCTGCAGGTGATAAGTATGCTTTGCCAGCTGGTACATACACTGTAGGTAATATCATTCAGGATGGTCACCCTGCTAAGAACTATGTTGATACAGGTAATGGTGTAGTTGCATCGCGCGTTAATGATTACGCACTTGTATCTGGTACTGTAGTTGTTACTGGTGATCCTGGTAGTGAGCAGACATTTACTTACAACTTCGTAGACATTAATGGTACGAATGTTAAGGGTACATACACTGGTACTATATTATCTAAGTAAGTAGACTATAACAAAAAGATTGGCTAACCGAGTGGTTAGCCAATCTTTTTTATGGATAATGGTCATCTGTAGAATGGGGACTACAGGTGAAGCAGACTAATTCTCGAATGTCAGTCCCTCGTCGTTAGCATCGATACGTATGGGGCGTGAGCGGTCGACGCGGCCTGCAAGGATGCGCTTCGAGAGGTCGTTGATAACCTCGCGCTGTATGGTGCGCTTAATGGGGCGTGCGCCATACAATGCATCGAAGCCCACATCGGCAATATGGCGACGAGCAGCCGATGTATATATTAGCTCTATGCCGTTCTCGCGGAGCATACGCGCTACACCGCGTAGCTGAATATCGACAATCTCCTCGATAGCACGACGACCCAACGGCTCGAACATAACAATCTCGTCGATACGATTCAAAAACTCGGGCTTAAGGTGCGACTTTAGCAACTCCACAACATCGGCCTTAACACTCTCTACGACATCCAATGAAGGCTCCTCGCCCGCAGCTGCAAAACGCTCCGCAATGATGTGTGAGCCCATATTTGATGTCATAATGACTATCGTATTGCGAAAATCTACCGTGCGACCTTTATTGTCGGTGAGGCGACCATCGTCGAGCACCTGCAATAGGATATTAAAGACGTCGGGGTGCGCCTTCTCTATCTCGTCGAGGAGCACCACAGAGTAGGGCTTACGACGCACCGCCTCGGTAAGCTGGCCACCCTCATCGTAGCCCACATATCCCGGAGGCGCACCTACAAGGCGCGATACGCTATGTCGCTCCTGATACTCCGACATATCTATACGCGTGAGCATCTGATCGTCGTTGAATAGGAACTCTGCCAGCGCCTTAGCCAGCTCCGTCTTGCCGACACCCGTAGTGCCGAGGAAGATGAACGAGCCTATGGGGCGATGACCATCCGAGAGTCCTGCACGCGAGCGGCGCACAGCATCCGATATAGCCTCGATAGCCTCCCTCTGTCCCACGACGCGACGATGTAACTCCTGCTCCATATTTAGCAACTTCTCGCGCTCGGACTGCAACATACGCTTAAGCGGAATACCCGTCCAGCGTGACACCACCTCGGCGATATCCTCTGCCGACACCTCCTCCTTAATCATCGCGGTATCTGCTGTGAGGCGTAGCTCCTCCTCGAGGGTAGCGACACGACGCTCCTCCTCGACAATCTTACCGTAGCGTAGCTCCGCAACACGACCATAGTCGCCCGCACGCTCCGCCTGCTGCGCCTCAATCTTGAGGTGCTCGATGCGCTCCTTGGCCTGCTGTAGCTCCTGTAGACGATCGCGCTCCGACTGCCACTTAGCCCTGAGTGCAGAGTGCTGTGCTTTAAGCTCCTCGATATCGGCATCGAGGCGCGTGATACGCTCGTTGTCGCCCTCGCGACGTATCGCCTCGCGCTCAATCTCGAGCTGGCGTATGCGACGGTCGAGCTGGTCTATCTCTTCGGGTACGGAGTTCATCTCGAGACGTAGGCGCGATGCTGCCTCATCGACAAGGTCGATAGCCTTATCGGGCAGAAAACGGTCGGTAATATATCGGTGCGATAACTCCACCGACGCCACGATTGCCTCATCCTTGATACGCACGCGATGATGATTCTCATAGCGCTCCTTCAATCCGCGCATAATAGATATGGCATCCTCCATTGTTGGCTCATCGACCATAACCTTCTGGAAACGACGCTCCAAGGCCTTATCCTTCTCGAAATATTTCTGATACTCGTCGAGTGTCGTTGCACCGATAGTGCGCAACTCGCCACGCGCAAGCGCAGGCTTAAGGATATTTGCAGCATCCATCGCGCCATCGCTCTTGCCAGCACCTACGAGCGTATGTATCTCGTCGATAAAGAGCAACACCTCGCCCTCGGCCGACGTCACCTCCTTAACCACAGCCTTGAGTCGCTCCTCGAACTCGCCCTTATACTTCGCACCTGCAATAAGCGCACCCATATCCAACGAGTATAGCACCTTATTCTTCAGATTTTCAGGCACATCGCCATCAACTATGCGGTGAGCGATACCCTCGGCAATAGCAGTCTTACCGACACCTGCCTCGCCGACAAGTATCGGGTTGTTCTTGGTGCGGCGCGAGAGAATCTGCAACACGCGACGTATCTCCTCATCGCGACCAATAACGGGGTCGAGACGTCCCGAACGCGCTCCCTCGTTGAGGTTTATAGCATACTTGCCCAGCGCATCGAACTCCATAGTCTCGGTCTGCGAGCCTATGCTCTCGCCCTTGCGGAACTCCTTGATAGCGGCAACGAGCTGCTCCTCGCTGATAGCGTGGCGATGTAGGATATCACGTGCCGAGCTGCGCTCCTTAGCCATCGCGGCGATGATGTGTTCGACAGATGCATAACGGTCGGCAAAGAGGCGCGTAAGGTCGGTGGCACGCTGTATGAGTGCCGAGCTCTCGCGCGAGAAATATATGTTGTCATCCGCAGCCTCAACACGCGGAAGGCGTGCTATAGCCTCATTACACTCTGTGCGGAGCGTAGCCACACTTGCGCCCACACGTCCCAACAGATAACTCGCCAACGAGTCATCATCCTTTATCGCCGTAGCCAAGATGTGCAGAGGCTCTAAAGATTGCTGCTTTGCACTACGCGCTAAAGCCATCGACTCCTGCAACAGCTCCTGCGCCTTGATTGTTAGTGTGTTAATATTCATATATCGATGTGTTTAGTTAGTTTCGGTTTTGTGAGATATGGTTTCAAAAGCTTTGCCAATCCGCAAAAGAAGAAATTTTGTCATTGCCTAAAGACATAATGTCGCCCAACAGAATAAATATGGTGCCATAATGGCATAAATGTGGCACAAATGTGTGGCACAGCACAATAAATCCAATGAATTGTCGTATCTTTGCCAATAGAAAGTAACAAACTTAAATAATTTAAACGATGAAAAAACTATTGACACTGTTGGCTTTGGTGAGCATCAGCCTCACTGCAGTTGCCGACGAGGGTATGTGGCTGTTGCCCTACATCAAGAAGATGAACAGCAAGGATATGAAGAAGCACGGCTGTAAGCTCTCGGCCGAGGATATCTACTCTGCGGAGAAGTCGTCGCTTAAGGATGCAATCGTAATCTTTGGTAATGGCTGTACTGGCGAGATCGTATCGTCGGAGGGTCTGCTCTTCACTAACCACCACTGCGGCTATGGCGCAATTCAGAAGCTCTCATCTGTCGAGCACGACTACCTTGCCGATGGTTTCTGGGCTATGAACAACTCGGAGGAGCTTCCCGCTGAGGGCCTTTCGGTACGTTTCGTACGCCACATCTTCGATGTAACAGCCGACATTATGGGTAATGTGCCCTCGACAGCATCACAGCAGGAGTATGAGCAGATTGTCGATGAGAACAAGAAGGCTCTTATTGCCAAGCTCGAGGCCGAGCACCCCAATATGCAGATTGTTATCCCATCGTTCTTCGGGGGTAATCAGTTCTTTGCATTCGTATATGAGGTATATACCGATATCCGCTTGGTGGGTACACCTCCATCGTCTATCGGTAAGTTTGGTGGCGATACCGACAACTGGATGTGGCCACGCCACACTGGCGACTTCTCTATCTTCCGCGTATATGCTGGTAAGGATAACCGCCCTGCAGCGTACTCCGAGGAGAATGTACCCTACAAGGCAGAGAAGTGGCTCGACATCTCGCTCAAGGGTATCGAGGAGGGTGACTTCGGTATGATTATGGGCTTCCCAGGCTCTACCGAGCGTTACAAGACATCGTACGAGATTGACTATATGTTGGAGGTGGAGAACCCACAGCGCATCTACATCCGTGGTGAGCGTCAGGCAATCTTGCGCGAGAGAATGGATGCCGACCAGGCTATTCGCATCAAGTACGATGCTAAGTTCGCAAGCTCGGCAAACTACTGGAAGAACTCTATCGGTATGTCACGCGGTGTGGAGAAGCTCAACGTAAAGGCCAAGAAGCAGGCACAGGAGGCAGAGTATCAGCAGTGGGCCGAGGCTAACACCCTTCCAGAGGAGGGCTACATCAAGGCGTTGCAGCTTATCGCCGAGTCGCAGAGCGAGGCTAAGCGAGAGAGTGCTACAATACAGTACCTCTCTGAGGCGTTTATGCAGTCTGTGGAGCTTATGGCACCTCTATTCGGTCAGAATGATATAGAGCGTTTCTATAAGGATTATGATGCCGACACTGACCGTGCAGTGGCGAAGCGTATGTTCACAATCTATCGCGAGAACAACGAGCTCCTTCCATCTATCTATGAGAAGATCGATGCGGAGTTTGGTGGCAATAGCGATGCTTATGTTGATTGGCTCTACGACAACTCTAATCTTACGACTTACGAGAAGTTCTCAGCTATATTGGCTCTTGACAAGGAGGGTCGCGAGGAGGCATTTAATAACGAGCCAGCAAGCGAGTTGGCAAACTCTATTATTGAGCTTTACCGCCAGCTTATGCCAGCGGCAATGGTTGCTAATGCTAAGTTTGCCGAGGGTCACCGCCTCTACATCGCAGGTCTTATGAAGATGCAGCCCGATAAGGCGTGGGCATCGGATGCTAACTTTACCATCCGCCTTACCTATGGTAACATCCTCCCATACAGCCCAGCTGATGGTATCGTCTACAACTACTACACTACACTCGACGGTGTTATTGCCAAGGAGAATCCTGCAAACCCAGTAGAGTTTACCGTACCAGAGCGCCTCAAGGAGCTCTACGCAGCGAAGGACTATGGCCGCTATGCCGACAAGAATGGCGACCTTCCTGTAGCATACCTTCTCAACTGCGATATTACGGGTGGTAACTCTGGTTCGCCTATTATGAACGACAAGGGTCAGCTCATCGGCTTAGCATTCGACGGCAACTGGGAGGCTATGTCAGGCGATATCGCCTTCGAGCCAGAGTTGCAGCGCACAATCTGTGTCGATGTACGCTACGTGCTCTTCGTAATCGAGAAGTACGCTGGTGCCGGTTGGTTGCTCAACGAGCTCACTATCAAGTAACCGTAGGAGTAGCAGTATAAATGAAGTGCCCGACCTCTTTCGAGATCGGGCACTTCTTATCTCTTTCGCTCGGAGTCAGTTCCTCTAAAGCATAGGCTCGAGTTCCTCATCCATCAGCTCCTCGGCCGCAGGCTCTGCCTCACTACCTGGCGCAACGATTTCGGTAATCTCGAGGCTATCTGCCTCAACTACCGCCTCCTCCGCTTCGACCGCCTCCTCGGCGAGAATCTCGCAAGCAGCATCCTGCGAAACCTTGTTGAATACCATCGAACTGTAGTTGCCGTAGTTGAGCACTGCAAAGGCTATGATGGCTAACGCAACGAGCGTAAAAACTATTCCTAACAATCTGTTAATCATCTCTATTTCTTCTTTTTAAGCTCCTCGACAGCACGTCGTAGAGTATTGTCAATTGGGTAAATATTGTAGTAGAATCCCGACTCGTTGTCCATAGTGTTGCGACCAATATAAGCTCGTAGCTGCGCCTCGATAATGTGGCGCGAAGTAGCCAGACCCTCGCTATCGCGCTTGATGCCGTGACGCTCGGCATAAGCTACGAAATCCTCGACAAGATTCTTGTCCGCGAGGAAGCTATCGAGCTCCTCGAGCGATGCTATGCGCTCCATAGCCGCACGATGGCGGTCTGTAAACTCTATCGTATAGCGATAGAGCGTGTTGTCGTTCCACACCTCCTTGTAGTACTTGCTCTGACCGAGAGTGTCGAGCGGAATGAAGATATCGGGCATAATACCACCACCACCATATACCGTACGACCCTTTGGTGTTGTGAACTTCATCGAATCGTCGAAGCGTATCGAGTCGGCCGAGAAGAGCTCGTGGTGGTTGTAGCGGTTGACGATATCGAGGTGGTACGACATCTCGTCGCCACTCGTATAAGGTTTCTGAATAGAGCGACCAGTAGGCGTGAAATAGCGCGCAATGGTAAGACGTATGGCCGAGCCATCGGAGAATGGTATCTGCGTCTGCACCAGACCCTTACCAAATGTGCGGCGACCAATAATCAGACCTCGGTCGTTATCCTGAATCGCACCGGCCAGAATCTCGCTCGACGAGGCACTCGTCTCGTCGACAAGTATTGCCAGCGGAAGCTCCTTCGAACCACCCTTTCCATTGCTGCACTGCAACTGCTTCTTGCCGCTACGGTCTACGGTATATACTATAAGTTTCTCGTCATCGAGGAACTCGTTAGCAAGGAGTATCGCCTGATCGAGGAAGCCTCCCGAGTTACCACGAAGGTCGAGGATGAGCGAACTCATACCCTCCTCGCGTAGTTTGGCGAGAGACTCGCGCAGCTCCTTGTATGTCGTACGCGCGAACTGCGACAGACGCACATAGCCTATACCCGACCTCTTGTCGATGATAAATGCCGTCTCGATGCTATGCAACTCAATAGCCGCACGCGTGACGTCGACCTCGACAGCACGACCGTGGCCCATACGCTCGATCGAAAGCTTGACGTGTGTGCCACGCTTACCACGCATAAGACGCATCATTGAGTCCTGCGATAGCTTCTGACCTGCGACATTGCGGCCATCGATACGCACGATGCGGTCGCCAGCTCGGACACCAGCCTTGTCGGATGGGCCTTGTGGAATGACGCTCAACACCGTAATCGTATCAGTCATAGCATTGAACACGATGCCGATACCATCGAACTCACCCTCGAGATTCTCGTTGACCCTGTCGAAGAGCTTCGCCGGGATATACTCCGAGTGGGGATCGAGCTCCGAGAGGAGCGCAGGAATGGCCTTCTCGTAGATGGTATCCAACGAGATGGGGTCGACATAGTGGTTGCGCACGTGCGATATGGTCTGCATAAGCTTATCGTTGCCCGAGACGTAGCTCTCCAGCGTTGCGACATCGCTGTTGAACTTTTCGATGTCGGCACGGCTACGCTCGATAAACTCCGAGAGGCGCAGAATAGTCTCCTGTGCAGCATTACGCTCGTAGCTACGTCCAACAACAACGCCCAGCCATAGCATTGAAACTATAAGGAGCGTGATGATGAGCACGCTCCATAGTACTATTTTTTTCTTTCTTTCCATAACTCATTATGCTGCAATAACTATGCAGCCGAGCCAATTACTTGTTCTTGAAGGTGTAGGTAAGACCCACGCTCAACATCGACTGCACCTGAAGTTTGTTGACCTCGGCCTTGTTGTAGTAGAGCTGCACGTAGATCTGTGTCGAGAAGTACTTCGAAGCCTTGATATCGATGGTATTCTCCCAGCGCAACGTAGGCACAACGTGCTCATACTCTGGTGTAGACTCCGTAGCCTTGAAATTCTTTGCCGATGTGATGTCGGTAATCCAGCCGTAGAACGAATATGCCGTAGAACGATAGCGCAACCAGCCATTCTTACCCCACGAGCGGTCGAAGTCGAGCTGAATAGAGAGACCACCTTCGTACTTCGACTTCGCACCGAATGGCACACCATAAGCCTTTTCCTTGTAGCTGTCGGTAGCTGCATCGTAGTAGATGCTCTGATCCAAGACGTAGGTAGCACTCATCGCTATAGGCGCGAGGTTGATCTTGAGTGGGAACTTCATCGATGGAATCACATATGTGAAACCGACAGAAGCATCGAAATAGCCTGGAGTCATACAGTTCGAGATACGGTGCTCACCGTTGTACTTCGATGTGCGCTTATCGTAGCCTGGAGCGAACTGCGTACGGAACTTGACGTTCGCACCATATGTCCAGTTCTTGACCATATCCCACTGTGGTGCTGTCGAGAGTGCAATCTCGTCGACATTCTTAAACCACAAGCCCTTCTGCTTGCCGTCACCCACATCGGTCTTCATATTGTTGTAACCAAACTTTGCTGATGCTGTGTTGGTTATCGAGAAGCGATCCTTCTTATATACGTGGTTGAAGTTTACATTGGCAAGGATGGTGATAGCGTTGTCGCCTGCTGCCTGCCACGACTCGCTGAATGCTGTAAGTGAGCCGTGAAGGTTTGCCGAGAAGTCGAGTGTGTTGCGCTCTTTGCGTATTGCGCGACGCTCGGCGCGGTGTGTTGCCTCCGAGAAATACTCGGTCTCTACCGTTGCCTCCTTCATATCTGTCTCGAACTCACGTTTCTCGGACATAGGAGCAACATCGTCAATCGATACCTGTGCCATAGCCTCGGTGCTAAACAACAGGGCCAGAAGAAGAGTTAGCGTGTATAGATGTTTCATATGTAATAGTGGTATTAGAATTATTGATGCACAAAGATACAAATATTTTCTCAAAAATTCGTATCTTTGTGAACGATAATAACGAACATTCAATATAACGACTACATAATTTATGAAATATATAGGAGCACACGTAAGCGCATCGGGCGGCGTGGAGAATGCAATAAAGAATGCCCGTGAGATCGGAGCTACAGCCTTCGCTCTCTTCACCAAGAATCAGCGTCAGTGGCTTGCAGCACCACTTACTGGTGCGCAGATCGACAATTTCCGACGTCTTATGGCCGAGTCGGGATATTCCGCACATCAGATTCTGCCACACGACAGCTACCTTATCAACCTCGGACACCCCGATGAGGAGGGCCTCCAGAAGTCGCGAGAGTCGTTCTTCGAGGAGATGCATCGTTGCGAGCTTTTGGGTCTCGACCGCCTCAATTTCCACCCAGGCAGCCACCTAAATCGCATATCTACAGAAGGGTCGCTCGACCGCATTGCCGAGTCTATAAATATAGCACTGGAGCGCACACAGGGCGTTACGGCCGTAATCGAGAATACCGCAGGTCAGGGTTCGAACCTCGGCTTCGACTTCGAGCATCTCGCCTACATCATCGACCGCGTCGAGGATAAGAGCCGCGTGGGTGTATGTATCGACACCTGCCACTCGTTCGCTGCAGGATACGACCTGCGCACCAAGGAGGCGTGCGACAAGACATTCGAGGAGTTCGAGCGCATCGTAGGCTTTGACTATCTTCGCGGTATGCACCTCAACGATGCTATGCGTCCATTGGGCAGCCACGTAGACCGCCACTCACCACTCGGCGAAGGTGAGATTGGCTGGGAGTGCTTCCGCTACATTATGCAGGATAGCCGCTTCGACAACATTCCCCTCATCCTCGAGACACCAAACGAGGAGCTTTGGCCCGAGGAGATTGCCAAGCTAAAGGCTTTTGCAGGGGTGTAAGCCTCACTGAACACACCAACTAAACACACCACAACACTTTATGGGAATTATCGAACTTGTACTTATAGCGATAGGTCTTTCGATGGATGCCTTCGCAGTATCGGTTGCCAAGGGTCTGTCGCTACGCCGCATCGAGCCACGCCACGCCCTCACAGCAGGACTATGGTTTGGAGGCTTTCAGGCTCTGATGCCACTCGTCGGCTACTTTCTTGGCCGCAGCTTTGCTGGCGTAGTGACAAATGTCGACCACTGGATAGCCTTCGGACTACTGGCGCTCATCGGCCTGAATATGATACGCGAGACAATATGGGGCGACGAGGAGGATGACGCATCGAGCGACTTTGGCTTCCGCACAATGTTCGTTATGGCCGTAGCAACGAGCATCGACGCTCTGGCCGTAGGCATATCGTTAGCCTTCCTGAGTGTGAATGTGTGGTTTGCGGTGCTTATCATCGGTGTTGTGACACTCATCATCTCGGCATCGGGCATCTACCTCGGCCGCATCTTCGGCTCACGCTTAGGCGATAAGGCTGGCATTGTGGGCGGTCTTGTGCTCATTGCCATAGGCATCAAGATTCTTGTCGAGCACCTTATCGAGGGCGTGTAACTCTCGCTAAATATCGCAGAACGAAAAGAGGCTGTCAACCGTGTTGACAGCCTCTTCGACATTTACCTCGGAGCCTCTCCGAAGCATAGCAAAAGCCTACTTCTTCGACTTTGGAGCCAAGATCATATTCATCTTCTTGCCATCGAGCTTTGGCATAAGCTCTACACGGCCAAACTCCTCCAAGTCGTTGGCAAAGCGAAGCAACAATATCTCGCCCTGCTCCTTGAAGACGATAGAGCGACCACGGAAGAATACGTACGCCTTAACCTTTGCACCCTCCTTAAGGAAGTTCTCGGCGTGCTTAAGTTTGAAGTTGTAGTCGTGGTCGTCGGTCTGTGGACCAAAACGAATCTCCTTGATAACAACCTTAACCTGCTTTGCCTTGATCTCCTTTGCCTTCTTCTTCTGCTGGTAGAGGAACTTCTGGTAGTCGGCAATACGGCATACTGGAGGATCAGCCTTGGGCGAAATCTCGATCAGATCGAGCTCCATCTCATCTGCAAGGCGTATAGCCTCCTTGATAGGAAGCACAAGGTTGGGCTCAACGTTCTCGCCAACGACACGCACTGTAGGCGCTGTAATCTCGTCGTTGATGCGATGTGGGTTCTCCTGAACCGGACGGCGACCACGCTGGTCACGCTGCTGC